>NZ_JBEZDO010000058.1:0-28437 GCF_040648355.1 Nonomuraea sp. NPDC049152 | reverse complement strand
GTGGTCGCCGCCGGGCCCGGCGAGCAGCTCACGATGTGGCTGGTCACCCCGTGACATCAGCGAGCGGGCGAAGACGCCGGGTTCGCCGGGCGCTCCGCCAGGCGCATGAGGTGGCGATACCTCAGTGTGGGTGCTCGGGTGTGCAGCGTCTCCTGGGCGTCACCACTCCCGGAGACCTGCGTTACGCGGTGTGCCGGCGGACTCGTGGCCTTCCAGGGTGCGGTCCCGGATGTACTCGCGTTCCACCCCCGACAGGGCGGGCGAGCGTGATGGCCGACTCAAGCTCGGGCCGGATGGTGGCCCTGGTGGAGATCTTCTCGGAGAACACCTGGCTCACCCCGGCCGCGGCGAGCGCGTCGTTGGATTTTCCGCGATTGCTACGGGGACCCTACGCGGGCGGCGTGGCGCCAGCCGGCCGCGGCGGCCTGGTGGTCACGGAGTTGGGCGCTGATGGGCCTGCCAGACTGGTCAGGCGGTCTGTCAGCTCGGCGAGTTCGTTCTCCCACCCGGTCGGCGGCCCGTCGTTGGCGCCCTGGTCGACGCAGTCGGAGCCGATCGCGGTGATCTAACGTCCGGCGGCCGCGGTCACCGGTGCCCGCGGCGGGTGCGATGCACCGGATAACGTGCCCGAGTAACACATCGCCCCTGAGGACGGATCCGCTGGTCGGCCGTGATCGTTCGGGCCCCATGTACGTGATAACAGACCATTATCACGTACATGGCTTGCCGTCTGCGGTGCCATCGTGGAGCCGGTGATGAAGGCCGAGGTTCCGGTGGCGATCAGGTCTGCTGCGGTGTCGCATCAGCGGTCTGGAAGCAGGACTTGCTGCAACATGAGGGCAAGCCCGCATACAGCTTCACCCTGACCTGCTGGGAGGGCATGGCCTACATGATCGTCCCCGAGCCCCGCTATCTGCCTGCGCTGGCCCGCTCCGCGCACACCGTGGCCGCCGGGGGCGACTCCATGCCGCCGGAGCCGCCGCTGGACGAGGCGTATTTCGCACGGATGCTTGATGGGATCGCGCGCCGCGGCTACATGCCCGCTAGTCCCCGGCCATCACGGTAAAGGTGAATCCGGCGCTCGTCGGACGGCGCAGCGGAATGTCGCACTTGATCCGGCGCAGCACCTCGTTCCTGCTGAGGCCGAGCCCTTGCGCGATGAGCCGCTCTGGGCGCACCGGCGCCGGGTCCTTGAAGACGACCTCCACCTGGATCGGCCACGCCTCGTCGAGCCATGCCGACGGGGTGTCCAGCCGCCAGGCTCCATTCCAGTCCAGGGTGAAGCGGTTGCGCCGGGCGAGCAGCGGATCCAACAGCCTGGACGCCACCAGCTCCGGATCGTTGGCGTGGTAGCCGTCGAGCTCGGCTGGATCGAAGGATCTGACCGGCGCTCGCTCGTGCACGGTGAGCTTGCTCGTCCGATCGCAGGACACGCAGCGGACCAGCAGCCACACGTCCAGCAGCTTGCCGTTGGCGTTGACACGGAACCTGCCCTCGTCGGTGGTGGCCGACTCCGACCGGCAGTCCACGCACCGCAACGACAGCAGAGGCAGCCTGGTCCGACGAACGACCCAGGGCAGCGCAGTATGAGGTTGTGAAGACATGATCTCTCTAGACCTGACACGAGGCCGATTGCGCGCGGCCTCAAACGCTGTATGACCGGGCGCGCACGGGCAGCCCGGCAGAGCCGACCGGAGGGTCGACTTGAAGGTGAGCGGAAGAAAGTGTCAGGTCTAAAGAGCAGGCGGGGTCACGCGGTTTGTCCTCTGTCCTCACTGCGACGGGGCCGCAGGCAACCTACGGGAACGCGGAAGGAAGGCTCAAACGGTTTTCCGGCGGCGGTGGTCCCTGTCGCCAACTCAGGTGTTGTCATGGTGGGGAAGGCCTCTTCTCCTTCCTCGCACTGGCCGTCGTCGACAGGCTCCCGATGGCGCTGATCTCGGTCGGCGCGTGGAGGACCGACGTGACCTGGCTGCCCGCGATCGCACGACGGGCTCCTTATACCGCAGCTTCTCCCTCAGGGGCTGGAACACCCCGCACTCGTACACGCTCCGTAGAATCCGCAGGCGACGTCTGCTGTCGGCCCGGTAGAGCAGGTCCACCAGCTCGGCCGGGATGATTCCCCCGACCGGGACGGTTTCACCGAGCGCATTTCGCAGTTGGCGACGGCGGGGGTGCAGCGGTGGATGCTGTTCACCGCGGACTGCAAGACCGAGGAGCTGCGCACACTGGAACAGCGGCTGACCAAGTTGCGTGAGTCCATCGCAGCGGCGAACCGCCGGTCATGACGGGACTGGGTGACGGCATGCCGGCCGTACTTCGACGAAGAGCGCCGCTGGTTTGACCTTGACGCTGCGTCAACTTCTAGCATCGGGGCCATGTCGATCACTGTTCTTGACACCTACTCCGCCATGAGGCGGATCCTGCTGGCCCCGGTCGCGGACCGCGTTGACCTGCTGCGTTCGATGCTGGAGCCCACCAGGGGCATGTACCGCTACTACCCCGGCGAGGTCGACCTGGTGGCCATGCACCTCGAAGCGTCCGGGTTCCCCATCGACCGCGACGAGGAGCGTTGCCTCGACGCGCTCGAAACCCTGGCGGCGGCCGGAGCCTGGGAGCGGATGCAACGCGCCCTCGACGAGGCTCTCACCGTACTGCTGGAGGCGACGCCGGGGCTGGAGGCCCCGGACATCACCGTGCTGTTCGTCCTCGGCGATCCGGGTGACGAGCACTTCATGGGCCCCTGCCGAGGAGTGACCGGGTTCGGCGGCATCTCGGGCCACATCGTGATCACGCTCTGGCCCTTCCCCGAGAACGTGGAGCGGCTGGAGGCCACCGCCGTGCACGAACTCAACCACAACCTGCGGTTCGGCCCGGGCGGGGTCGTGTGGGACCCGATGACCGTCACGGTCGGCGATCACATCGTCTCCGAGGGCCTGGCCGACGCCTTCGCCCGACAGCTCTACGGCGACGAGCTCGGCCCCACCCGCATCGGCGTGCCGCACCTGCACGACGACGAGATCTTCGGCAAGGTACTCACCGGGCTCGACGTGACAGGCATGCAGAACTTCACTGCCTGGGTGCACGGCGACCCCAGCGCCGAGCGCTTCGGCCTCACCCCGGTGGGACTGCCGATGGGCGCCGGGTACGCCGCGGGCAACCGGCTGGTCGACGCCTACCTGGCGGCGACCGGGCAGACGGCGGCGCAGGCCCTGCACGCCGAAAGCTCGGAGATCATCGCAACCACGCTCCGCCGCGGGTAACACTGGAACGATGGAGTGGACGATCCAGGAACTCGCGACGAGGGCCGGCATCACCAGCCGCACCCTGCGTCACTACGACCGCTTCGGACTCTTGGCCCCGTCCCGGGTCGGCGAGAACGGGTACCGCTACTACAACCCCACCGCGGTCGCGCGGCTACAGCGGATCCTGCTCATGCGCCAGCTCGGCATGGGCTTGCCGGCCATCGCCGAGGTCCTGGCCGACGAGGTGGACACGTGCGACGGGCTCCGCGCCCACATCGCCGCACTGGAAGAGGAACGGGACCGCATCGAACGGCAGATCCGGTCTGTGCGTCACACGCTCGAGGCCCTGCAGGCGGGGGCGGAACCGCGGATGGACGTTATGTTGGCGGGGTTCAACGACCGCTACAAGGACGAGGTGATCTCACGCTGGGGCGAGCGCGCGTTCCAAGTGAGCAACGACTGGTGGCACGGCAAGACCCTTGACCAGCAGCGGGCCTGGAAGCAGGCCACCGAAGACCTCGTCGCCGCATGGGTCGCCGCAGCGAAGGCCGGGGTTTCTCCGACATCGGAACACGCTCAGTCACTGGCTGCCCGGCACGTCCAGTGGCTGAGCCAGATCCCGGGTACCCCCACGGCCGAGGGCGACCGGGAGCGCTCGATCGAGATGGTGAAAGGTCTGGGGGACATGTACGTCGACGACCCCCGCTTCGCCGGCATGTACGACGACGCCGCGGGGGCGACGTTCGTCCGCGACGCACTGCAAGCGTACGCGCGGACCCGGATGTAGCTCGTGTGGCTCGCAGAAATGGTCATTATCTTGAGCCGCTGATCGTTGTAGGGCCTCTGACCTTGGCGGCCTCGTTGGAGACGGTGTCGGCAACGAGGCCGTGGGCAGCCTTGGGACCGGTAATCAACACGGGCCGATCGGCCGGATGACCTTTATCACCCCCACCAGCGGCCAGGCGGGCACTCAGACCCACACCTACGACGAGCGCAATCGCCTCACCTCAGGCGCCGGCGTCGACTACACCTACACTGCCCGCGGCACCCTGGCCACCGAGACGAAGGACGGCGCAATCCGCCAGTTGACGTTCAACGCCTTCGACCAACTCGTCAATGACGGCGAACTTGCCTATACCTGCGACGCCCTCGGTCGCCTCACCAGCCGCGCCAAGGCCGGCGCCACGCAGCACTTCGCCTACTCCGGCCTGGCCAACGACGTCGCCGCCGTCACCGACAACGCGGGCGCTGTCCAGTCAAAGTATGGCCGCGACCTCGCGGGCGGCGTTCTCGGGGTGCTGGAAGGCGCTGGCGCGGCGGTCAGCGCCGTGACTGACCTACATGGCGATCTGGTCTGCTCGGCGCACCGGTCGATGGGGATCAGGGTGCCGTCCAGGATCACATACGCGAGTCTCTCGGCTTGGGCGCGGTCGAGGGCTTCGTGTAGATCAGGGGTTTGAGCTGCGAGAACTCTGATGCCTTCGTGGACGTAGCGGTAGGCGGTGGCCCGGGAGATGCGATGGTCGCGGCCGAGCTTGGGAACGTCGTGCTCGCCGCGGAACCAGCGCAGCACCATGACTGCTTGCCGAAACGGGCTCAAGGCTCGGCTACCTTGCGGGGTTCCACGCAGTCGGCGTTCTTCGTTCAGGAGCCGCGCGACGTACCGAACGAATGCGCGTGAGACGTCGAGCGTGGCACGATGAGCAATCACGTGGAGCCTTCCGGTCGACTGAGATTCTTGTGGTGAGACCTCTTCTACCGGGGGCTCCACGTGTGTTTCCGGCCTTCAGCGACTCCTCCCGAAAGGCCCGGAACGCCACGGACGGCGTCCAAGAAATCCCAATCGCCCGAACTGTTTCGCTGAGGTCACCTCAATGTTCGCGCGGCGCCGGGGTGTTGGTGAACACGGCGATGTCGCGGTCAAAACAGACGATGACGTGTCCGTCTACGCTGATTGCCACCTCTGTTACGGGTTTGGGGAAGTGCAAGTCGGGTCCGATTTGCCTGCGGGTGGTGAGCTCCCACACGCGTACCGTCTGGTAGCTGGTGGTCACAGCGATGGGTTGACCGTTCACTGTGGCGGCGGCAACCGCTCCGGTGGCTCTGGTGGGAAGTCCGCCGAGGGCGTTGCCCGTGGCCAGGTCCCATATCTTCACGGGGTCTGAGCTGTTGCCGCTAGCTATGATCGCGGCCGGCCGATCGCCAATGGTGGTGACGGCGAGGTTTTGCACGGATTCGCCGTGCCGATCGGCGGGGGAGGTAGTGGTCGACCGGTCGGTGGTGAGGTCGAGTACCCTGAGGGTGCCGTCTTGGGTGACGGTCAGGGCGACTGGTCGGCCGTTGAGGGTGGTGGCGCCGACTGCGCCCGTCCAGTGCCGCTTGCCAGCGCGGGATGCATCGATCTCTTCGCCTGTGTTCAGGTTCCACATGCGGATCGTTTCGTCGTAGCTGCCGGTCACGGCCACCGACTGCCCGTCGAACTCCACTACAGCAGCCATGCAGACAGCGTCGGTATGACCGGTGAACGGCCCGCCCATCTGCGTCCCCGAGCTGAGATCCCATACTCGGACGGCCTACTTCTTCGACGTCGACGAGGTAGCCGACCGGCTCTTGTCCTTTCAGGACCGCTCCAACGCGACCGCCAAACCTTTCGACTGGACCTTCAGCCGCACACACCTCAACCAGCTACTGACCCGGCTCAACCATCACGACCGCCACGCACCCCCGACGAACTAACGGGCGCGACCACTAGTCCTCGCCTTTAATGCGCGTCATAAGTCGCTACAGTGTTGTGATGGCGCGTTCTGGTCCTCAGGCGGTTCAGATCATCCTGTCCGATCGCGAGCGTGATCAGCTCACGCAGTTGGCGGTGGGCTCCTCGAAGCTGGCCTGGCGGGCGCGGTTGGTGCTGGCCTGTGCGGAGCCGGGCAGCAGCAATGCGGGGGTGGCTGCCGCGATGGGTGCGACGCCGGATACGGTGCGCAAGTGGCGGAGTCGGTTCGCGGACTCGCGGCTGGCGGGGCTCGCCGATGAGGCGAGGTCGGGCCGGCCCAAGGCCGAATTGACACTCGATGATGACGAGCGTGCCGCGTTGACGCGCTGGGCGCGGCGGGCCAGCAGCGCCCAGGCGTTGGCGCTGCGGTCGAAGATCGTGCTGGCCTGCGCGGAGGGTGCGAGTAACGCTGAAGTGGCCGCCCGGTTGGGGGTGGGCGCGCACATGGTGGCCAAGTGGCGGCGGCGCTTCACCGAGTTGCGGCTGGACGGGCTGATCGATGAGCCGCGGCCGGGCCGTCCCTCGACGATCACCGATGACCAGGTCGAGCAGGTCGTGGTCGATACCTTGGAGTCGACGCCGGCCGGCGCGACGCACTGGTCACGCGCCTCGATGGCCAAGCGGTCGGGGCTGTCGCCTTCGACGGTGGGGCGTATCTGGAAGGCGTTCCGGCTCAAGCCACATCGGGCCGAGACGTTCAAGCTGTCGAAGGATCCGCTGTTCATCGAGAAGGTCCATGATGTCGTCGGGTTGTATCTGAATCCGCCCGAGCATGCCGTGGTGCTGTGTGCGGATGAGAAGTCCCAGGTCCAAGCCCTGGATCGGTCGCAGCCGGTGCTGCCGATGATGCCTGGCATGCCTGAGCGGCGCACCCATGACTATGTGCGTTACGGCACCAGCAGCCTGTTCGCGGCGTTCGACATCGCCGACGGGAAGGTGATCGCCTCGATGCACCGGCGGCATCGGTCGGTGGAATGGCTGAAGTTCCTCAAGAAGATCGACCGCGAGGTGCCTTCCCACCTGCATGTGCACATCGTGTGTGACAACTACGGCACTCACAAGACCCCGGCCGTCCAGGCGTGGCTGAGCAGCCATCCTCGTTTCCACATGCACTTCACGCCGACCAGCGCCTCCTGGCTGAATCAGGTGGAACGCTGGTTCGGGCTGATCACCGACAAACTTATCCGGCGAGGCGTCCATACGAGCGTCACCGCGCTGGAGAAGGACATTCTGGCGTGGGTAGACACCTGGAACGCCGATCCCAGGCCGTTCGTCTGGACCAAGACAGCCGAAGAGATCCTCACATCTCTGGAATTACTTCTGCGCCGCATTAAAGGTGCGGAACACTAGGCATTGGTTCACTACTCTGTGGTACCGTGTAGTGGTACTCGGTACTACAAAGTACCAGGAGACCGAAGAGGACCCACGATGGACGACCTGACGGAGATGCTGAAGGGCACGCTTGAGGGCTGCGTGCTTGAAATCATCGGCAGCGAGGAGACCTACGGGTACGCCATCACGCGTCGGCTGAACGAACTCGGCTTCGCCGACGTCGTCGAGGGGACGGTTTACACCATCCTGCTGCGGCTGGAGAAGAACGGGCTCGTCCAGGTGGCGAAACGACCGTCCGGGCTGGGGCCACCGCGCAAGTTCTATGCGCTCAACGACGCGGGGCGCGAAGAACTCGCGACGTTCTGGGCGAAATGGGAGTACATCACATCACGGATCGACAAGCTCAAGGAGGGCGGGAGATGAACTTCTGGGAGACCATGACAGGCAGCGATCTCACCAGGGAATGGAAGGCGTTCGAAGCCCGGGCCGAGGCATTGCCGGCCGACTACCGGGCGGCGTGGGAAGAGATCAAGGGTCATCTTTCTCCCTACTCGGACTTCACAGGTCGAAACCTGATGCCGATTCTCGACAATGCTCTGGGGCTGCTCGAAGAGACAGCGTCCGATGGGCAGAGCATTCACGAGGTGCTGGGTGACGACATCGAGGGCTTCTGCGCGGCGCTGGCCGGCGGAGAAGGGGCTCGGAGCTATCGCGACCGGTGGCGCGAGCAGCTGAACAGGAACGTCGCAAAGAAATTGGGCCGGCTAGGAGGCTGACGTGGGCATCCAAGACATCATCGAGGGCAAGAAGCAGTGGCGGGCGCACATGGCGCGGGTCAAGGCGCTCCCGCCGGACTATCAGATCGTCTACAAGGAGATTCAGAGGTACATCTTCAAGGTTGGACCGATCGACTTGCTTGACGGGCCCCTGCTCTCAGGGGTCATCGATTTCTTCGAGGAGGGCGTCGTAGCCAACAGGGGAGTGCTGGAACTCATCGGCAAGGATGTCGCTGCCTTCTGCGACGACCTGATCACGGACTCGCGCACCTACGCGGACATCTATCAGGAGTCCATCAGCGGGAAACCCGGCACGGCCGAGAAGTAACACCCGTCGACCGGTGCTGGCGGAGTTCTTCGATGAGTGAGCCGAAGGAGAACATCGGGCCCCTGGCCGTCGACAGCCTGCTTGCCGCTGCGCGCGCCGAGTTGCGCCGGTTGTCTCCCGCCGAAGCCGCCGTCGCGGTCGCCCGCGGCGCTCGGCTGGTGGACACCCGCCCGCCCTTCCATCGGGCGGCCGACGGTGAGATCCCGGGCGCGATCGTCATCGAACGTAACCATCTGGAATGGCGTCTCGACCCTGCCAGTCTAGCCCGCATCCCCGAGGCGACCTGCCGCGACGCCGGCATCACCTGGGACGAGCTCGCGCCGCCGCTGCGGGTCGCTCGGCGTCCGGGTCGCCGCTGCCGCGCTCGACGGCCGGGCGGGGGGCGGACAGGTCGGCGGTGATGGTGCGGGCGTTCTGCGTGCGGGCCGGCCAGCGGCGTTGTGCGGCGATCTCCCGGCCGCTGAGGGCTCCGTCGACCGCCGCGCGGGCCTCTACCCCAAGGGCCGGGTCAGCCGCAGTGGCCCTTGGGGATGTTGTTGGTGAAGGTGTTGTTTCCCGCGTCGGTGTCGCCGTAGGCAGCGACGCATCTGCCGGCGGCGCGGGCCTTAACCGGCCCCGCGTAGTACTTGTAGTTCTTTCGGTCTCGATAGGCCTCGGCGACCCGGTTGCCTTCGAAGATCTGCAGGTCAGCGGTGGTTTGGGTGGGCGTGCCTACGGCGACGGACTTGATCGTGACCACGCAGTTGTAGCCGTTGGAAGCGTTGTAGAGGAGGTACAACTGGCCACCCGTGGTGCTCACGCCAACCCTCGTGGGCTGCAGCGGGGACGAATCGATCACCCGGTAGCCAGACCCGCAGACGCTGGTGGGGGTGTAGGGGTTGACGGAGGCTAGGGCCGTGCCTTGAGAGGTCAGTGCCAGGCCCAGGGCGGCCGTGGCAACGGTGGCCCTGGTGGTGAGGCTGGTGCGGCGAAACGCCATATGTCAGTGCTCCTTGTACGGCTGGTCACAGCACTAACGATCTTGATGGCGGAGTCTTACGGGAGAGCGTCACGCGTATGTACACGCCCAGAACTCACCAGAACTGATCACTGACCTGGTCCAGCCGCTCCCATCCGGCGCCGTGGAAGGCAACGTGACGAGGGTCAAGGCTCGTCAAGCGCAGCCGATACGGGAGGGTCAATGCGGAAGAGGAGGGCCACGCTTGCGAGATGCAGGAGAAGGATGGCGATGCCCGCCGTCATGATCGCGTGTTGGTCCCACCAGGCCGTTCCTTCGAGCTGTTCGGCCACCCCGCTGTGGAACACGCTGGTGTCGCTGTGGTGCGTGGCGGACTCGAACAAGGACAACGTGTACGGCAGTCCGACAGACCCGACCACCAAGCCGATCCACACCTGCGCACGTGCGCGGGAAAGATGCAGGATGAGCCCGGCCACCACGACGGGGACGGCAGGGACCACGAGATATTCGAGGTGGGCCTGCATATCTAGGAGGAAGGGCTGGGGGAACGGGTCCAATCTGGCGGAGCAGCAGCCACCCCAGTTCACTCCGGCGTAGAGCAGGAGGAAGGCGGGGGTGAGCAACATGAGCAAGGCCGCCTGGCGGGGCGGGTGCGCCCATAGGGGTGGGCTTACCGGGTCGATGTGTTGTTTTTTCTGATGCCCGGCCGACCACGCCACCCCGTGCTTACCGGTCAGCAGGATGAGGCCAAGGATCTGTGCGAAGGACCCGAGCACCAGGAGTACGGCGCGCACAGGCTCGTACCAGCCGGGGTAGGTGACGTCGATGAAGACCTCCAGCCCTTCGTTGCCGGGCACGAAGAAGAAGTCGGCTTCTTTCGTGAGGAAGACCTGCCAGAGCATGGGCACGTAGACGGCGGTCAGCCCGGCGGTTCCGCGAACATGAGCGTGGGCTTGCGCGTGCCGCGCCGGACCTGCCACGCGATCACGCTGAATGCGGCTGCGCCCAGCGCGGTGAATAGCCCTAGCGAGAGAAGCTGGTCGCGGACGGCCGCGCTGAGCTGTCGTGCCGCGGAGCGCCACATCGCCGCGGAGATCTTCGAAGCGTCTTCGTACTCGGGCAGGGTGAGCGAGGTTTGCGCTGAGGTGAGAAGGACGACCAGCGCAAGTAAGGCTCCGATCGGCACCGGCGACAGCAACAAGGCGATGACCGGTTTGATCTTTCGCGGAAGAGCTCCCATGTGACCTACTACATCAGGGATTCGCCCCGGCGTTCACCGTCGCACAGTCCAGGGCAGGCACGGCAGGGGGTTGCGATCTCGCCGACGGCTGCGACAGTGAGCCCATAGGACGTGAAAAGCACCCGGGCAGCCGCGGCATCCTCCTGGAAACCGAGCCCGGATTGTTCATCCAGCCCTGCCCATAACCCGTCAGCGGGTCTGTGACCAGCCAGCCTCACCCAACCCCATCGACAAGACGGGCGTCAACTCGCGAACCGCCCTCTCAGTGGGCGTTTGATTTGAGTAGATTGCGGCTTATGTTCTAGTAAGTACCTCGCCAGGTTGGGGTGCTTTCGTCCGTTATGCGCCTGGCCAGGTTATTGATCGACGCGATGTGGATCATGGCTTGAGAGCTGGCGGGTAGGGTCTCATAATCGCGAGTTAAACGGCGATACAGCATGAGCCGGCCCAAGCTGCGTTCGACGACCCATCGGCGTTTGACGACATGGAATCCACGGGTTTCGGCTTTTCTAGAGACGACTTCGACGTCAATGCTCAATGTGGCGCCGTGTTCGATTAAGGCGTTCTTGAAGCCGGTGTCCACCCAGGTTTTGGATATCGTCGGGTAAGCGCTTTTGGTTTGGTCGAGTAGCCCTTTGCCGATCACGTTGTCAGACAGGCCTGCGGCGGCGACGGCCACAGCGAGGATGATGCCGAGCGTGTCGGTGACGATGCCGCGCTTGCGACCGACGATCTTCTTTGCGGCGTCGGTTCCTTGGCTGGTGAGGGGCACGTTGGTGGAGGTCTTCACGCTCTGGGTGTCCATCACGCACGCGGTCGGTTCGGCCGTACGGCCCTCCTTGACGCGGGCCAGGCCGGTCAGCTCGTAATTGAGCTGTGCGAAGATTCCCTCATCGCGCCAAGCCGCGTAGTAGGCGTAGACGGTGTTGTACGACGGGAAGTCGTGCGGCAGATATTTCCAGGCGATTCCCGTGCGGTTGACATACAGGATCGCGTTGAAGACGTCCCGTAGTTCGACCGAGGCCGGTTGACCGGTGGGCCGGCGGTCGAGTCTGGCCTGCCGCCAGGCGGTTAAGGTGGGTTCGATTAAGGTCCAGCGGGCGTCGGATATGTCACTGGGATACGGCTTCCGCTCGCTCATGGCGGAACTTCTACCCGATACATGTGATCGATAGTGGTCCTCGACCGGCCGGAGCTTCTATTACATTTCTAGACCAGACGGAATTCGAGCGTCATTTAATAATCAAACAGACGCCCTCATCGACGATGAGGAATGAGCAAATCCATACCGCTGGGACGAAGAGCCCAAAAGCTTGCGGCCACAAAGCGGGCACATGCCAACGAGCCATGCCTAAACCCCCACTCAGTGGGCGTTTAGGTAGGGTTCGCATGGTTAGGTCGCTATTGCTTCCCGTGGCATTCGGGGGTATTTGCGCGGCGGTGCACTCCCGCCCGCTTCGTGACGCCGATCCTGGCGACCGTTTAATCCGCTTCTGCAACCCAGATTCCGTCTGGTTTGGCGATGGTACAGAAACGCCCGAACCGTCAGATGCCGCAGACGGCAGCGCTCTTCGTGTAAAGAGCTGTCCCGTGAGCCAGCAGAAACCATACCCCAGCGACATATCCGATGCCCGATGGGCCCTCATCGAACCCACCTTAACCACTTGGCGGAAAGCCAGACTCGACCGACGACCCACCGGCCAACCAGCGACCGTCGACCTGCGCGATATCTTCAACGCCATCCTGTACATCAACCGCACAGGAATCCCCTGGAAATACCTCCCCCACGACTTCCCCAACCACCAAACCGTCTACGCCTACTACGCGGCCTGGCGCGACGAAGGAATACTCGCCCAGCTCAACTACGACCTGACCGGACTGGCCCGCGTCAAAGCCGGACGCACACCCGAGCCGACCGCCTCCGTGATCGACACCCAGAGCGTCAAGACCTCCACTAACGTGCCCCTGAACAGCCAGGGAACGGACGCCGCCAAGAAGATCGTAGGCCGGAAGCGGGGCATCGTCACCGACCCGCTCGGCCTCCTCCTCGCCGTCACCGTCACCGCCGCAAGCCTCTCCGAAAACGCCGTAGGAATACAACTGCTCAACGACGTCAAGAAAACCCACCCGACCATCACCAAAGCCTGGGTCGACACCGGATTCAAGAACGCCACAGTTGAGCACGGAGCCCGCCTCGGAATCGACGTCGAAGTCGTCCACAGAAACCCCGACGTCCGCGGCTTCCACATCGTCAAAAGGCGCTGGGTAGTGGAACGCAGTCTCGGCTGACTTATGTTACGACGACGCCTGACCCGCGATTACGAAACCCTTCCCGCCAGCTCCGAAGCTATGATCCACATCGCCTCGATCGACAACCTCACCAAGCGCATAACGGACGAAAACACACCAACCTGGCGAGTTAGGACCTTTAAGACGGCCACCGCAAGAGGTCAACCGGTTACCGCTGTGGGGTCATGCCGGGGGAGCTCGGCGACGCCCTGGAGTTCCTGTGCCCCGGCGTCGTCGCCCGGCAGCGGGCGGACGCCGCGCGCGAGCAGGGCCTGCAGCTCACTGTCGCCGATCGGCACATCACGAGCGAACGGCGCACCCAAGTCGGAGGGCTGACGCCCTGGCCAGATGGCAGATGCACAGCTTGCCCCGCTCGCGCCTACGCTGGAGGCCAGCTGAGGCGGATCACCGTGCCGCCGCCTGGCGCGTTCTCAGCGGTGACCTGAGCACCATGAGTCTGCGCGACCTGCTGCACGATCGCGAGCCCCAGCCCGGAGCCAGGCAGCCCTCTGGCTGCGCGCGAGCGATAGAACCTGTCGAAGATGCGCGGCAGGTCCTCGGGCGCGATGCCCGGCCCGTAGTCACGCACCGACAACTCGCGTGCACGCAGCCGCACCTCCACCCTGTCGTCACCGAACTTGGCCGCGTTGTCGAGGAGGTTGTTCACCGCGCGTGCCAGTCTCGCGCGCACGCCGACCAGCGACATCTCCTCGAGGTCGAGGGCGAAGGAGACAGCGGGCCAGTTGCGCCGCGCCCTGGCCACGCAGTCGGCCACCAGCGCCTCCAGCCGCAGCTCCTCCAGGTCGGTCGGCCTCTCCTCTCCGCGCGCCAGCTCGATGAGGTCGTTGACCAGCGCCGACAGCTCAATCGACTGCCTGCGCAGCGCGCCGCCGATGCGGGCGCGCTGCTCAGCGGACAGGTCGCGGTCGAGAAGTCCGGCGTTGGCGCGCAGCGCGGTCAGCGGGGTGCGCAGCTCGTGCGAGGCATCGGCGACGAGCTGCCGCTGCGCGGTGACCGAGCGGTCCAGCTCCGCGAGCATGGTGTTGAAGCTGGCCGACAACCTGGCCACCTCGTCCTTGCCGCGCACCTCGATGCGATGCGAAGGGTCTCCGGTGGCGGCGATCGTCTCGGCGACCGAGGTCAGCCTGGAGATGGGCCGCAACCCGGTACGGGCCACCACGTAGCCGGCGAACGCCGCCAGCAACACCCCGCCACCGCCCAGCACCAGCAGCGCGGTGCCGATCCGCTTCATCCCGCGGTCGGCGGTGTCCGAGCGCACGGACACCATCACCGCGCCGCCACCCTGCAGGGGCGCGACGTAGCTGCGGATCGGCTCGCCGCCGAGGGTGCCGTTCACGAACAGCGGCCCTTTCTCGCCGCGCGCCACCTGGCGAGCCTGCGAAGGTACGGCAGGCGTCCCCTCCACCGGGTCGACCACCTCGCCCGACGGCTCAAGGAGCTGCACGCACCCCGGCGACGACAAGTGGGCGCACTCGGTCGGCTGGGGCCGGTTGCCCGCCTTGATCTGCAGTTGTACCCGCGTGGAGCTGCGCACCAGGCTGAGGTCCAGCTCGCGGTTGAGCTCCCTGCCGACGATCAGGTAGGCGGCGGCGGTGACTGCGATGACCACGACAGCCACGGCGAGCGCGGCTGTCGCCGCCAGGCGGGCCCTGATGGGCGGGTGGCTAAGCATCGCGCAACACGTATCCGAGTCCGCGCACGGTGTGCACCAGCCTGGGCTCGCCCAGCTTGCGTCGCAGGTAACCGACGTAGACCTCCAGCGAGTTGGTCGAGGGGTCGAGGTCGTAGCCCCAGACCCTGTCCACGATCAGCTCGCGGGTGAGCACCTGGCCGGCGTTGGCCATCAGCAGTTCGAGCAACGCGAACTCGGTCCTGGTGAAGTCGATGATCCGCCCGGCGCGCCTGCCCTGCCGGGTGCGGGTGTCGAGCGTGAGATCGCTGAAGGCCAGCACGTCAGGCGTCGCCGGGTAGGCGCGCCGCAGCAGCGCGCGCAGCCTGGCCAGCAGCTCGTCGACGTCGAACGGCTTGACCAGGTAGTCGTCGGCCCCCGCGTCGAGCCCGTCGATCCGGTCGACGACCGCGTCGCGGGCGGTCAGCATGAGAATCGGCACCCGGTCGCCCTCGACCCGTAGGTGGCGGCAGAGGGCCAGCCCGTCGAGCACCGGCATCAGCACGTCGACGATCATCGCGTCCGGCTGCCAGTCGACGGTCATGGCGAGACCCTCGCGCCCGTCACGGGCCACGGCGACCTGGTAGCCGTCGAGCTCCAACGCCGTGGAAACCGCCTCGGCCACCCCGGCGTCATCATCGACCACAAGAACCCGCATTCGGCCGAGATTACCTTCTTAGTTTTCTCTTATCGCAGCCCAGCACAGTGGCCGCATGCTGCTTCAGGAAGATCTGCAAAGCACGAGCGCCCACACGCGACCGTCGATCCTCATCGGCGCCGGCGGCACCGGCGGACACATCTACCCGGGACTCGCGCTGGCCGCCGCGATCCTGCGCGCCAGGCCTGGCGCGCGCATCGACTTCGTCGGCACGACCCGGGGCCTTGAAGGCCGCCTGATCACCGGATACCCGCTGCACACCGTGGACATGGTTCCTATGATCCGCAGCCAGGCGCTGCGATTCCCCCTGGCGCTGGCCCGTGCCTCGCTGCAGTGCCGCGCCCTGATCCGACGCGTGGGCGCCGGGGTCGTGGTCGGCATGGGCGGCTACTCCAGCGCGCCGCTGATCGCCGGGGCCCGGCTCGCCGGCGTCCCGGCGCTGGTACACGAGTCGAACGCGGTGCCCGGCCGGGCCAACCGCTTCTCCGCCGCGCTCACCTCCCACGTCGCGCTGGCCATGCCGTCCGACGGGCTGGCCGGGCGCGTGGTGGGCATGCCGCTCATGCCCGGCCTGCTGGGCGGCTCCCGGGCCGAGGCCAGGCAGACGTACGGCGTGGCCGAGGGCACCCGGCTGGTCATCGTCAACGGCGGGAGCGCGGGAGCCGTCCGGCTGAACGCGGCGGCCGTCGAGCTGGCCGGGCGCTGGCGTGACCGGCGGGACGTGCGCCTGGTGATCAAGGCAGGGACAGAGGGCGCCGACGTGCTCAACGACCGGCTGGCCGCCCTCGGCGCCGCGCACCTGGCCAAGGCCGTGCCGTACCTGGACCGCATGGACCTGGCCTACGCAGCGGCCGACGCCATGGTGTGCAGGTCCGGGTCGGCGACCGTGGCCGAGCTCGACGTGTGCGGGGTGCCCGCCGTCCTCGTGCCCTACCCGCACGCACCGCACGACCACCAGACCCGCAACGCCATGACACTCAAGGACGCGGTGGTGCTGCCCGACCACGAGCTGTCCGGCACGGCGCTGGAGCGGGCGCTCTCGTCGCTGCCCGCCAGGTCCGCCGGTGGCGACAGCCCACATCTCGACGCGGCCGACAGGCTGGCGGCCTGGACCCTGGAGTTGATCAAGTGAAGAAGGTCCTTGTCACCGGCGCGGAGGGCTTCATCGGCAGCACGCTCGTTGACCTGCTGCTGGCCGAGGGCGTCGAGGTGCGGGCGCTGGCGCACTACAAACCGTACGGCTCGCGCGGTCATCTGGCGGGCAAGGACGTGGAGGTCGTCGCCGGTGACGTGCGCGACGCCGGGCTGGTCATGGCCGCCGTCTCCGGCTGCGACACCGTCTTCCACCTGGCCGCGCTGATCGGCATCCCTTACAGCTACCAGGCGCCGGAGTCCTACGTCGCCACGAACGTCACCGGCACGCACAACGTTGTGCAGGCCTGCCGCAGGCACGGCGTCTCGCGGCTCGTGCACACCTCCACCAGCGAGGTGTACGGCACGGCCAGGTTCGCCCCGATCACCGAGGAGCACCCGCTGCAGCCGCAGTCGCCGTACTCCGCCTCCAAGATCGGCGCGGACATGATGGCGCTGTCCTACTGGCACGCCTTCGAACTGCCGGTCTCCGTGGTGCGGCCGTTCAACGTCTACGGTCCCAGGCAGTCGGCGCGGGCGGTGATCCCGGCGATCCTGTCGCAGCTACACGCGGGCGCCCGGGAGATCAGGCTGGGCGCGCTCACCCCCACCCGCGATTTCACCTTCGCCGAGGACACCGCCAGGGGCTTCCTGGCAGTCGCGCGCTCCGGCAAGACGCTGGGCATGGTCGTCAACATCGGCTCCGGCCGGGAGATCTCCATCGGCGACCTGGCCGAGCTGCTGATCGAGACGACCGGCTCGGACGCCCAGGTCGTGGCCGACACCGACCGGATGCGGCCGCGCGGCAGCGAGGTGGAGCGGCTGCTCTGCGACAACTCCAAGGCCAGGGCGTTGACGGGGTGGGAGCCGCGGGTGCCGCTGCGCGAGGGGCTGCGCCGTACCTCCGAGTGGCTGGCCGCTCGACCGGCTGAACCCGGGTACCAGGTCTGATGCGCTGGAAGTGGCTGCTGCTCGGAGTGGCCGGGGTCGTGGCTGCCACGCTCGGCGGGTTCTACTGGCGGCTCGACAGCGGCCTGCGCACAGCCCCGATGCCGACCGGGCCGCGACCTGCGAAGGTCGCGGCAGCGGAGCTGAACATCCTCGTGCTCGGCAGCGACACCAGGGGTCACGGCAACCGCGCCTACGGCGGCGGAAAGGTGGAGACCCCGCGGGCCGACACCACGATCCTGCTGAACGTCGCAGCCGACCGGCACAGCGCGACGGCGGTGAGCCTGCCGCGCGACACCGTCGTGCCGCGCCCCGCCTGCGGCCCCCACCCCGCCTCCCGCACCGAGCCGTTGAACTGGGCCTTCGCCTACGGCGGCGCCGCCTGCACGATCGCCACCGTCGAGCGGGTCACCGGAATCCGCATCGACCATTTCGTGGTGCTCGACTTCGCCGGGGTGGCCGAGCTCAGCTCGGCCGTCGGCGGCGTCACCGTCACCGTGCCCACCGGCATCGATCCCCGGCACGCCGACGGGCTCAGGCCGGGCAGGCAGAAGGTCAAGGGACGGGCGGCGGTGGCCTTCTTGCGGCTGCGCCACGTGGGCGCCGACCAAAGCGACCTGCAGCGCATCAAGCGCCAGCAGGAGTTCCTGCGCAGCTTCGTGCACCAGGTGAAGGCCGTGGGCCCGGTCCAGGTGGCGGCGCTGTCGCAAGAACCTGGGTCAGGCGGTGACCACGGACGAGGCTCTTGGCAGCCCTGTGGCACTGGCGTCGCTGGCCATGGAGCTGCGCGACCTCGACCCTTCGCACGTGCGCTTCCTCACCCCGCCGCTGCGCCCCTATCCCGGCAACCCTCGCGCCTGGGTGCAGTTCACACCGAAAGCCACGAAGATCTGGCGTGCGCTCCGGAGATAATGATCAACCCGTCACCGCGCCGTGTCTTTGTCCCGTATTCCGGCCGCCCCCATGCACGGAGTGTCACATCATGCCGTGGAGCCTGTTGATGTTTGCCTCCAGGTTATGGAGGACAGCAGGAAGAGTGTCCGCGGTCTCGTGAAGCAGCTCTGCTGACCTGCGGAGATCAAGGGCGGAGAATATGTCAGCGGCGAAGGCCAGGTTGCCGGCCGTCGTCGGTGCTCAGCGCGAGGGTGAAGGATCCCGGGAGGGGGCCGCTGACGCCACGCACGGTCAGGCCGTCCATCCCCGCGTTGTCGAACTCGATCACGCCGAGGCCATAGCGGGCGTGCGGCAACCAGACGACGCTGTCGTTGGCGACCGTGGTCCACATCTCGTGGTGCTGAGCCGGTGGCAGTAGGTCGTGGGATGCGGGTGGAGATAGCTTGTGGCGTCGGCGGGCCGTACGTTAGGTGTGGGTCAGGTCGAGCGGCCGGATGACTGTGCGTTCCACTCGGATGGTGATCTTGTCGCCGTCGTAGCCGCCCGTCTCCATGACGCCGGGCAGCCATGTGTTCACCGGGTCCTCGAGGCTCAGCCTGCCTTCGGCTGCCAGGGCCAGCACGGTGGCGGCGGTGAAGGTCTTACCGGAGCTGTCGATGTGGAGGTACTCCCCGGGCTGACGCCGATGCCCGGTGGCGAGGTCGGCCACTCCTGCGGTGCCGAACCATGTTCCGTCGGCGTCGTGAACTTCGGCGACGATACCGGGAATGCTGTCCTCGGCAGCCCAGTCCAGGATCTGTTGCACCTCTTCGTGGATGTTTTGCGCCGTTTTGATGCCTTTCGGAGGAGAACACGCGGTCTGCAGATGCCTGGAGCGTTCAGCGTCCTCTGCGCATGTAGGCGCGGAGCGACAGCGGGACGAAGATCACCAGCAGCGCGGCCGACCAGAGCAGGACGGCGGTCACCGGATGCGCGAGTGGCCAGGCCACGTTTCCGGACGGGGCGCCCGGGTTGCCGAACAGCTCCCGTGAGGCGGCGGTGAGCGCGCTGACCGGGTTCCAGCCGGCCAGGAAGCGCAGCCATCCCGGCATGCCGTCGGTCGGGACGAACGCGTTCGACAGCATCGTGAACGGCAGGAACAGCGGCACCATCGCGTCGGCGACCTGGTCGTTCTTCACCGCCAGGCCCACATAGACGCCCACCCAGCTCAGCGCGTACCGCAGCACGATCATCAGCAGGAACGCCTGGGCCGTGGGGATCAGGCCGCGGTGCGGCTGCCAGCCCACCAGCAGGCCCGCGCCCACCATGATGGCCAGCATCAGCAGGCCGGTCAGCAGGTCGGCGCCGGTCTGCCCGAACGGCACCGCCAAGCGCGCCATCGGCATGGAGCGGAACCGGTCCATCACACCGCGGGAGGCGTCGGTGGCCATCCGCGTCATGACCCCCATCACCGCGGAGAAGGTCACCATCGCGAACAGGCCGGGCATGAGGTACTCGCGGTAGTCGCCGCCGTCCGGCACCTGGATCGCGCTGCCGAAGACGTACCCGAACAGCACCACCATGACGGCCGGGAAGACCAGCGCGGCGACAATCTGCCCAGGTTCTTGCCGCAGCCGTCCCAGCTCGCGGCCGACCAGGGTCAGCCCGTCGGTGAGCGTCCAGCCCAGGCGACGCAGTGGTGAGGTGAGGGCGGTCATCGGACGGGCTCCTTGCGGTCGGTGAGGCGCAGGAACACCTCGTCGAGGGTGGGGCGGCGCAGGCTCACGTCGGCGGCGGCGACTCCTGCGTGGTCAAGCTCGCGCACGATGTCGGCGAGCCGGAGGCCGCCGACGGGCAGGACGACGCTGAGCCCATCGGCGCCCGTCGGCGTGGGATCGGTGCTGGCGAGGGTGTTCAGGACGGTCATCGCCGCAGGCAGCGCGGCGGGGTCTTCGAGGGTGACGTCAAGGCGGTCCCCGATCGTGGCCTTCAGCTCGTCGGGCGTGCCGGTGGCGATCACCTGCCCGTGGTCGATGACGGCGATGTCGTCGGCCAGGTGGTCGGCCTCGTCCAGATACTGCGTGGTGAGCAGCACCGTGGTGCCATCGGCCACCAGCTCGCGGACGCTGTCCCAGATTTCGCCGCGGCTGCGCGGGTCCAGGCCGGTGGTGGGCTCGTCCAGGAAGAGCACCTTGGGGCGCAGGATGAGGCAGGTGATCAGGTCGAGTCGGCGGCGCATGCCGCCGGAGTAGCCGAGAACCGGGCGGTCGGCTGCGTCCATCAGGCCGAAGCGCTCCAGTAGCTCGTCGGCCCGCCGGTGCGCCTGGCGGCGGGGTAGGTGGTAGAGGCGCCCGAACATGCGCAGGTTGCCACGGCCGGTGAGCTTCTCGTCCACGGCGGCGTACTGGCCCGCGAGCCCGATCTGCTCGCGCACTTTGCCGGCCTCGCGGACGACGTCGTATCCGGCGATGCGAGCGTGCCCGGCATCGGGATCGGACAGGGTCGCCAGGATGCGCACTGCGGTCGTCTTCCCGGCGCCGTTCGGCCCGAGCACGCCGCAGACCGTCCCTCTCGGGACGCTCAGGTCCAGCCCCCGTAGCGCATGGGTGCCGCCGAAGGACTTGTGCAGCCCCTCAGCGACCACGATCGGATCAGGCATAACCCCTCCACTGGGTACGTTGTACGCGGTCATGGCGGCCAGGCTAAGCCACCGAGTACTATGTACGCAACTAGGGGGTGGAGCCGGTGACCGATGCCGAATACGTGAACATCTGGATGCGACCCGAGCGCCCGGCCCGCGGGCCGAAGCCGGTCTACAGCCGCGCGCAGATCACCGAGGCGGCGATCCGGATCGCCGACGCCGAGGGGCTGGAGGCCGCCACCATGCGGCGGATCGCCGCCGAGATCGGCGCCGGCGCGATGTCCCTCTACCGGTACGTCCCGAGCCGCGACAACCTGGTCGAGCTCATGGCCGACCGGCTGATGGGCGAGATCGACGTCACGGGCATGCCCTCGGGCGACTGGCGCGCCGACCTGACCCGCTACGCCGACGGGCTGCGGGCCATGTGGCTGAGGCACCCGTGGATCGCCACCGTGCAGCGGTCGCTCCCCAGCCTCGGCCCCAACCAGCTGCTCTTGATCGAACGGCTGATGGGAGTGCTCGACGCCCTCGTCTCCATCGACGAGAACCTCGGCCTCATGGCCATACTCAACGGCTACGTCGAGGCCACCGTCCGCGAGGAGATCAGCTCGGCCGAGGAATTCCGCCGCAGCGGGCTCAGCGAGTCGGAGTGGATGGCGCGGAGCTACCCGTACGTCGACCGGCTGGTGAAGAGCGGGGAGTACCCGATCTTCACCAAGATCGTGATGGAGGCGCGCCAGCCGCACCTGAGCCGCGACGACCAGTTCCGGTACGGGCTCCAGCGCGTCCTCGACTGCATCGCCGCGGCCCTCCCATCAACGGCCGAGTCTCCGATGTCGGCGCACCGAGAGGGGCGGGAAGAAGAGGACGGGCCAGGGCAGGCTCGTAGTCAACCATCCGAGAGGGCATCAAGAGCGAAATAGACGCACAAGCCATGCCTAAATGCCCACCGAAAAGGCGCAGCGGCGGCCCGTACCTGGTCACGGGTGGAGTCCAGGGCTTGTCGATGCCGGGGTATTCCCTGACGGGGACGGGCTGGACGCCTTCGCGCATGCGACCGGTGTACAGGCGGCTGTCCATCTCCCGGCCGGGGTGGTCACCTGGCCTGCTCGCCAGCCACGACCGCCGCCTGCTGCGTGTCTGCAACCCCTTCCGGCCACACCGAGCCGGACATGCGGGCCTTGAGCGTCGGCCAGCATGGTTGCACAGGTAGAGACCATCGGAACGGCCATCTACGCCAAGCCCGGCCCGGCATCCACTCCCACATCCAGCCCGGCCACGACGAGCGCTGCTTCCTGCGCCAACGGATCGGCGTCTGAAGGGCTCTTGTTGGGCCAGCAGGAGAGACCCGGCCTGCAGAGTGTAGGACCTGCCGCGACCAGCGGTCGGCGCCTGAGACGAGGCAAAGGCATCGCGCCGAAACTCTCCGTTGCCGACCGCCAAACGGCAACACTGGCGACCATGACCTCCCATCCCAACGCGGACGCCGCGGCATTCAGCCCTGGTCGGGTGTCCATCCGGAGGAGCCGAATGCCGTTTCGTGGGTGGCTTGCGACCCCGCAGACGCACGAGATGGCCTTCAGTTCATCCTGCAGTCCATGCCAGTGATCGATTCGGCCGGTCTCCGCAGAGTCGTGAGGAGGCTGGACGCTGAGTTCTCGCGTAGGACGCTGCCCGATCCGAACGCCTGGCTGCTCAGCGAGTGGCATCGAGGTGCGTGGCGTCGCCGCTTGTTTGAACGGTAGGCCGAGCGGCGACCTGGTTTAAGGAGCGGTCATGTCACGGGCTCCGTGGTTGATCGACGACTCGGGATTCCGGGGTTGACGGTCCGCCGTCTGGTGAGGCGTTCGGGCTGGGCCATTCGACGTCTTCGCCGGAGTCGGTGACGCCGAGCTTGTTGTGCACGATGGCGATGCGCCCGGCGTACCGGCGGCGCGAAGCTCGCGGACGACGTAGGCGAGCATCGCCATGGAGTCCTTGCCAGTGCTGTAGGCGATCACGACCAGGTCTTGCGCGAGCAGGTCGGGGACGGCTCGGCCGGGGCCGGCGGCTCGGGCGCGAACTCGGGGGCGTCCAGGAGGAGTTGCACGGAGGGCCTTCCAGGAGAGTGCCGGACGGGGAGGGGCCGCCCGGCGGGCTACGGGGTCAGGAGCCGGACTCGGCGCGCTCGGCGGCCTTCAACTGGGCTTGGAACTCCTCGAACTGCTCGTCGGTGAGGTGCAGGGCCATCAGGTGGGTGACTTTGGCGTGGAGGTCGCGTTCGGTGAGGAGCCGCTCGATCTGCTCCAGGTGGAGCCAGCCGACGAACTTCTAGGCGGTGGCCCAGAACGCGAGGATGGCGACGGTGAGGCTGTCATCGACCAGGAGGGCCTTGGTGCCGACTCCGGAGGTGATGATGGCGGCGGCGATCAGGGCGTATCGAGCAGCACGAACCTTGGTGAACGTCATTGGGGTGTGCCTATCAGGGGTGAGGGGGTTGGGCCCCGCCCGGGGTGGGCGGGGCGGACGTCGAGTCAGCGGACCGGGTGCAGGTGGCGCTCGGTCGAGGGGGAGCGCGCTCAGGTGGCGCTTGGGCTGCCGGTGGCGCGCGATGTAGGGGCTCGCGGCGTCGGTCAGGGCCTGGACCAGCGGGGTTTCGGCGATCCAGGCGCGAGGGTTGGCCGTCATGGCTTCGGCCTCGGCCACGGCGATGTCGACTTCCTGGAGCGCGTGAGCCTGCCCGGGTCAGCGTCGAGAGCGGCGTAACCGTGGCGGATCCAGATGATCGGACGGGATCCCGTCACTTCAGTCCAGCCGTTCCAAGAACGGCCCCTGGTGGGGTGTTCACGAGTGGGTTTGAGCAGGGAGATCCGACAGGGGGCGGAGATCGCTTCCCGCCGGTCGAGTGATCGTTTCCCAGATTCGCGATGGGTACAGCGCGCCGCTGAGCCGTTGAGCCCGTACCGATCAAACGGACCTGGCCAGGTGAGTGAGTACCTCGTCGGCGGCGTCCAGGTGGGTGTCGCGCACGACGTAGCGGGTGATGCCCCGGTTGATGGGTCGCCATAGCGGCGGCGATCTCGTGCGGGGTACCGATCCGCACATACGGCGCAGCGGGCACCGGATGAACCCCGGTGGTGAGGCGTGTAGCGATGTGAGCGGCGACAGATTCGGCGTCGTTAGTGATCTCTATGAGTTGGACCAGGGCTTCGCGGGCTGGTGGCGGCGATGTCCGGCCTGCCGCGCCCTGTTCGATGAGGTCGAGTTGCCGGTCGATGTCGGCGCTGTGCCAGCGGACCTCGTGCCGGTGCCCGTCGGGCAGTGTCCGGCCCATGTGTCCTATGCCATAGATCCTTATGCTTGTGACATCGAAGCTTGAGCGTCACCGAGGGTAGGGACGAGGTAACGCGGGATGCACGCAGAGGGCCGTATCGAGCAGGCCAGGCTGGCCTATGAGCGGGCTGTCTTCGCCGGTGACCACGGCGTGTTGTCTGAGGCAGAGCGGGAGTTGGACAAGGTCGAGGCTGATCTCGCGCTGGCTCGGGGTCGGATCTTGCATGCGCGGTTTCTGGAGGAACGTCGCGAGGATTCCCATGAGCTGGCCTTGATGGAGCGTGCGGCACACCTCTATCGGAGGCTCGGTGATGTAGCCGGAGAAGCTGAGGCGCTGTTCTGGGTGGGGTGCGTCCACCAAGTCATCCGTGGCGATGCTGATGCCGCGATCCCTCTGTTTGAACAGTCTCGAGAGTTAGCGCTACAAGTTGGCGACCTGGGGATCCAATCCGAGGTGCTTCGTCACCTAGGCATCGCCGATCATTCCGCGGGCCGGTTGGATAGTGCACGGGAGAAGTTGGAGGAGTCGGTACGGCTGCGCCAGCGGATTGGGCTTTGGGCAGGAGTTGCAGCCAATCAGGTCGGCCTGATTTACATCGCTGCGGCACAGGGCCGCCGGGACGACGCGCTGGCGCTGGCAGAGGAAGCGTATGCGACCGCGGAGGCCTGCGGTGCCGAGCGCATCATGCGCCAGATTGATGAGGCGAGGGCAGCTTCAGACCCCTGGTAACCGATCGGAACGAGGCCCTGCAGAGGACACGTAGGGGTTTCACCCTCGCCTTGATCGGGGTCCCTGTCAGGATCTGGTACGGCAACAAGGATGACCGGAGCGGCAAACAGGCCGCATGGCTGGCAGCGGCGATCGAGTCCGCGCAGTGCTGCGAGTACGTCGGCGGACACCCGCAAAACGATCTGGCCTTCCGCAGAATGCTGGACCGGTTGGGGGTCTGATCGGGGGAGGCAGGCCGCGGTGCGGGACCATGCCCACCAAGCCTGTTTCGCGTGCTCTTCCAACGGCCTGACACCACCCGAGCCCTCCGCCACACCCATCACGCAGGCCCCAAACCCGCCCGAACACGATTCGGAAGCCTCTGAAACGACAAGATCCCGCCTGACCATCAAGATCAGAGGGGATCCCGTCAACTTCAGTCCAGCCGTTTCAAAGAACGGCCCCTGGTGGGGCGTTCACGAGTAGGTGTGAGCTGGAACGGACCAAGGGCTTTGAAGATCGCTTCCCCGGATGAGAGTGATCGTTTCCCGCTGCTGGGCTGTGTCTACGGCCGTCCTGGCGACTTCGCCTGGTCCGCGGGGGTGTGTTCCCAGCGTCCGGCCAGCAGGGCGGGCGCGGGTTCGGTCCCCGGCAATTGGGGATGCCCGGAGCGCAGGCCGTCGAGCGCGATAGCGATCGTACGCCGGCGGGCGTTGCGGGCCGCGCCGATCAGGTCGGTACGGCCCTGCCGGTCGAGTTGTTCGATCAGGGGTGACTTGCCGAGTTGCTCGATCAGTAGCGAGATGTCCATAGTCCCGGCGTCCGGTCGGAGCACTCCCGCCTGGTGCGCCCGGGCCACCAGTTCCCTCATCAGCTCATCCGACCTGGTGAACTTGGCCGCCATCTCGTCGGTGACGGCGATCGTGCCTGCTAGTGGCCCGAGGGAGCCGCCGCTGAACTCGACGCAGGCGCCGATGTAGTGAGCCAGTCCTTCCCATGGGTCGTCATGCTCCAGGCCGCGTTCGGCGGCCTGGATCCACTGGTCGAGAGACAGTGCGCACAGGTGCTGGAAGAGCTCGTCCTTGGATCGGTAGCGGCGGTAGAGGCTGGCGATGCCGACTCCGGCGCAGGTCGCGATCGCTGCCACCGACGCGTGCGCCCCGTCCACGGCCAGGACCTTCTTCGCGGCCTCCAGGAGGGCCTGATCGTTGCGTTCGGCTTCGGCATGCCGGGGAGCTTTGCGGGTCATGCGCTCACTGTAGCCACCTTGCGAAGCGATTCACTCCGTTATAGCTTTCTCAAACGAAGCGAATCTATCCGTTTGAGGAGTGTCATGCGGGCCGTGGTGATGGAACAGTTCGGCGGGCCGGAGGTCCTGCGGATACAGCAGGTCGGCGATCCCGTCCCGGGACCGGGCCAGGTGCTCGTCGCGGTGGCGTACGCGAGCATCACGTTCGTCGAGACGCAGGTGCGATCGGGCAACGGGCCCTTCGGCAGGCCCGTGCTACCCCGCACGCCCGGCAACGGCGTGGGCGGCCGCATCGTGGCCGTCGGGCCGGACGTGGATCCAGCCCTGGTAGGGGCGGTCGTGGTCACCACCACCGGCGGCGAGGGCGGATACGCCGAACTGGCGCTGGCCCGGGCCCAGGACACGGTCCCGGTGCCTGCGGGTCTGGAGCTCAAGGACGCGGTCGCGCTGCTGGCCGATGGCCGTACGGCTCTGCTGTTGCACCGGCAGGCGCAGGTCAAGCCGGGCGAACGGGTCCTGGTGGAGGCGGCGGGCGGAGGCGTCGGCAGCCTGCTGGTCCAACTGGCCGCCGCGGTGGGCGCCCACGTGATCGGAGCCGCCCGAGGCGTCGGCAAGGCCGAGCTGGTCACCTCGCTCGGCGCGGTCTGCTATGTCGACTACTCCCTGCCCGGCTGGCTGGATCAGGTGGCGGAGGCGACCGGCGGCGCCGGAATCGATCTCGTCTTCGACGGGGTCGGCGGCCGGATCGGACCGAGGCGATTGGGTCGCTGCGCGACGGCGGACGTGCGAGCATCTACGGGATGGCCAGCGGCGCCGACGCCGAGCTCGACGAAGGCGCACTTCGGGCACGCTCCATCGGCGTCATCGGTCTCGCCGCCGCGCCAAGCCCGGCCGAGGCCCGCGCGCTCATCGCCGACGCGCTGAACCTCGCCGCCTCAAGGGAGTTGCGGCCGGTCATCGGCCAGACCTTCCCTCTCGAGGAGGCGGCCGCCGCGCACCGCGCGATCGAGTCGCGCACCACCGTCGGCAAGACCCTGCTCCATGTGCGCGGCTGAGGGCACCCGCATGCCCGCCGAGACCTCCGCCAGAGCCGGAGCCCGGGAGTGGATCGCCCTGGCGGTCCTCGGCGTCCCCGCCGTGCTGGTCATGATGAACATGTCGGTGCTCTACCTGGCGCTGCCCAGCCTGAGCGCCCAGCTGGGGCCCGACGGTCCCCAGCTGCTGTGGATCACCGACATCTACGGCTTCATGGTCGCCGGATCGCTGGTCGCGATGGGGACGGTCGGTGACCGACTCGGGCACCGCCGGATCCTGCTGCTCGGCGCTGTCGCCTTCACCGCCGCGTCCGTCATCGCCGCCTTCGCTCCCAGCGCGGGCCTGCTCATCGCGGCACGGGCGGTCCAGGGCGTCGCCGCCGCCGCGCTGGCACCGTCCTCGCTGGCGCTGATCCGCACCCTGTTCACCGACGCCCGGCAGCTCACCCTGGCCATCACGATCTGGATGATGGCCTTCATGGGCGGCGGCGCGCTCGGCCCGCTGGTCGGCGGCGTGCTGCTGCAGTACTTCTGGTGGGGCGCGGTATTCCTGCTTGCGATTCCGGCCATGGCCCTGCTACTGGTCACCGGACCTTCCCTGATCCCCGAATCCCGCACCTCGGCCTCCGGGCGGCTGGACGCGGTCAGCGTGCTCCTGTCGCTGCTGACCCCGCTGACGATCGTGTACGGCATCAAGGATCTCGCCGTCCACGGCTTCAACCTGCCGTCCGCCGGTGTCCTGGTCGCGGGGCT
Source organism: Nonomuraea sp. NPDC049152 (assembly GCF_040648355.1). Taxonomy (NCBI): domain Bacteria; kingdom Bacillati; phylum Actinomycetota; class Actinomycetes; order Streptosporangiales; family Streptosporangiaceae; genus Nonomuraea; species Nonomuraea sp. NPDC049152. The sequence continues at coordinate 498 of NZ_JBEZDO010000058.1, read as the reverse complement.
GGTGATCGGCGCGGTCTTCGTCCGCCGTCAGCGGCGGCTGGCCGACCCGCTGCTGGATCTGGGATTGTTCGCCATCCCCGCGTTCGCCGTATCCGTCACCGGCATGGTCCTGGTCGGGATCGTGCTGTTCGGGACCAGCCTGCTCACCTCGCAATACCTGCAGCTGGTGCTCGACCTGTCCCCACTGGAGGCCGGCCTGTGGCAACTGCCCACCGCGGTCACCGGCACCATCGTGGCCCTGGTGGTCTCCAGCCTCACCGGCCGGATCCGCCCGACCGTCCTCATGAGCGGCGGAGCCGCGTTCGCCCTTCTCGGGCCCGTCCTGCTCACGCAGGCAGACACCAATCCCGTCGTCTTGGTGGCCGGATCCGTCCTGCTGTTCGCCGGGCTGACCCCGTTCATGGCGCTAGGGCGCGTATCGAGTCGTGATCAAGTGGTGGTCCGGGTGAGGTGCTTGACCCAGATCATTGAGGCGCGCAGATGGAGGCCGGCGAGGTA
>NZ_JBEZDO010000057.1:0-29595 GCF_040648355.1 Nonomuraea sp. NPDC049152 | reverse complement strand
CACGGCCCCGAGTCGGGCTGGACCGAGCCACCGGCTTTCCCCCTGAAGGGGTGCAAGAAGGGGAAGTGAAAGGGTGCGGACCCCGGCGGTGGTGGACACCCGGCCGGGGTCCGCGTGGTCGACGGCTCAACTGACACCGTCGTTCCACCCGGATCCGACCTCTGGCACGCCGACCCCACCGCCCCGACCCACCGCGCGGCTTCGACACCCATGCCAGGTGGCGCTGGCAACATGACGGCGCGAATCCCGACGAGCAGCCACCCCGCGGACGCTAGCCGGGCTCGCCAGGTCGATCCGGCCCCGCCGCTCCGCCTTGGCCGCGGTCTCTGTTCAGAAGTGCGGGCAGGGATTCCGCTTCTCGGCCCATGGGCTGGCGCTGCTTTGCCGGTATCGCTGGTAGAAGCCCTTGGCGTGTGCGTACTGGCAGGTGGTGTACCAGGTCAGCTCTGGGTGACGGGTCTCCAGCTGGCGTAGGGCGAGGGTCCCGAGCCCGCAGAACTGCCAGTCAGGCGAGAAGCTGATCTTGAGGAGGAGGCCGACGCCGCACGGCTCGCATACCTCGTACCGGACGTGGCCGAGCGCATGTTCATCAGCGGCGACGATCGAGAACTCGTAGAACGAGGTCTGGGCGTCGAAGGGCAGGCTAGGGCGGCTGGGCTGGGCGATCGCATGCGTGATCGCTTCCGATCTGGCGTTGACGGCCGCGGCATACACCCCCACCCGGTCGGCTGTGCGGCCCGGTCTGTCCGGTAGGCGACTCCTGTACCGATCCTCCTCGAAGGCCGACCCGAGTGGGGCCGTGTCCACGATCCTGTCCACCGCCGACAAGAGAGCAGCCGAGCTGTTAAGTCACCACCCGGGCACCCGTGATAGCTGATCAGGTGTGGTCGGTCGGGGAGTGGTGGGGATCAGGTGGGCCACCACCACTGCGGCGACACCCACACCTGGTTGGCGCCCTCGTAGCAGCTGTACTGGACTGCCTCACCGAAGTCCGCGGTGCTGTAGTTGAGGATCTCCAGGCACTTGCCGCTGTTCTGGTTGCGCAGCATCATCCTGTTGCTCGGCTGCCCGGGGCCGATCAGGACCTGGACGAGCTCCCACTTCTGGTTGGCTCCGCCGTCGCAGGTGTCCTGGGTGACGGTCGCGAAGTCGGCGGTGCTCCAGTCGAGCACGTCCAGGCACTTCCCGCTGTTGACGTTGATCAGGGTCTGCCACCCTCCGCCGGCCGACTGTATGTACCACTTCTGGTTGTTCAGGCTGTGGCACGTGTACTGGCCGACGTCCGCGAGGTTCGCGGTGCTGGCGTACGCCACCTCCAGGCACTTGCCGCTGTGCAGGTTGCTGAAGGTGAAGGTCGTGGTGGCTTCGGCAGGTAGGGCGGGGAGGGACAGCAGGGCTGCGGCGGAGAGCACCGCCGCAGCACGTTTCGACGAACGCATCTTCTGCCTTTCGACGTTGTCGATTGACGGGATCAGGGCCTTCGGGGGAGCGGTGAGCCGGGGGTTCTGCATCGCCGTACGCGTCGATTATTAGCCCGATCTTCACGCGTTTCCATGGCCCCGTCAGCCACCGGACACCCCTGCCCCATGCCCCGCGCGACGGCCGGGTCCGGGAGTGAGGCGCGGCCGGTGCCGTACGCCGCCCGACGGCCCTGTGACTGTTTTCTCGACCGGCTCCACGTCGAACAGCCCATCCCCGCCACACGTACCGCCATCATCCGCACGAATGACCACGAAACACAGGCGGGTTGCCACCAGGCGATACCAGCTCAGACGACCGCTGGCCGGAGCTGATGCGGCATCTTCCAGCCCTCGGCGAGTTTCGACGGATGCACGTTGTGTCCACCGCCGAAGAACTCGCAGAACTTCATGATGAGCGGGTCCCATCCGAGCGGGTCGACATAGTGCGTCCCTGGGATAACCGGGTCTTCCTCGATGTGGGCGCGAAGGATCTCGACCTGAAAGGCAGTGGCATGAGGAGCGGGACTGCCGAAGGGGTACGAGGAGGCGACCCTGCACTCCAACTGGACCGGGCATTCCGCGACCCGAGGTGCCCGGACCAGCTCCGACGCCTGCTCGGTCAGCTGCGCGGCCGAGAACTTGTCCGGCTCGTATCGGTAACCCTGCGCCGCCGCGGCCGCCGACGCGAACGTCTCCAGTCGTTGTTGCGGAGTGCGGTCCGCAGGACAGGACTAGGTCGTGTCTCGAAGTCCGGTGTGTTGGTGTTCGTGAAGTAGATGAGGTCTCCGGTAGATGGGTTGATCGACCAAGAAAAACCTGAATACCGGAGACCTCGTGGCCACCCTAGCTGTGTCGCGGCGGTTTGATCTGACCGATGCGCAGTGGGCGCGGCTGGAGCCACTGCTGCCCGTGTCCGTCCGGTCGGGACGACCGCCTTCGTGGACGAAACGGCAGCTCATAGACGGGATCCGGTGGCGGGTGAGGGTCGGCGCACCGTGGCGGGACGTCCCGGAACATTACGGATCCTGGCAGGCGGTGTACCCGCTGTTCCGCCGATGGCAGCGGCTCGGTGTCTGGGCGGGGATCATCACCAAGCTGCAGGCCCGGGCTGACGCGGTCGGCCGGATCAGCTGGGAGATCAGTGTGGACTCCACAACAGCCCGCGCCCACCAGCACGCCGCCGGCGCACGATCTGCCCCGCAGAAAGAGCCCGCCGGTGGCGTCACGACCGAGCCCGCCGTCCACGCTCTGGGACGTTCCCGAGGCGGGTTCACCACCAAGATCCACCTCGCCTGTGAGCAAGGCCAGAAGGTGATGTCGCTGCTACTCACCGCGGGCCAGCGTGGTGACTCGCCGCAGTTCCTGAACGTCCTGAACGCCATCAACGTCCCCCGGATCGGGGCCGGTCGTCCGCGCACCCGGCCTGACCGGGTGCGCGCCGACAAGGCCTACAGCTCCCGCGCCAACCGCGCCTACCGGCGCAGGCGCAGCATCCTCGCGACGATCCCCGAACCTGCCGACCAGATCCGCCACCGCAAGAACCGAGGCAGAGCCGGGGGACGTCCACCCCGCTTCAGCTGCGAGGACTACCGAGGCCGTCACGCCGTCGAATGCGGCATCATCCGACTCAAACGCCACCGCGGCGCCGCCACCCGCTACGACAAACTCGCCGTCCGCTATGAGGCCAGCCTCCACATCGTCATCATCAACGACTGGCTGCTGACCTCGCGTTGAGTCAGGTCCTAGTCGTCCTTGGGCCAGATCGGGCCCTGGTCGGTCCAGATGACACCCTTGTTGCGGCACAGGCAGAAGGGGTGGCCGATCGGGTCGGTATAGACCCGCCAGCCGTAGCCTTCGGGGCCGATGAAGTCCTGCTGCAGCGTCGCGCCGAGTTCGAGGGCGCGGCGCTGCTCGGATTCGATGTCGTCCACTTCGAAGTCGAGGTGGAACTGCTTGGGGTGCTCGCTGTCGGGCCACTGCGGGGCGCGGTAATCGTCCACCCGGATGAAGGCCAGCTCGATCTCACCGAATTGGATACCGGCCCAGTTCTCGTGGCTGCCTTCCTTGATCGGGCGGCCTGTCACCTCGGAGTAGAAAGCCGCCAGCTTCATGGTGTCCGGGCAGTCGATGATGAAATCGGTGAGTTTGAGCATCCCGCGAGCTTGCCAGAAGATCACGGGAGCCTGAGAGTTGCCCCGAACACGAGGCCAGGCTCGGTAGTCCTCGAGCTTGGCAACGTTGGCACCGACCGCGCCATTGCTCATCAAACGACTTCGAAACAGGCCCTAGCGGTCGCCGAGCGCCGTCGGCTGGAGGGTTTCAGCGGCTCGTTGTCCCACTAAGAAATAACCTCAGAGTTCGTTGAGCTCCCTCCCGCCTGTCTTGCCCCTGTACTTGGGGCTTCTTTCTGGTACTCCCGGAAGTCTCAGGATTGATGAGATCTCAGAGATTCTGAAGGTCTATCGTCCTCGTCGTTCGTCTTGCTGGTTCGGTGAAGGCGAGGAAGCCCTAGCTAGTCGGTGCCGCGGTGGTACGGGATCTTGGGGTGGCGCGGGCCCTGGCCATCGCGGAGGGCCAGACGGGGGTATCGCTGATCTGGAATGTCACAAGGAGGACACCAGCCGCCACGTTAATGGCAACCCCATGACCCGCCAAGCGGATTGTCGGCGGCGCATGGGAGACTCCCGCTCCATGACGAACTGGCCCGAGAGCGTTCGGCGGTTGATCGCCGCCAGGCGTCCGTTCCCCGAGGTACTGGGGACGCTGCGTGCGGATGCGGCGGAAGACCCGGAGGCCGCACGAGAGCTGGGGCATATGCTGCTGCAGGTGTCATGGTCGGACACGCAGACCGACGGCTATGGCTACGTGCCGGAAGCGGAGAAGTGGCTGCGGCAGGCGGTGGCGGCACGGCCGCAGGACGTTGAGGCGACTCTCCTCTTGGCGACCCTGTTGTCGATTCAGTGCGGACAACTCTGGGACATGGCCTTGGGGATACGTCACTCGAAACGGTGGGATAAAGAAAGGGAGCGGCGGGCCGACGAGGCATGCGGCCTTTACGAAAGGGCGCTCCAGCTCGATCCCCATTCGAGCGCCGTCGCCAGCGGGCTGGCGCTCCTACGTGAGAATCCGAGCCTCGCGGGCTATGGCCGCTCGGCCGCCACGGGGGCCGGAGAGCTTGATGAAGCTCAAGTAAACCGGTTCGACTACTTCGTCCTGCAGGTCGAGCTGTTGCTGACCAACAACGGGGACACAGTCACCCGATGGGTCGTGTTGCGCGACCTCGAACAGGTCTGGGGCTTTGACGCCTGCGCCTGGGAGATCAGCGAGTCAATGGCCTTCCAGTATGAGCGCGGAATCAAGGTCGCAACGCACCGGCCGTCCCGGCTATCCGGCAGATCACTCGCCCAGGTCGCTGAGGAGTGGCCTGCGAAGAGGGACCCGGCGTCGCGGGGCGAGCTCCTTCCTGTCGGGCATCCGGTGCGCCATGACGGCAAGACCCTCCACTACGGCGTCAACGGCGCCCAGATGGCGGGCGGAGCTTTCTGAGGATTGCGGCCCTGACCCGCTGCGCCTGGCAGCGATGTTCGCCGCGATCTCGAGACCGCGATCCGCCACGCCGAACGCCAGAGCGCTTCGGCGACCGCGGCCGACCAACAAGACCCTGCGAGTTCCCGCGAACCCAAGGATTAGAATCGTTCACAGAGCATGAAGACCAATGGGTTCATGCTGAAGACCCCTGGATTCGGGGTATCGGTAAGAGTCGTGCAACCAGGTACACCCGTTTGAGTTCGCCCAGATCAGCGGTGCCCTATTGATCGGTGGGGAGGCGTCCGACGGCGTCTTCGAGGTCGGCGTGGGTGGGCAGGGTGTACCGGCGGGTGGTGTCGAGGCGGGCGTGGCCGAGTAGTTCGGCGACGACGACGATGTCGACGCCCGCGCGCAGCAGGTTGGTGGCGAGGGTGTGCCGGAGGATGTGGGCGGATAGGGCGAGGGCGCCGGCGTCGTCGAGGATGTCGGCGTCGGTGGCGAGTTCGTCGACGAGCTGGTCGACGGCCCGGGTCGACAGGCGTCCGCCGCGGCGGTTGAGGAGCAGGGCGGGGATGTCGGCCGCGCCGGGCCAGGACGCGCGCTCGGTGCGCCACTCGGTGACCGAGGCGCGGGCGGTGCCGTCCAGCAGCGGGACCTCGCGGGAGGTCTCACCCTTGCCAGAGCGGACGATGACCTTGCCCTTGCGGGCCGAGAGCGGGACGTCGTTGTCGTCCAGGGCGACGAGCTCGGCGATTCGGACGCCGGAGTAGAACAGCAGCCGGACGATCGCGCGGTCGCGGGCGAGGGGGCGGCGTTCGACGGCGCGCAAGTACCGCTTCTGCTGGCGGGCGTCCAGGGCGCGGGGCGCGAGTTTGGGCGCGTCGTCGCGGCGGACGATCGCGGGGCCGAGCCCGAGCTGGGAGAAGAAGTGGTCCAGCGCGGTGAGGTGGGCGTTCACGGTGTTCGACGCCCGATGCAGGACGGTCTTCATGTGGGTCTTGTAGTCGCGGTCGTGGGCGTCGGTGAGAGGGTCGCCGTCCAGACCGCTCGCGTCGAGCCAGGCGAGGAAGGTTCGCACCCGGGAGTCGTAGGCGCGTCGGGTGTCGCCATCCAGCGGGGCGCGTTCGAGTGCCGCGGCATAAATATCAGAAGCACGAAGCCGGCCCCGACCCCCGAGCGGAGATCGTGATGGAGTCTTCAGCGGTGCGAATGCTTCTCATGATCAGGGAGCACAACCCCTACGCCGGCCTCGGGGAGCAATGGAACAGTGGTTGGCGTTAAGCATTGACCAACGTCATGGACGCCGTTGACGGCGGGCGTTCCCGCCGGTTACCCGTGCTTGTCCGGTTCGGCGTCGGCGAAGGCGCGGTATCCGCCGAGATCTCGGGCTGGGCGAGGACGTCGCCGCGGTGTACGACTCGGACCGGACCCGGGGCCATCATCGGATGCTGATCCGCCGGCGTAGCGGGGTCGTGTCGGACATTCAGCAAGACCGCCGTCGTCATCACCGCGAAGTCCGCCGGGCGCAAGGTCTTCGGCCTCGCCACCGCAGGCGTCCGTCTCGCTTGACCTCTTGCGCGTCAGTCCGACAGCCAGTGCAGCTCGTGCGCCAGGGTTTTGGCGACGGCACGGATGCGGCGGTGTAGCGGCGACTGCTCGCGTGGGAGGACCAGGTGGATCGTCAGGCTGGGCGCGCCCCGCAGCGGTCGCCAGGTGAGACCGGCCGGTTGTGCCGTGACCGCGGCTTCTCCGGCCGGGGCGAGGGTGACCCCGTCGCGCAGGTCGCGCTGAGACATGTCGAAAGAGACTGCGGGCGTGTGGAATCGAGGGTGTGGTCGGGTGTCTCGGAACAGTGCGGACAGCTGATCGTGGATCACGGGGTTGGCCGCACGGTCCGGGAGTCGCAGCGGATACGCGGCCGCGTCGGCGATCTCGATCTCCGGGTGTTCGGCCAGCGGATGATGCTGCGCCAGCTGGACCCCGACGCGCGCACGCCGCAGCAGGAACCGGCGCACGCCATGGCCCGGCTGTTCACCGCGGGTGATCCCGGCATCGATGCGGCCGTCGGCGACCGCGGGGGAGATCTCCGGTGTCGCCATCGGGACCGCGCCGACCTCGAGTCCGCTGTTGCCGCGAATCAGCCTGTCCACCAGGGCCGGTGCCGTCTCAGCCCCGGCGCTGAGGCTGTATCCGATGCGCAGCGTGCCCAGTTCACCGGCCGCCGCGCTCCGGGCGGTGTCCCATGCCCGGTCCAGCGCCGCCAGCGCGGGCGGCGCGGACTCCGCCAAAGCCGCACCGGCCGTGGTCAATACGACGCTACGCGTGTTGCGGACCAGCAGGGCCGTACCGAGTTCCGCCTCCAATCGGCGCATCCGGGCGCTGAGTGCGGGCTGTGCGATACCGATCCGTGCGGCCGCGCGGGTGAAGTTCAACTCCTGCGCCAGCACCAGGAAGTACCGCAGGCTCACCGTATCCGGCGCCACGTGCCCTCCCTGCCGATTGATAACGATCCGTTCTGAGTCTATCCCGTACCGGTCTTTCCCTCGACCGCACATCAAGCCCTAACCTGCGCATATGAGGATTCAACTGACCGCAGTACCCGTCGCCGGGATCGATCGATCTGAGTGTCAATTCGAAGTCGGACGTGTCCGGCCGAACACAGGAGGTTTCCATGGCTAAGGGCTACTGGGTCAGTGTCTACCCCGCCATTTCCGACCCTGAGAGGCTGACTGCCTACGACAAGCTGGCCGGTCCGGCTGTCCAGGCTGGGGGCGGGCGCACCCTGTCCCGGATCCCGTCCCGTGGCGGTCGAGTCGTCGCCCACGAGGCCGGAATCACGCAACGCGTCGTTCTGATCGAGTTCGACAGCTTTGAACAGGCCGTCGCGGCATACGAGAGCGAGGCATACCAGAAGGCGCTGGTGGCCCTCCCCGACGGCGTCGAGCGCGACTTCCGCATCATCGAAGGCATCGACTGACCGGCGGGCCCAGCCATCGCTGAGCATCCGTCACCTGATACGCACACGGTGCTGAACGACGACTCACGAGACGAGTTCGAAGCCATGCCCCGCGTCCCAGTTCGTCGTCGACGTCCTCGACGGCCTGATCCCTGTCGGGCGGATCGAAGAAGCGACGCGACGTCCGGGGCAGCTGGACTGTCTCGCTGACCTCGTCGACGAAACTCACCCTCGCCCGAAGCGAACCGCGCGGCGGCAGCGGGTCGGAGGCGCTGCCGGTGAACCAGGGGGCGGTGTAGGCCAGCAGGCGGCCGTTGCGCTCCACCAGCTCTTAACCGAAATGATCTTGAAGCTGCCAGATGGTTTGGCCATCGCCATTTCGCTCACAGAAAGTAACGCGAAAGAATATTGGTGTCTGCTCCGCAGCGGCGTGTCGCGAGCCGTGACCCCGGTAGATGAGAGGTCAGCGAGCTGCTGCTCGACGGCATCTGTGCGCGGGTCGCTCTTCCGGCGCGATCATCGATGGTTCCGGCTCGTCGGCAACGCAGACGCCTCAGAGGGGGTATCACGGATCCGCCATACCGCTGGCACCAGCAGGGCGGCGGCAGTCATGAGGACAGCGGTTGCAGCGGCGGCCGCCAGGACGGGGCGAGTACCGAAGAGGGCGGCGGCGGGTCCGGCCAGCCCCATGCCGAGGGGAGCGGCCACGAGGGCGCCGAGCATGCTGACAGAGGTCGCCCGGGCGACGAATTCTTCGGGAACGTGTCGCTGGATCGCCGTGGTCTGGATGACGTTGTGGACCACCAGTTGCCCGCCGGCCGCGATGGCCGCGATGGTCAGCTGCCAGACGGCGGCTGGCAGCGCTAGTGTTCCTCGCCTTTAATGCGGCGCAGAAGTAATTCCAGGGATGTGAGGATCTCTTCGGCTGTCTTGGTCCAGACGAACGGCCTGGGATCGGCGTTCCAGATGTCCACCCACGCCAAAATGTCCTTCTCCAGCGCGGTGACGCTCGTATGGACGCCCCGCCGGATAAGCCTGTCAGTGATCAGAGCGAACCAGCGTTCCACCTGATTCAGCCAGGAGGCGCTGGTCGGCGTGAAATGCATGTGAAAACGGGGACGGCTGCTCAGCCACGCCTGGACGGCCGGGGTCTTGTGAGTGCCGTAGTTGTCACACACGATGTGCACGTCCAGGTGGGACGGCACCTCGCGGTCGATCTTCTTGAGGAACTTCAGCCATTCCACCGACCGGTGCCGCCGCTGCATCGAGGCGATCACCTTCCCGTCGGCGATGTCGAAGGCCGCGAACAGGCTGCTGGTGCCGTAACGCACATAGTCATGGGTGCGCCGCTCAGGCATGCCAGGCATCATCGGCAGCACCGGCTGCGACCGATCCAGGGCTTGGACCTGGGACTTCTCATCCGCGCACAACACCACGGCATGCTCGGGCGGATTCAGATACAACCCGACGACATCGTGGACCTTCTCGATGAACAGCGGATCCTTCGACAGCTTGAACGTCTCGGCCCGATGTGGCTTGAGCCGGAACGCCTTCCAGATACGCCCCACCGTCGAAGGCGACAGCCCCGACCGCTTGGCCATCGAGGCGCGTGACCAGTGCGTCGCGCCGGCCGGCGTCGACTCCAAGGTATCGACCACGACCTGCTCGACCTGGTCATCGGTGATCGTCGGGGGACGGCCCGGCCGCGGCTCATCGATCAGCCCGTCCAGCCGCAACTCGGTGAAGCGCCGCCGCCACTTGGCCACCATGTGCGCGCCCACCCCCAACCGGGCGGCCACTTCGGCGTTACTCGCACCGTCGGCGCAGGCCAGCACGATCTTCGACCGCAGCGCCAACGCCTGGGCGCTGCTGGCCCGCCGCGCCCAGCGTGTCAACGCGGCACGCTCGTCATCATCGAGTGTCAATTCGGCCTTGGGCCGGCCCGACCTCGCCTCATCGGCGAGCCCCGCCAGCCGCGAGTCCGCGAACCGACTCCGCCACTTGCGCACCGTATCCGGCGTCGCACCCATCGCGGCAGCCACCCCCGCGTTGCTGCTGCCCGGCTCCGCGCAGGCCAGCACCAACCGCGCCCGCCAGGCCAGCTTCGAGGAACCCGCCGCCAACTGCGTGAGCTGATCACGCTCGCGATCGGACAGGATGATCTGAACCGCCTGAGGGCCAGAACGCGCCATCGCAACACTGTAGCAACTTATGAAGCGCATTAAAGGTGAAGCACACTAGCAAGGCCGGCAGCGGTGCCATCAGCAGGAACGCCAAGAGTGCGGCGACCATGGGGCGGACGGGCCGCCAGTGTGCGCTAATGACGCCTCCGGCCAAGCCTCCGGCGGCGTACGCGATGCCGATCGCCGACCACGCCGGGGCTCCGCCGAGGTGCTGGTCGGCGATGTACGGGCCGAGCACCAGAATCGGGGAGACTACGAGCGCGTTCGTCACGGCGAGGTGGACGGTCCAGACCCAGAGCCATGTGCGCCGACCGACCTCCGAGAGCCCGTCGCCGATGCTCGCCAGCAGCCCGCCGGTCGAGACGGGCCGTTCCGCGGCAACCGCCCGCGGAAGCCGGTAGAGGAAGACCGCGCTCACCAGGAAGGTCAGCGCGTCGGCCAGGATCGCCCACCCCGGCCCGACCAAAGCCACCAATGCTCCCGCGGCCCCCAGTGCCAAGATCGACGCCGTGCTCCGAGAGATCGAGATCAGAGAGTTGGCTGCCTGCAGGCCCTCCTTACCAGCCAGCGAGGCAACGAGCCCTACGGCGGCCGGGTTGAAGAAAGCCGATCCGACGCCGGCGAGGAGCTGCAGAGCCACCAGCATCCAAACCTGCGCCGCGCCGGTCAGAAGCAAGGCCGCCGTCGCACCATGGGCCGCGAACCGGGTCAGGTCGGCGATCAGCATGATCGTGCGGCGGGAGAAGCGGTCCCCCGCCGCGCCGCCCAACAAGGTCAACAAGATGACCGGCAGCCGAGTGCTCAGCACCACGATTCTTGAAGCTGCCTGATCCGGAAGGCCTTCGCGGTGGTGCCGAACCTGGCCAGCTCGGCCATCTTCACCGGCGCCACCGCGCTGCAGTCCACCTCCCCGGTGCCTAGCCCCAGCACATACGCCGCCCGGTCGAAGGCCTCGCCCATGCCCGTGCCCGACAGCTTGGTCACCGCGGTGCGCATCCACTCCAGCACCGACACCTTCTTGCCCTCAGGCACCGTGAGTGTGGCCACCAACTCCCCGCGCATGTGAGGCGGCGCCACCTCCACCAGCGCCCTGTTGATCGCGGCCAGCCCCTCCCGCCGTACCTCGGTCACCAGCCGCGACACCGTCGTGATGCCCGGCAGCAGCACCCGGTTCTCAATCAGCCACAGCACCGCCCGGTCGAACAGCTCCCGCTTGGAATCGCGCGTCTTGGCCACCCGCGAGGCGGTGAACACCATCACCTCGGCCTCGGCCTCGCTGAACTCCCGGTATCCCAGCAGCTTCCGGATCTGCGCCGCGTGATCGTAGGGGGTCTGCCAGCGGTCGCCGTAACGCTTGACGACCGTCCAATCCTCGATCCCCAGTTGCTCGGCCAGGTAGCGGATCACCACCTCCGGCACCTCGGCGGGCCCGGTGTCGGTCAGGAACGTGCCGAGCATCCGCACCGTCCCCCACTGCAACGACCAGCCGAGCCGATTCTCCACACCCCGCCGCATCCGCGCCTGCGCCAGCGCGGCCTCATCCAGGAAGAAGAACCGCTCCAGTTCCTCGGGCGTCGGATCCGCCACAAACCGGCCGTACCGGCTCACCTGCTCGTCGGATAGATACTCATGCTGCACGAATCGTAACCGTACGAGAACATCCCGTTACTACTCGCCGGTATGTCGAAATCGAGACTGACTCGACCTGCTGCACCCCCAACAGGCCCGCCGCTCGGGTCGGAACCACCGAAGGAAAGGTAGCTGAGCGTAACCAGGAGTCCCAGGCCAGCTTGACAGAAAGCCCACAGAGCAGCACTCACCCGCCGCGACCTGCTGCAACGGGGGCCGGTGAGATGACCCGCCCGCCGAGCGCCGGACTCATCCGGCCCTGCCCAGACCGAAACCCCGCGCAACCCTCCAGCGCGAACGGCTCCACTTTTCCTTCGGTGGTTCCCGCTCTACGACCCGCGCGTGCTGGCCCTGGCCAAGGCCCGTCAGCAGCACGCGCACGAGTCCGCCCCGGTGTCCCAGAGCGAGACGCCCCTGCTGCTCGCGGGCAGGCATCTGGCTTTGCTCATCAAAGTTTCGCGGGACCGGTAATGCCCAGGCCTTGCCGTACATAGAAAGTGATGTCCGTATTTTCGCCTGACAAAGGATGCCCGTGAATGAGGAACGGCTGGCCAGATTCGAGGCCGTTTACCGGCAGACGTATGGCCAGATCACCGCATATGCGATACGCCGCTGCATCGCGCCGCAGGACGCGGCCGACGTGGTCGCCGAGACGTTCGCCATCGCCTGGCGCAAGGTGGACAAGCTGCCGCGCGGAGAGCCGGCCCTGCTCTGGTTGTACGGCGTGGCTAGGAAGGTGCTGGCCAACCACTACCGCACCGACAACCGGCGCCGGGCCAGGACCGTCGAGCTCGACGGGGAGATGACCGACCTCTATGCCGCCGCGCCGGAGAGCGGGGTCGAGGCCGAGGCGGTGGCGCGGGTGTTCACCACGCTGCCCGACGACGATCGGGAGGTGCTGGCCCTGGTCGCCTGGGAGGGCCTGGACCGGGAGGAGGTCGCCGCGGTGTTGGGCCTGACGCGCAACGCCGTTCGGGTGCGGCTGCATCGCGCGCGCAAACGGTTCGCGCGGGCGCTGACCGAGGCAGGAGTGCGGACGGACCGGCTGGTATCTACGGAAGGGTCGCTGTGATGGACGAGATCGAGACAATGACGAAAACCCTGGCCAGGGTGAAGCCGGGCGAGCACGGCGGGGACCCGTCCGGCGCGGGGGCGCGGGCGCTGCTGGCGGAGATCACCGCGCACGCGCCCGCCGAGAAAGCCACGCGGCGCTGGTTGCAGCGGCCCCGGTTCGCGCTGGGACTGGCGCTCGCCGTGGCGCTCGCCGTGGCGGCGGTGGCCGTGCCGAGCGTTCTGGACGACAGCGGCACCTACACCTCGGCCTCCTGGGCCATCACCAAGCAGGCGGACGGGGTGGTGTGGGTCAGGGTGACCAACTTCAAGGACGCCACCGGACTGAGCAGGCAGCTCAAAGAGCTGGGCGTCCCCGCGATCGTGGACTACGCGCCCGAGGGCAAGAAGTGCAAGGAGCCGCGCGCCGAATACGTCGAGGACGTGCCCAAGGGCCTCTACTACGCGCCCCAGAACATACCGGGCGACGACCGGGGCTGGCAGATGCGGGTCGACACCACGTTGTTCCGCCCGGGTGAAACCTTCGTCTGGACGATCACCCCGCTGTCCGGCGGCAGCAGCAGCACCAGCACGATCCTCATGAAGGATCCCGTCGCGCCGTGCGAGCTGGTCGCCGACGACCGCAGCGAGAAGCTGGTCAAGGAGTTCGCCGGCTCCCGCTCGGTGACCGGGAAGGGCGGCCTCCTGGAGGGTTACCCGGTTAAAGGCAAGCCGCTGGAGGAGGTGCGCAAGGAACTCGATCGCCGCGGCCTGGACTCGACGTTCGTGGTCCTGCCAGGCGGGCAGGGCGAGAACATGGTGGTCGTGGACGCGCGCCAGCACCCGCTGGAGAGCGAACGGTTCATCCAGCTGCTGGTGAAGCCCGCTCCGTGAGGATGGGCAGGCGCCGCCCGTGACGTGCCAGAACGGCTCCACCTTTCCTTCGGTGGTTCCGACCCGAGCGTCGGGCCCAACACTCAGCCGACCTGCGGCTCAGCGCTTATCGAGAAGTCTCGTCGGAATATGACCACGACCCCGGTACTGCCCGGCCACCTTGCCCTTGCCGGTCCGGCAGGGTGAGCCGGCCGGAGCGGCGCAGGAGGTCATCGGACAGTCATGAGCTTCCACGCGCCGGAAGTCGTCGTCGTTCACACCCCGGAAGTGTTTCATGAGACCGTTCCAGAAAGCATGTTGTTTGCACCGACCTATGAAACAGCGAACGCCCTGGACGGCAGCTTCCGGAGGAGCTGTTTCATAGGCCCTCACTTATGAAACACGCTCATCGGCCCGGAAGCGCCATGCATGAGCTCCCTTACTGTCGCCGGTAGCGAGAATTTCAGTGATCCGGCAGGCGCATGACAGTGGATCGGCAGCTGTAAAGACAGTAGGCGGCAGCGGAACGGTCAGGAGCGGGTGGTGTGACTGTGTACCTGCGGACGTGAGGTTGGACCCGGTCGGGGTCGGCCGCCGCGGCGGCGATCTGGTCGGCCAGCGGCCCGAGCACGGCCTGGGCCTGTTCCAGGCGCACCGGGCCGCTGTCGCGGGCGGCGGCGATCTCGGCCGCGACGCGCTCGCGGTGGTAGCGGGTGCGGTGATCGGGGCTGCAGTCCAGCGCGTCGGCGCGCTTGCCCGGTGGCAGGGCGCCGCCGCAGTAGCGGCAGGCCCGGCGGCCGGCGGCGAGGGTGCGCGCGGCGCGCTCGGCGGCGACCGCTTCCTCCACCCGGCCGGTCAGTGGTTCCGGCACGGTCTTCCCGTCCGCGGGGTCCGCGGCGGGGCCGGCGTCCTCGAGGACATTGGGACCAGCCACTTAAATTTCATGGGCGTTCGCCACACCCTTTCAGTGGATTAGTCAGTTGATTGCAGCACTCAGGAAGAGACAAAGCCTCTCATAGCGTATTATTCCTCTCCTGCCCGTGCCTGCCGGTCGCTCGTGGCTCGGTAGTCGACCGTCCGCGACAATGAGAATTTTCCGGCCAGGCTCGTCGAAGTGGACCCGGATGCCTATTATCTGGCGATGACCGTTGTTCCTGCGGAATAGAGGTTCGCCGAACAATGCGCGAGGGCATGCCGGAGGACGTTTCGCAGCTGGTGGACCGGAGGATGGCGCTCGCGCGGGAGTGGGACGACCTCGTCGAGCGGGTGCGCGAGCTGGATGGCTTCGTGGACTTCCTCAGGCCGCCCAGCATGGAGAGAATGCTTCCCGCCGCGGGCGGCGGACCGGTCGTGATCGTCAATGTCAGCGAGTGGCGGTGTGACGCGCTCCTCGTCCGGCCGGAGGGCGTCACGGTGCGGCCGTTGACCGGTCTGACCGTGCAGGATGCGGCGGATCAGGCCAACCGCTATCTGGGGGCGCTGGCCGAGGCCGAGACGACGGCCGACACGTACGAGACGGCCAGGCGCCGGGTCAGGGCCACCGGCACGATGGCCGACAGGCAGACCGCCTACCGGGCGCAACGCGCACTCGACGAGGCGCGAGCCGCCACCGAGACGATGCTCACCGAGTTGCTGGCGTGGCTTTGGGACACGATCGCCGAGCCCGTGCTGTCCGAGCTGGGCTTCCACGGCACTCCCGATGGGCCGTGGCCCCGGCTGTGGTGGTGCCCGACCGGGCCGCTGACCCTGCTGCCGCTGCACGCCGCAGGCCGCCACGAGCAGAGGGCGACGGTCATGGACAGGGTCGTGTCCTCGTACACGCCGACTCTGCGCGCCCTGCTGAAGGCTCGCGAGCCGCTCGGTCCCGCCGCCGGAGACGACCGCTTCTTGATCGTCGCGCTGGCCGACACACCTGGCGAGCGCCACCTGGCGGGTGTCGCGGATGAGGTCGACCTGCTGACGAGGCTGTTCCCCGCCACCCTGCTGCAGGGGGAGGAGGCCAGCAGGGCGAGGGTCAGGCGCGAGCTGCCCGGCCACCGCTGGGTGCACTTCAGCTGTCACGGCGACCAGAACCTCGCCGATCCCTCCCAGGGCGGGCTCGTGCTCCACGACGACATGCTGACCATCACGGACATCAGCACCGGGCAGTACCACGCCGAGTTCGCCGGCCTGTCGGCCTGCAAGACCGCGACGGGCGGGGTTGATCTCCTGGACGAGGCGATCACGCTCGCCGCCGCGCTGCACTACACCGGCTTCCGCCACGTCATCGGCACACTGTGGTCCGTCTACGACACCACCGGAACCAGCGACCTGTTCCAGACGGTCTATCAAGACCTGGCGGCGGACGGCAGGATGCGGGCAGAGCGCAGTGCGTACGCCCTGCACAGGGCGACCCGCGCCCTGCGCGACCGCTACCTCGGCACACCGAGCGTCTGGACACCCTTCACCCACACCGGGCCATAGGAGGACCATTGACCGAGACCCCGTACGAAGAGGTCACCCGGCTGGCCTTCGCCGAGGAGGTCGCCAGGACCTTCCAGGTGGAGCAGCCCGACCCGCACACGATCCTCCTGCGCGGAGCCTGCCCGCGCTGCCGTCACGTGATGGACTACAGGATCACCGAACAGGTCGTACGCCGGCGCGTCCGCCTCGACCGCTCCGGCGGTGAGCCGGAGACCACAGAAGAGACGATGTTGTGCACGTGCGGCGCCGACCACCCCGACCGGCCGGACGGCAACGTGGGCTGCGGGGCGTACTGGAACCTGAAGATCTCCGAGTCGTGATCCGCCTGTCGCCGGGCGGCAAGCCCACCGTCTCCGGCCATCGGACCGCACAGGCCGTCCAGCGCCTGCTCCGCGACGAGTTGCCGCGGGTCCGGGCCGCCGCGACCGCCTGGCGTAACGGCCTGGCGGGACTGCTCGCCGGTCTGCTCGGCTTCAGCCTGATCAAGGGCAGGTCCGACGTGAGCAGGCTGGCCCCGCCATGGGACGTCGTGGTCGGCGGCCTGCTGCTGGCGGCGCTTCTGGCCGGCGCGGTCGGCGCGTTTATGCTGCTCTGGGCGGCGCACGGCCGGCCCGCCGCCGTCGAGCGGCGGAAGCTGAAGGCCGGGGACGATCACGACGAGGCCATGCGGGCGCGGCGTGCCCTCGACCGGGGCATCGTGCTGACTCTCCTGTGCACGGCGCTGCTCGTCGCCGCGGTGGGAGTGACCTGGTACGGCCCCGCGAAGGACGCGCCGAGGCTCCAGGTGACGACGCCCGACGGGGACGTGTGCGGCTCGATCGTACGCATGGCGCGAGGCACGCTGACGCTGAAGACCGCCGGCGGAGAGACGGACGTCGAACTGGCCACGGCGACCGGAATCCGCGCGGTAGAGACGTGCCCGACCGGCTGATCCTGGCCGCCTCACCCTCCTGCGGGAGCGGGGGCGTCCAGCTCGGCGCGGATCGCCTCCAGCCTGGCGGCGATCTCAGGTGCGGCCTCGCTGAGCGCGGCCAGGTCCGTCCAGGTGTCCAGGCGCTGTGCCCACAACACGCCTCTCGCCTGTTCCAGCAGCTCTCCCGCCTGCTCCACCCGGCCGGCGAGAAGCGCGGCCGCGGCCGCGTCATTGCCGAGGCCCGCGAACTGCCTCAGGTGATGCTCGCCGTCCATCCGCTGCAGGCCGCGCCATACGGCGCGGGGCAGCAGCTCCACCGCTGTGGCGAATCCTTCCGCCGCCGTCGCCCAGGCTCCCGCGAGCGCCGCCGCGATGCCCCACCCCTGCGCCGCCTGCACTCGCGCGGACGGCGGTGCCGCCGCCATCCCGGCGGCCTCGCGGCACATCTCCGCCGCCTCCTCCAGGTCGCCGGGCCCCTGCCGATCGAGCAGAAGAGTGGCGACCTGGTACAGGTAGGTGGCCCGGTCGGGGACACCTTGAGCGGTCAGGGACAGCGCCTCTCGCCCCGCCGCTACGGCCTCGTCCAGATCGGCGGCCAGCCCGGTCCTGTCGTACCGTAACTGCAGTGCCTGGCACAGGATGACGAGGTACGCGCCGCGGTAGGTGTCGTCACCGGAGGCCGCCTCCCTGGCCAGCCGTAACGCCTCGTCGAGGTCGTCCGGCGCCCCCGTGGCCGCGTGCCGTGCCCGCAGGATGTTGCTCAGGTTGGACAGATACCAGCACCTGGCGGGGTCACTGACGGAGACCGCTGCCACCGCGCGGGCACCGTGCTCCGCGGCCTCGTCCAGGTCGGCCACCTGCCCGGTGTTGTGGAACCGGATCACCAGCGCCTGGGTGAGCGTGGACAGGTAACCGGCCCTGGTGAGGTCGTTCAGCAGCGGCGAAACCGCCGCCCGCCTGCCTGCCTCGACGGCCCCGTTCAGATCTTCCAGCGACCCGGCCAGGATGAAACGGGCGAGCAGCAGCGTACCGAGGAGGCTCACCCGCCTGGCCAGCTCGGGATCGTCGGCGGGCGTGAGCGCGACCGCCGACCGTACGGCGGTCAGCGCCTCGTCGAGGTCGCTCAGCATCCCTGAGGCGCGGAACCGGAAGTGCAGGGCTCCGGCCAGATTGGACAACCGTCTTGCCCGATCGGGATGGTCGTGGGCGGTGACGAGCACGGACCGTCGTCCTGTCTCCACTGCCTCGTCCAGGTCCACCGCCGCACCGGTGTGCCAGAACAGGAACTGCGCCAGCCCGCAGAGACCGGTCAGATAAAGGCCGAGGTCGGGGTGGTCCGCCCCGGTGACGGCCACCGCCCGCCTCGCGTGATCCAGCGCCTCGTCCAGGTCCGCCCTGTCGCCGTCCTGGGCGAACCGCAGCTGCAGGCTGCCGGCGAGGTTCGACAGGTACATGCCGAGCGCGGGATGCCCCAGCTGGATCAGGTCCAGCGCCCGGCGCCCGGCGTTCACCGCCTCCTCCAGATAGGGAGTCTTCAGCGTCAGGAGGTAGCGCTGCTGCGACACTCCGCCCAGGTCCGACAGGCGCTGGGCGAGTTCCGGATCGCCGGGCTCGGTGACCTCCACCGCCCGTCGGCCGATCTCGGCGGCCTCCTCCAGATCGGCGGGATCATGAAATCTTCCGTACCTGGCCAGAAGGGCGCCGCTCAGATTGCTCAGGCAGCCCCCGAGCACGGGGTCGTCGGGCTCGACGATGCTCCCCGCCCGCCGCCCGGCGTCCACCGCCGCGTCGAGATCCTCCGGATCGCCCAGCCGGGCGTAGCGCAGCCGCAACGCGTTACACAGGTTGGACAGATCCAGGGGATCGGGTTCCTTGGCCACGACCAGCCGGCCCGTGTCAACGGCCTCGTCCAGATCGTCTACGTCACCCGTCCGGCTGTAGCGCAGCTGCAGGGCCGCCGCGAGGTTGCCCAGGCACTTCGCCCGCTCGGGATGCCCGTCGGGAAGGACCGAACGTGCTTCCCGCAGCAGGGCCACGGCCTGGTCGATTTCCGCCGGGTCAGGCATCCCGTGCAGGATGTCCGATGCTCGCTCGACCGCCCGGACAGCGTCCTCTTCGAGAGACATGTCCTCAGAGTGCCAGGCGATGGCTCTCGGGTCAGATATTCCGGCGGCTCGCCGTCAGCGTGGCACTCCAGTGGACCCGGCGATCGGCAGCCGAGCCGTCATGTTCAGCCGTACCTCGCCGTAGGGGCGCACGTGCTGCCAGAACAGCGGGGTCAGGCCGCGCCGGTCGGCCGGGGTGAGCAGGGCCGCCCACTGCGGTTCGGCCAGAACGTCCTGCAGCATGAGCGTGTTGACGTAGACCAGGGCGGTTTCAGCGCCGACGCCAGTCGGCTGTAGCGGGCGGTGTCGCCCGGCTCGGCCTGGTACAGCCGCGCGTGGTTGATTTGTTTGATGCGCGGCAGCAGCTCGACGTTGAGTAGCCGGGTGATGCCGAACCCGATCTCGGACTGGCCGTGGGAGTCGACGTAGTTGCCCTCGACCTTCATAGTGGTGCCGTGCCGGATGGCGCCCTCCACCATCGCCGCGCCCTCCGAGGCGGAGGCTAGCGTCTGGGAGTGCACCACCACCGAGCCGCGCTCGACATGCCAGTAGACCAGCACGCCGCGGCCGCCGTAACGCGAGTGCCACTCGGTGAACAGGTTCTGATCCCAGGCCCGGAAGTGGGTGGAGTCGGAGGCGACCGCCGTTGACCCGACGCCCCACAGGCCGGCGTCGCGGGCGGCGAAGGTGGCGTTGACGATCTCGATGGCGACCATCCGCGCCACCTCGGCGTTGAGGTAGCGGCGCCGTACGTAGCGCAGTTCCTCCTCGGTATGCGGGTGCGCGCCGGAGGTGACCGACCGGATCCCGCAGTTGGTGCCGTAGGCATAGATCAGCAGCATCAGCCGCTCGGCCAGCACCTGCCCGTCCAGGTGGCCGCCGCCGGTCAGCGCGGCCACCTTCTCCAGACAGCCGGTCCGCAAGATCGCCTCTTTGAGGACGTCGATCAGCGGGACCGCGCTCCACCGGCGGGCGACCTCGTTCTTGATCCGGCGCAGGTCGCGCGGCTCGGGCGCGGCCTCGATCGGCGACAGCTTGATCGCGCCGCTCTTGCGCTCGGCGATCTGCAGCCACTGCAGGCCAGGCAGGCGCGCATCGAGCTCAGCCAGCGCGTCGCTCACCTCCTGGCGTAGCGCGTCGCAGAACGCCTGCGGGTCGCGCGGCTTGCGCAGCTCGGCGTAGTGCTCGGCGCGGCGGGACTCGAAGTCGGCCGGCAGGTCCTCATCCGGGTTGCGCCAGCGGCCCGCTCCGGCCACCCAGATCTCCTTGCACCGCAGCTGATCCGGCAGCGCCTGGAAGGTGGCCACCTCCTACACCATCCGCGCCACCCGGCCCCGGCCACGCGTGTCCTCCCGGAAGATCAGATCCGACCAGTCGCCCTGGGTGCCGCGATGGGCCGGGACGACCTCGCCGAGGGGGTAGTAGGTGATGTTGCCCGCCTTTGCGTAGCGCCGCACCAACTCCAGGGCCTCGATCACCGGCCGGTGCACGCTGTTGGTCGAGGCGAACTCCAGCACCTCCACCAGCTCGATCAGGCCGCGCCGGTAGTGGCCGGTGTAGGAGGCCTTCAACGTGGTCTGTACCGTACGCCGGTAGATCGGCCCCTTGGTCTTGAACTCCTTGACCAGCTCGCGCAGCGTCTCCTCGCCGCCGCGCACCGCCGAAACACCACCTGCCGCACCGTGCCGTCCGGCTCGGCCAGCGCCGCATCGGCGATTGTGGCCCGGCACTCGGGTCGCCGTCACCAGGGGCAAAGTAGCTCTGCGTAATCGTGGTTAGAGTGGCTCGCGGGGATGGAAGCCAGCTTGAGAGGCGTCCTGCTCCCGAAGGCGTCCCCAGCCCCAAAGTAGCGATGAGCTAGATCACGATTACTGCTCGTGGTTTTACGGGTAGGTGGCCGGGTCTGGCTGGTTGGGAAGGAGATCGGCGAGGGCGGTCCGTATGGCGGCGCGGCTGACGCCGTGGGCGCGGGCGAGCGCGGCGATGGAGGCGCCCCGTTCCTGGTATGCGGTCGCGCCACAGCTCGGCGGTTCGCAGCGCGGGCGGGTGGTAGCAGGTGGCGTCGACCTCGACCAGCGGGAAGTTCGCCGCGTAGTGGTCGAGGCGCTCTTCTGGCGTGGTGGCCGTCGGTGGATACCAGCCAGACTCCAGCAACGACCGATCCGTCCACGACGCCGTTCCCACCAGAACCCTGCCCATGGCGGTGTGCACTGCCCCGATGAGGCCGTGTCAGACGCCTTGGCGTATGTACAGGTCGCGCAGCAGGCCGATCTCGCCGCCGTGATGCGAGACCTCGACCAGGGCGTGCAGCGCGAGCTTCAGGTAGGTGTAGGTGCTGTCGGCGGGGCCCATGCCGATCGGCGCCAGCAGGCGCTCGTCGTCGAGGGCTGCGAGGCGGGAGGTGAAGTGCTCCCAGTCCTCGGCGAGCGCCTGGAGGCCCTCCTTCGCGGTGCCCGGCCACGCGTCGCGGTCGCCGAACTCGGGGGCGTCGTCGAAGAAGTAGATCACATAGCCGCGCAGGCAGAGGTTGCCGATGTGCCAGATACGCCAGGCGATCGTGGTGACGGGGTCCGGTGCATCCGGGCTCGACTCCGGAAAGACCGCGTCGACGCGGAAGACGCCGTCGTCGCCGGGGCGCAGTCCGACGCAGTCGCTGACCGGCTCCCAGTGGTACTCGGCGTCGGTCAGGCCCTCAAGGCGCCCGAACAGCCGGGATCGCGCGTGTTCGAAGGTCAGGAGAATGTCCCGGGTGGCGGGATCGGTCATGTCCACCCGATGCACCCTATAGTCCGGATCATGGAGCGCTATGCCGGGGATGTCGCATCGGTGATGTCGGAGATACACGCCCACGAGCAGTAATCGTGATCTAGCTCATCGCTACTTTGGGGCTGGGGACGCCTTCGGGAGCAGGACGCCGTGTAGGCGTAGCTCCAAGTGGCCGCGTTCGGAGCGGTCTTCGTCTTCACCAAGCCGGCGGGCGTGGTGCCGCCACCGATCGCCGGTTCACTGCCGTCGGTGTAGGTGAAAGTGGTCGAACGGCCGGAGGGGAAGTCCGCGGTGGCCGGGGTGATCTGCTTGATCTGCTCGCCGAAGCTGTTGTACTCCGACGTGGTCGCATACGTGGGGTCGTCATCGCCGCCGGAGCGGCCGTCGCGGTGCGTCAGCAGCCGGTCGTTGCGCGGGTCGAACGGGTCGCCCGCGTTCAGGTAGTAGGACCAGAACTCGACCGCGCACTCGCCCGGGGCGCGGCAGTACTTGCGGGCGATGGTGTTGCCGCGCTTGTCCTGGAAGATGTCGTTGCGGTCGATGACCTTGGTCAGGTAGCCGGCCTGGTCGTACTCGTACCAGGTGGTGAAGTTCAGCTGGTCGGTCTCCCCGCGGACGCGGTAGCCGCGCCAGGCGTCATACAGGTACTGCAGCTTCTCGTTACTCGGGTCGGTCACCACCACGAGCGCCTCGCCGGACTGCTGCTCGGTCGAGATGTCGCCGATCTTCCACAGGCCGCCGTCGCTGTCGGTGTGGGTGGCCAGCCGATCGGTGCGCTCGTCGTAGGTGTTGGCCGCCCACACCCGCCCGGACGGCAACGTCACCGTGGACAGCTTGTGCGGCACCGCGTTACGGGCGGCGTAGTGGCCGGCGATCTCGGCAGGCGTGAGCGGCTTGCCGTAGAGGGCGAACTCGTCGACCTGGCCCTGCAGCGGGAAGGCCTGCGTGCCAGCAGGGACGGCCGGCGAGGTGGCCGCATTGGTCACACCGTTACCGACGGTGGCGTACTGCCGCCATGTGGTGACCTGCCCGGTCGTGGTGCCGGCCTGCTGGCCGTCCAGGAAAAGGGTCTGGTTCTGGCCGGCCACCGTGAGCACCACGTGGTGCCAGGCGTCGTCGTTCACCGCGGCGGTGCTGGTGATCGGGGTGGTGACGGTGCCCAGCGAGCCGCGCAGCTTGCCGTCGGTGCCGACGTACAGCATCGGCCCGACCGCCACCCCGCTGGACTCGGTGGTGCCCGATGCCAGGATCACGCCGGAGGCGCTGGTCTTGAACCACGCCTCCACCGACATCTGGTCGGCCACGTGCGGGACCGCGTTGGCCGGCAACTTGACCGCGGCCCCGGCCTTGAAGCCGGTGGAGGTGTCCGGAGTGCCGGTCAGCGCGCCCGGCTCGCCGAGCGTCACCGCCTGGTAGGTCGCATTTCCGGCGCCGGTGCCCAGGTCTGTGGCCGCGGTGCCGGTCGTCTCCCCGAGCCGCCAATATCCGAACGGGTCGGAGTTGAGCACGCTGCTGCGGTACTGCGAGCCGCTGCCGTAGCCGTAACTGGTGCAGTTCGGCGCCGCCACCGGCGCGCACACGCTGGTGAGCCGGTCACCATCGTAGGTGTAGGTCCACGTCAGCGCGGTGCCGTCGACCGGGTCGCTGGAGACGTTGGTGACGTGATTGCCGGTCCAGCCGAAGGTGATCGACCGGCCGCCGCCGCCGTAGGTGAGGTCCTGGCTGCGGCCCCGCTGGTCGGTCACCTTGGTCAACCGGCCGGCGTTGTCGAACAGGTAGGTGGTGGCGCTCTTGTCCATCAACCGCCACGTCCCGCCGCTTTCCTCGCCCAGCGTGGCCTGCGGTCACCGTGGATGCGGCCGCCAGGACAACCACCACCGCCGCCAATCGTCGCCTGATCACGCACGGCTTCGCAGCGGCACACCTCAGCAGAATCACACTCTTCCCCGAAAGGGGTCCCGTGGCCCAGATCGGCACCGAATCACGCGCCCAGATCGAGGATCTTTGGCACCGACCTGGCCGCCGCCCGCAGGCAGCCTGCGGGCGGCGGGTCGACGGAGAAATGATCACCTCTCCATCCGAAGGGCAGGCCGAGGCTGGGAATCGCCGCCGGTGACGGCAGAGCGCGCCGGGGGTGTGCCAGCATGAGATCACGCCCCGCCGGAGGCACCTTTCCTTCTCCTGGCGGGGCGGCTCACGAACTGATCGCCCGGCTCATGCGAAGTCGGTTAGCGCGCCCGCCCGGTCACAAACCGATGACGGACTTGGGGCCCATGTAGGAGCCGGCGCCGGGCCATCCTGCCCGAGCCAGCTCGACGAACCGGGGCGAGAAGCCGACCTCCGGCAGGGCGGCCAGCAGCACGAACCGCACACCGCGGATCGGCGTGGTGTCGGCGCCCTCGGCGACCGCGCCCACCTCGCCGCCGACCCGGGCGGCCTCGAAGGTCATGTGGATGACGTGGGTGCCGCAACCGGGCAGATGGTCGCACACGTACAGCAACCAGCCGACCGCCACGCTGATGCCGGTCGCGCGTCTCCCGGACGAGGGCGTCGCCGAGCGCCTCGCCGGGCTCGACCTTGCCGCCGGCCGAGGTCTGACCGTCGTCTCCCGGCTTCACCAGTCAGCGCTGCGGAGAATCGTGTTCGGCGCCGACACTCCGCGAGCCCTGCCACGACCTCCACAGCGCCTCGTAGACCCCGCCCGCCGCGACCAGCTCGTCGTGGGCTCCGACCTCCACCACCCGGCCGTTGTCCATGACCACCACCCGGTCGGCGTCGCGGGCCGTGTGCAGGCGGTGGGCGATCGCGATGACGGTCCGCCCCTCCAGGACGGCGGCGAGCGAGCGTTCGGCGCGCCTGGCCGTACGGGGGTCGAGCATGGCGGTGGCCTCGTCCAGGATGACCGTGTGCGGGTCGGCCAGGATGACCCTGGCCAGGGCGAGCTGCTGGACCCGGTCCGGGCCGAGGGCGGCGCCGGACGACTGGGACCCCAGCTCGTCGTCGAGCGAGGCGATCCAGTCGGCGCCGACCGCCGCCAGCGCCTTGCCCAGGCGGTCGTCGCCGGCCGTCGGGTCTGCCAGCAGCAGGTTGTCGCGGACGGTGCCGAGGAACAGGTGCTGTTCCTGGGTGACCAGGACGAGGTGCTCGCGGAGTTGGGCGGGGGAGAGGTCGGCGACGGGCACCGAACCGACGGTGACCGTGCCCAGGCGGGGGCGGTCGATGCCGGCCAGCAGCTTGCCCAGGGTGGACTTGCCGGCTCCCGAGGGGCCGACGACGGCCAGGCGCTCGCCGGGTCGTACGGTCAGATCGACGCCGGTCACCACGTCGTCGCCGCCTTCGTAGGCGAAGTGCACGCCGCACGCCTCGATGCGGTCGCCCTGCGGCGCCGCGGCGGCGACCTCCTGCCGCGCCGGTGTCGCCAGGCCCTCGATCCTGGCGAAGGAGGCGCCGCTGCTCTGCAGCTGCTCCAGCCAGATCAGGATCGTCTCGATCGGCTGGCCGAGCTGGCGCAGGTAGAGCACGCAAGTGACGACCGCGCCCAGCGTGACCTGGCCGCGGTCCAGGAGCACCCCGCCGAGCAGCAGCACCAGCACGGGCGGCAGGAGTGAGGAGACCTCCACCGAGGGCCAGAGCACGCTGCGCAGGAAGAGGGTCCGCAGCTGGGCGGCCCGGCTGCGCTCGATCACCCGTTCCGCCGCCCGCGTGCGCTTGACCTGCAGGCCCAGGGCCTCGATGGTGCGGGCGCCCGCGGCGTTGGCGGCCAGGTGCTCGGCCAGCTCCGAGCGGGCGGCGCCTTCCTCCAGGTAGGCGGGGCGGGCGCGGCGAAGGTACCAGCGGGAGGCTGCCACGATGCCGGCCAGCGCGATCAGGCCGCAGGCGCCCAGGACCGGGTCGACCAGGAAGACGGCGACTATCAGGAAGAGCGCCTGCAGACTCGAGACGAGGATCGCGGGGGCGGCGTCGCGCAGGGTGCGGCCGACGACGGCCACGTCGGTGGTTCCGCGGGCGGTCAGGTCGCCGGTGCGGATGTGCTCGACCGTGGCGGCGGGCAGGGCCAGCACGCGGTCCAGGAGTTCGGCGCGGATGTGTTCCTGGACACGCTCGCTGAAGCCGGTGCCGATCTTCTCGGCGTACCTGGACAGGACCAGCTGGGCCAGCGCCGCGCCCACGGCGATCGCGGCGAGCAGGTCGACCGTGCCTCCGGCGCTGATGGCGTCGATGATGCGGCCCAGCAACCACGGGCTGACCAGCGCTGCGGCCGCCGCGAGGCTGTTGAGCAGCAGCGTCGCGATAAAGCCCGGCACGTCGCGCCTGACCAGGCGTAGGGCGGCCCGCCGTACCTGCTGGCGGTCGGCGATGGGCAGGTCGCGGTTCATGCGAGCACCGATCGGTAGGCGGGGGTGGACTCCATCAGCTCGCGGTGGGTGCCGGAGGCGGCCACCCGCCCGTCCTCGATGAACAACACCTGATCGGCCTGGGCGAGCAGCAGCGGCGAGGTGGTGGCCACGACCGTCGTACGTCCGGCGCGTGCCGTACGGAGCCGCCCCGCGAGGAGGGACTCGGTGTGCGCGTCCAGCGCGGAGGTGGGCTCCACGGCCAGCAGCACTTCGGGCTCGGCCAGCAGCGCCCGGGCCAGGCGCACGCGCTGACGCTGGCCGCCCGACAGGTTGCGGCCGCCGGGTTCGATCATCGAGTCGAGCCCGTGGCGCAGCCCTGCGACCACGTCCTGCGCCGCGGCGACGTGCACGGCCCGGTGGATGGCCTCGTCGTCCGCCTCGCCCCGGCCCTGGAGGACCTCGCGCAGCGTGCCCGCGAACAGGGCGGCGTCGTGGTCGGCGATCAGACAGGTGCCGTCGAACCCGCCCAGCCCTTCGAGCAGCGCCACGCTTTCCTCGGGCCGGGCGCTGACCAGCCCCACCAGGCTCCCCGGCGCGACCTCCGGCCCGGCGGGTCGGGGCCGCTCCTCGGCGCGCAGCGCGAGGAAGCGGGTGACGTGGCGGGCGGCGACCAGGCCGTGGCTGATCTGGAAGCTGCCCTCGATGAAGAAGGAGACCGGCACCACCAGCACGGCGATGTACCCGTATACCCCGACCAGCTCGCCCACCGTGATCGCCCTCTCGGCGGCCAGCCGGGCGCCCAGCCAGGTGATGGCGGCCAGGAACAGGGCGGGTAATCCGGCGCCCAGCGCGCCGACCCAGCTCGTCAGCGACGCCACCCGGTAGCCCTGCTCGCGCAGGTTCGCCGAGTCGGTGCGGTACCTCTCGGCGTAGGTGCCCTTGCCGCCTAAGGCGTTGAGCACCCGCAGCCCCTCGATCAGGTCGACCAGGCGGGTGGTCAGCCTGCCCTGGTTCTCGCGGTAGCCGTTCTGCACCTTCATCAGCCGCCCGAGCAGCGGGCCGAGCAGGATCGCCAGCAGCGGCACGCCCAGCAGCACCACCACGGCCAGCACCGCGGAGACCTGCAGCAGCAGCACCGCCACCACGCCGTAGCTGATCACTGCGCCCACGCCGGGGCCGGTCACCGTCAACGAGGCGGCGATGGCGATGACGTCGCCGATGCCGATCGTCACCACCTCGCCCGTCGAAACACGCTTGGGCAGGTCGGCGCCCAGCTTGTTGATCTGCTCGACCAGGGCGCGCACGGTGCGGAAGTTGGCGTCCATCCGGATCTTGGTCATCGTGCGGTGCCGCAACATCGCCAGCCAGGCGTTGACCAGGCCCGCGCCGAGCAGCGCCAGCACCCAGCCGGGCGCCAGGTTGTCGTCGATCGCCCTGGACAGCAGGTACGGCGGGAGCGTCAGGCCCACCATCCAGAGGGTTCCCAGCGTCGCGCCCAGCGCGACCCGGCCCTTCTGCGCCCAGGCCAGCCAGCACAGATACCGAGCCGCCTTCATGGTGATCACGCTAGAGCATGGCTTTAATGCCTCTTTGCCCACCCTGGAGCGGCTGTTCGTAGCGACTGACCCAGCCCCCTTGCCGCGCTGCCCGGGTGCGCCCGTGACGGCGACGTCGCCACGGTGCGCGAAGCCCCGCTCGCGGTAGTAGGCACGCAGCCGGTCTTGAGGGTGCTCGCGGCTCTCGTTGATCATTCCTGTTGTCGAAGCAAGATCTCACAACAGAGAAACCGCGAGCGTGGCCTATTGCTGTTGTGTCCAGTGTGACGCTGTACAACAAGTCGTCTTTTGCCCGATGGGCTACTGCGTGCCGCTTCGTGATCGGGTTCGCTGTTCGTGAGTTTGCGCTTACCGGTTGCAAGGAAGGTGGAATGGACGCTTGTCGTGGCGGGTGACGGTGCTTCAGGAGCCGGGCAGAAGTACGGGCTTTCCGCAGGCGTCGACCTGAGCGGTCAGCTCGAGCTAGACCTCTTTCGGCGGCCGGCCGAGGACGCGGGCGCGCCGACCCAGGGCAACTACCACTACCAGACCGAGATCATCGCCTCGTACTGCCTGAGCCTGCACACCGACACGTCGATCGTGAAGATCATCTGCGAGTGCTGGTAAGCGGGGCCCAGCAGGGCCGCCCAGGAGCTCAAAGGAAGGGTCGGCCAGCAAGTGCGGCAGGTGCACCGCGGTGGTGCCGCCGTTCTCGGCGGCGAGCCGTACCAAGGTGTCGGCCAAGCCGACCACGGTATGCATCGTCTTCTCAAGGATGACTCGGTCACCGAGATGCAGCCCCGGTGGCCTCGGCGTTCGTGCCGTACTCATCGCAGGTCCGGTGCGCGAACGATGGCGGCCGGGCCGAGAACCAAAGAATCGAGGTCTGTGGTCAGATGCCCGGTCCAGAGCAGGTGATAGAGCACCGGTAGCGTCATCAGCTGGTCTCCAACCTGCTGAGCGCCGCGCAGCAGCGCGGTCGGGGCGCTGAAGACGTGGAGCAGTTCTTGGGCGAGCTCTTCCTGATAGCAGCGCTGGTGGCGATAGCCCGCCAGCCAGCGAAGGTTCGATCGCAGCACCGGGTCAGGGCCGCCCGTCCGGTGGAACTTCCAGCCCACCTCCTCGCAGGCGCGCCCCATCGCCGCGAATGCCTCAGTCGTCGCCGGATCGACCCGGTCGTCAGGTCGGACATCCACGACCAGGCCTTGGCCGTCACGCATCCGGGCGAAGTAGTCCGGTGCATGTCGTCGCACGCGATCGTCGGCGGCCCAGGTGAGCCAAAAAGGCTGGGAGGCGAAGGCGACGATGTCCTGGTCGAAGTCCATCACCATCAGCACATCGCGCTCGACCCACGACTCGTAGCCAACGTGGTCGCCAGTCGTGGCCGACCACCACCAGCCTGGGAAGTTCTTCTGCCCGCGGAAAGACGGAAACGACCGTACCGCTGGTGCCCGCTCAAACCGAACATTCCAGCCCACAGCCAGCGGCGCATGCTGCTCGACCCCTGCATTATCCAGGTAGGTCAGATGAAACCCCGCTCGCTCGACGCGAGTCGCCGATAACGCCGTCTAGGTAGACCACCGCCACGTATCGTACGCATTGCAGCCATACGAGGACGCACTGTAGTTGCCAGAGGCGCCAGATGTCTGAGACTTTCGCCAATCCACGCCAACTGCATGAGACATCCGCTCCGCGCACGCCAACTAGGGCGCGTATCGAGTCGTGATCAAGTGGTGGTCCGGGTGAGGTGCTTGACCCAGATCATTGAGGCGCGCAGATGGAGGCCGGCGAGGTAGC
>NZ_JBEZDO010000056.1:0-30131 GCF_040648355.1 Nonomuraea sp. NPDC049152 | reverse complement strand
CGGGCCAACTTCGACCTCCTCCGGGCTCGAGTCCTCCGCTACATCTGACGGAGCCACGCTCTGTCACTGAGATCATCAAAAGTGAGCCAGAGCCCATCTTCGCCGCGCTCAACATCTCTTGCGGGTTCCTTTCCCGGGTCCACGCCGACCGGCT
The DNA here is from genome assembly GCF_040648355.1 of Nonomuraea sp. NPDC049152. NCBI lineage: Bacteria > Bacillati > Actinomycetota > Actinomycetes > Streptosporangiales > Streptosporangiaceae > Nonomuraea > Nonomuraea sp. NPDC049152. The sequence continues at coordinate 29,977 of NZ_JBEZDO010000056.1, read as the reverse complement.
CACCTCTCGCCCGAGAGTTCGACGGCAGCGGCCTCGCTGTCGGTGGCGAAGGCGCATCCAATGGCATCCTCGCCGCGCCTAGGCTGAACCCAACCTGATCTTGATCATGAGCTGTCGTAACGCCGTGGGTTCCATTGTCCGTTCCGGACGTAGCCTGCCAACGCAGATCCTGGCGAGCTAGGAAGCGGTAGGTTCACCCGATCGGAACGGGCTAGTTTTGTTCGGACTTACTTTGCCGTTCGGTGGGCGGCGGCGTGAAGCGCCGCAGTGTCCGGGGCGCGCCGGTTCCCCCGTGGTGATCGACGACAAACGAGGCCAGCAGCTTTCGGTTGAAGACAGCGGACTTCTTGCGCCCGGTCCCGTCGGTCAGCAGCAACTCCGAGGCCAACGACGCCGCGAACATGGCCAGCGCCAGCCACGGGCTCCATGCCACCAGGAGGCAGAATCCGACCTCTCTGGAGATCGCCCCGAGAGTCGACGCCCCAGACGCCCAGACCGGCGGCGACCAGAGCGCACAGGAACAACATGGCAAGCAGGTCCCGGAAGCGGCGGACGGCGAACGCGAGTTGTGGGACCGCCACCTGCGCCCCGTCCTGGCTGCCGCCCCCGCTATCGTGGTCGCCACGGGGGCATGGTCGACCACCTGGGGCAGTCCACCCACACCGCCGCCCGTCGACCAGGCCGCGCTCGCCGAGCAAGTCCCGCCACCGCCGCCGGCCACCCTGCCGACCACGTCCACGTCGACCAGCTCACCGTCGACCAGCTCGGCGCCTCCGAGCGCGACGCCCGCCCCGACTCCCCGCGCCAGCCGTACCAACGAGCACCAGGCCGTCAAAGCCGGGCACCGACGGGCCGACTCCTACGGCCCGCGACCGCGCCCATCGCCCCGCGCGGCGAAGTCGACCGCCAAGGCGCGGGCCAAACGGTCGACCGCCACCCCGCGCCGCGCCCAAGCCGACCACACGCCGAAGCGGACCTCACCCGCCGTCGCCAAGCTCAGTCGCTGGTGCGACCGGCTCTTCCCACCGAGCAGGCCCCGCACCGCGCTGCGCAACAAGATCTGCCACCGCATGTACGGCTGAATCCCGCCACCAAGATCAAAGTGATCTGGACCAAGATTGATGCCGGTAGCCAGCCAGCCAACGCACGTTGGCCGCCGTGACCGGATCGAGCGCGCCCACCAAGCGGTACTCCCAGCCGACCAGCTCGCACGCTTGTCTGGTGGCCTCGAACGCTTCCGCATCACGCGGCTTTCGCCGCTCTATCGGACGGCAGTCGACGACCACGCCGCAGCCGTCTTCGCGGCGAAGGAAGAAGTCCGGCGCGTGCGACCGGGACTTGCCGTTCTCACTCGCCCAGAACAGCCAGAACGGCTGCGAGGAACCGGACGTCTGTCGCAGATATACGACATACAGTGACATGCCCTCTTGGCGACGTCGGTAAAGACGCAGGTCGGGACCGGTTTCGACACCTGGGCAAGTGCCGGACCTCCAGGACGCGGCAGCCGGGCCGGAGCAGAGGGCCTGGCCGGACATGAGGACGATGACGAGCAGGGATGTGGTGGCACGGTGTGTTTCTGGCGTACTCCGGGTGTCCCCCTGCCACGGGTGCTCTTTCGCCCGATACTAGGCCTGGTTTGCGATTCTCCAGCTGCCGCGACGCAGCTGTGAGCAGCGGCGACCGCGCTACTCGCCGGGCTCGAATTGGTAGCCGGCCGACGGGGTGAAGGACGGGTCGGGTGTGCCGTGGGCCAGGGCGATCTGCATGTGCGGCTTGAGCACGATCGCGGCCGGGTCGCCGTCGACCTTCTTGCCGTTGACGTAGGCGGCCAGTGCCTTGCCGCCTCCGGTCTTGAGCGCGCCGATCTGGTCAGGTGTCAGGGCGACGCTCCACTGCTGGAACAGCTGGCCCAGGGTGTAGGTGTCGCCCTTCTTGTGTGCCTCGATGTGGATCACGCCGCGGGTGTCATGGGTATGCAGGGCCGTCATCTCTTCCGTCTGCGGGTCGATGCCGATGTCGGCGGCCACGGGAGTCTGCTTGCCGTCGACGAAGACGTCGAGGTGGGCGTGGTAGTGCTCGGCCATACCCATCGGCCCGATGCTCAGGCCCGCCGCCTTGATGCCGGGGTAGGGATCGGCCGGGGCAGGCCACGGCGGGAGCCCGCGGTCCGCAGGCCTCGTGGCCGCGGCTGTGGCCGCAGGCATGCTCTGCGTGTCCGGCGCGAGAGCGGAGCCGCCGCACCCTGCCAGGACGAGCGCCGCGGCGGCAGCCCCGATCACGGGGAGTAGCGCGTGGCGCCGCCGCCGCGGTGGCTGCTGGTGGGCTTCGGCCCGTGCCCGCTGGAACTGGTCAGCGTGTTGCACAGACATCAGGCGCCTCCCCGCCACGTACGCCTAAGCGTCTTAGTTACACCTAAGCATCTTAGGTCATAGGGGGTGCCGGTGGGCGCGGGGCCCTCATCAGCGCATGCGGCAGCAGTCCATGACGCTGGCCAGCAGGGCCGGAAGGGCCGCGACGACTATCGGTGCCGCCATCGCCGCCCGGGCCGACACGCCGATGGACAGGCTGGCGATCGCGCGCAGCGGTGGTGTGCGCGCCAGCAGCCGGCGCACTCGCTGCCCGGTGCGATGGGTGGCCGCCGCCAACACCGAGGCAGGCGTGTTCTGGTCGTCGGCCATCGTGAGCAGGGCATCGGCGACAGTCAGCCGGCCGGCCGCGTGGACGGCGGCATCGTCGGCCACAAGTTCGGCAAGCCGGGCGATCTCCTGCTCGGCCGTAGCGAACAGCGCGACGAACGGAAAGGCCCGCCGCATCCCCCGGGCGGTGGCAGTGAGCACATGATGGTGGCCGTGAAGATGCGCCCGTTCGTGGGCGAGCACCGCCGCCAGCCGCCGCCCGTCCAGGGCAGCCAGCGCGCGGGTGCTCAGCACGATCGGGCCGCCCCTGCCGGGCAGGCAATAGGCGATGGCCGCGTCGTGGTCCACCACCAGCACACCGAGCCGCTCTTCGCGGCGGGCCACCATGCGCAGCACGGCCAGGTGCCGGCGCCGCTCGCTCCAGGTGCGGAGCAGTTCCGCGCCGAGGCTGTAGATCAGCCGCGCCGTGATCGCGGCAGAGGCCAGCAGAGCGGCCGTGATGGTCAGTGCATCCTGCGGGCTGGCGTAGGAGTCGCGCAGCATCATCACGCACGCGTTCAGCGCTTGGGCCAGATCGGCGCCCCAAGCGCTGGCGGGCACCGCCACTGTCAGTCCGGCCAGCACCACCGCGGCGACCACCGCGATGCTGAGCGACTGCCAGGCCAAGATGCCCAGCCGCGGCGCCCTTTCCACCCACGAGGCCCGCTGTAGCGCCGCCGGTGCCACCGCGGCCAGCACGAGCGCGTATACAGTCAGCAGCACCGCGGCGGTCATGGCGCCTGCTCGCTGGACTTGGCGGCCGCCAGCGCGGCTCGCAACTCGTCGATCTCGGCCTGGTCCATCCGCTCGACGAAGCGTGCCAGCGCGGCGGCCCGGTCGGGGCTGGCCTGCAGGGCGCTGGCCATCAGGCCGGCTGTGTAATCTTCTCGGCTGGCCTTGGCCCAGTAGCGGTAGCCGCGCCCCTGAAGCTCGCGCTCCACCCAGTCCTTGCGGTACAGGATGTCCATCACCGTCTGCACGGTGGTGAAGGCCAACTCCCGGTCCGGTCGCAGCCGGTTCAGGACCTCGCGCACGGGCAACGGCCCGTCGGCCGCCCACAGCACGTCCATGATCGCGGCCTCCAGCTCACCGAATCTGCGCACCGCGCCTCTCCTTTACGACTTCAGATCCACCTTGCGCTGCGGGAACTCCTCGCGATCGATCTCGCCGGCCACGTAGCGGTGACGCAACTCCTGCTGCGCGGCGTCGACCGGCAGCTGCTGGTCGCCCTTGGCGTTGGTGGTCAAGGAGCGCACCAGCCACACCGTCGCGGCCGCCACCAGGGCGAGCACAGCCAACGTGGCCACGACCCACAAGAGCATGGCGGCGCCCATGTCGCACATCACGGCCACCCCCCGGTAGCTCGCTTAAACCCTTCCGCCTAAGCTCCATAGGCCAATCTATCCCTCCGGTTCCCGCCTCTCTGAGCCGTGGGGGTCGCGGTGGTACTGGCCGAAAATCGGGCGGATATAGAGGTCAGACCAAGTGCGCCGGAAAGAGCAGTGGCCTCCCTCTACCAGTCGGCGACGTGCGGGAAGACTTCCCGCACGTCGCCTGGAGCCCGGATCCCTCACTCATCCAGTGTCTTCTTGTAATCAAGCCATTACCTTGTGTGGCAATGGCGTGATCAGCGACCTCCCTCACAGGAGGACCCCATGCCCCGCACCACCGCCACCCTCGGCGCCGTGGCCGCCGCCGCCCTGCTCACCATGACCATCCCCGCCCGGCGCACGCGGGCCGGCAACATCATGATCATCGACGGCTACAACCAGACCGTGAAGGAATCGGACGGAGTCCCCGTCACCTGCCCGGCCAATCAGGTCCTGCTGGGCCGGGCGCACTCCGGTGACAAGAACGGCAACACTACGTACTACTGCGGCCTGATCTTCATCGACGTCCAGGTGAGCGCCCCGTACTGGAGCGATGCGGAGAGAGAAGGCAACTCGTCCTTCAACGCTCCCACCGGCCAGGCTCTGGTCGGCCGCCTCCACGCCGGCGACGACAACGGCCCCACGAAGTACGCCACTGCCTCGCTGACCGCGGGGGGCGAACCGTGAAACTCACCGACCACCTGTGGGCCGAGAGCCAGAGAGAGTAACAGTGTCCCTAGCTGACGGAGATCCTGGCGTAGCTGATACCGGGTCTGGCCGTTCTCGTCCCCGGAGTGCATGCGGCCAACCACGACCTGGCCGTATCACGCCTTCGAGTAGCCATGCACACGGGCGCACGGGCACTCGGGGCCCGGGAAACGGCTTATCGCATAGTGAGCGACTATCTGCGATGACGTGGGCGCCGTCCTGCGAGAACACCCCGCCCCGGCGCGGGTGACTCCCTCTGGCTCACCGCTGTCCAGGTCGCGCTTCGGACTCCGGTTGCTTGGGCGATTGCATCGCACACACGCGACAGACAAACGGCGGCCTCGCCCAGAGCCCGGCTGCCTAGCTAGATAACGCTGAAGAATCGCCGGTTGTTCGGCAGGTTTCGCTGATCCCCGCGGGCGAGCCCCCAGGTAGACACTGAACCCATGCGTATCGGAGTGGACACCGGCGGCACGTTCACCGACGTCGTCGCGGTCGACGAGCGAACCGGCGAGATCTTCACGACCAAGACGCCCTCGACGCCCGCCAATCCGGCCGACGGCTTCATGGCGGGCATCGAGAAGGTGGGCGGCGGGCCGGTCACCGGGCTCGTGCACGGCACGACCGTGGCGACCAACCAGCTGCTCGAGGACAGGATCGCCGACCTGGGCCTCGTGACGACCGAGGGGTTCGAGTTCATCCTGGAGATCGCCAGGCAGAGCGTGCCCGACGGCTACGGCAACTCCTACTTCTGGGTCAAGCCGCCCAGGATCGTCCCGGTGCACAGGGTGAAGACGGTCGGCGGGCGGCTGGATCACCTGGGCGAGGAGGTCAGGCCGTTCGACGAGGAGGGGGCGACGCTGGCCGCCCGCTGGTTCAGGGAGCAGGGGATCACCGCGATCGGCGTGTGCTTCCTGCACTCCTACGCCAACCCCGCGCACGAGCTGCGCATGCGGGAGGTGCTCGAAAGGGAGCATCCCGAGGCGGTCGTGTCGCTGTCGAGCGACGTGCTGCGCGAGTACAGGGAGTACGAGCGGTCGGTCACCACGCTGGTCGACGCCGCCGTCAAGCCGACGATGCGGCGCTACATCGCCAACCTGTCCGAACGGCTCGGTCTGCCGTTCTCGGTGATGAAGTCGAACGGGGGCGTCCTGAGCGCCGCCGAGGTGGTGCACCAGCCGATCACCACCGTCCTGTCGGGGCCGGCCGCGGGCGCGCTGGGCGCGGCGCTGATCGCCTCCACCGCGGGGCAGCCGTCGGTGATCACGCTGGACGGCGGCGGCACCTCGACCGACGTCGCGGTGGTCGTGGAGGGCGAGCCCTCGCTGACCACCGAGGGGTCGATCGGGCGCTACCCGTGCAAGATCCCCATGATCGACATCGTGACCGTGGGCGCGGGCGGCGGCTCCATCGCGTGGATCTCGCCCGAGGGAACGCTGAAGGTGGGCCCCAAGTCCGCGGGCGCCGACCCCGGGCCGCTCTGTTACGGCAAGGGCGGCGGCGACGTCACGGTCACCGACGCGCACGTCTTCCTCGGCCGGATCCCCCCGCACCTGCTCGGCGGGGAGATCCCGCTGGAGCGCGAGGCCGCGAGGCAGGGCATCGAGGCGCTGGCGGGCAAGCTCGGTCTCACCCCCGAACGCACCGCGACGGGCATCCTGGAGATCAGCGCGTTCAACCAGTGCAACGCGATCCGTCAGATCACCGTCAAGCGCGGACTCGACGTGCGCGACTTCCCGCTCGTGACGTTCGGCGGGTCGGGACCGCTGCTGGCCTGCCGGCTCATCGACATCCTCGGCATGCCCGCGGTGATCGTGCCGCCCGACCCCGGCAACGTCTCGGCGTTCGGGCTGCTCACCGTGGACGTCAAGAACGACTACGTCCGCACCTACGTCACCAGGGAGCCCTCCGCCGACGTGCTGGCCGACGTCTTCGCCGAACTTGAGGAGCAGGCGGTGCGGGCGCTCGACAGGGAGGGCTTCACCTCGCCCGTCTGCCAGCGCAGCGCCGACCTGCGCTACTACGGCCAGGCCTACGAGGTACGCGTCCCCGCGCCCCCTGGGCCACCGGACGGCGAGTGGCAGGCCGAGGTGGTCGCCCGCTTCCACGAGGCGCACGAGAAGCTCTACGGGTACGGCTACCGCGACGATCCCCGCCACGCCGTCGAGTGGGTCAACCTGCGTGTGTCCGGCATCGGACCCATCACCCGCCCCTCGATCCCGGTGCGGCCCGCGCGCTCGGAGCCCCCCGCCGAGCCCGGCGCCCGCCCCGTCTCCTTCGAGGACGACGGCTGGGCGTCGTGCCCCATCCACCCGCGCGCCACGCTGTTCGCGGGCGACGTGATCACCGGCCCGGCCGTCATCGAGGAGTACGGCTCGACGCTGCCGCTCCACCCCGGCTTCACCGCCGAGTGCGACGCCCACGGCAACCTGATCGTCCGCAAGGAAGGGACCGCCCAGTGACCGTCGACCCGATCCTCGTCGAGATCGTCGAGGGCACCCTCGCCTCCGTGGAGATGGAGGTCGAGACCGCGATCGCGCGCACCGCCCGCTCCCCGATGATCCGCGACGCCCACGACTTCCGCGCCGGCATCCACGACGTCAGGCTGCGCAAGCTGACGGGGCGCTCCTACTCGGCGCTCGTCCAGCCGATCGTCCGCGACTTCCCCGTCGAGACCATGAACCCCGGCGACGTCTTCTTCCACAACGACGTCTACCTCTCCGAGGGCGGCATCGGCCACCTGCCCGACCTCTGCGTCACCGTCCCCGTCTTCCACGACGGCGAGGTGGTCGCCTTCGTGCAGGCCTTCGGCCACCACGACGACATCGGCGGCGCCGTACCGGGGAGCATGCCCTCCCACGCGCGCTCGGTCTTCGAGGAGGGGCTGATGGTCCCGCCGATCAGGCTGTGGGACCGCGGCGTCCCCAACGAGGCCGCGCTGCGGATCATGACCCGCAACTCCCGCATGCCCGACTCGCTCGCCGGCGACCTCGACGCCGAGTGCTCGGCCTGCCTGATGGGCGCGCGCAGGCTGGGCGAGCTGTTCGACAGGTACGGCAGAGCGGCCGTCGAGCAGTGCTTCGACGCGATCATCGACAACACGACGCAGACGTTCCGCAGGGAGTTGCTGTCGAAGATCCCGCTCGGCACCTACGTCTGGGAGGACTACGCCGAGCACGACGGCGTCGACGAGCCGCGCCTGCACACCCAGCGGATCACGCTCACCAGGCTCGAGGACCGCCTGGTGATCGACTTCACCGGCACCTCGCCGCAGGCCAAGGGCCCGATCAACCACGCGGGCGACTACGCCGACGGAGTGTTCCTGAAGAAGTGGCTGGCGCCGATCCTGCGCAACCTGGCCGACACGCCCGCGCGGATGGCCGAGCTGGACGTCAACGAGGGGGTCGTCCCGCTCATCGAGATGAGGTTCCCCGACAAGGGGACGCTGCTCACGCCGATCTTCCCTGCGCCCACGAACGCCAGGACGTTCGTCATCCTGCGTCTGCTGGGGGTGCTGGCAGGGGTGCTGGCCAAGGCGACGGGCGGCCGGATGCCCGCCGACCAGGAGACGATCAGGTACACCGGCGTGTACGGCGACGACGCGGACGGCATGCCGTACCTGATGAGAGAGGTGCTGGGCGGCGGCTCGGGCGGCCGGTGGTACGCCGACGGGGAGGACACGATCCACGTCGTGCCCGACTCGCGCAACATCCCGGTGGAGTTCGCCGAGGCGCGCTGGCCGTTCAGGGTGGAGCGGCTCGGGCTCGCGGTGGACTCGGGCGGGCCCGGGCTGTTCAGGGGCGGGCTGGGCTACGACAAGCACATCAGGATGCTGCGCGACGCCTCCTACATGTCGATCGCGGACCGGTCGATCCTGTCGTGCTGGGGGGTCAACGGAGGGCTGGCGGGGCGGCCCTTCACGGTGTCGGTGGCGGGGGAGGAGATGGAGGGGCTGGTCGACGACCATCCCGTACGGGCGGGCGAGATCATCCGCATTCGCACCACGGGGGGAGGCGGGTGGGGCTCCCCCTACGACCGCGACCCGCTGACGGTGGCGGCCGACGTCCGCGACGGCAAGGTGTCGGTGAAGGGGGCACGGGAGAACTACGGCGTGGTCCTGTCGGACGGCGTGGTGGACGACCGGGCGACGTCGGACCTGCGCGCCAGGCTGAAGGCCGAACCGGCCCGCTTCTTCGACCGGGGTCCCGGCTACCCCACCCTGGCGAACGGCCGAACCCACGCGGAAGTGGACGAACCCTAACCGGCGGAGCGTCGACGCGGCAGACCCCCGAAAGACCTCAGCCGGTGACCTGGAGCGCGGCCGCGCTGGTGGGTGGTGGGCTGGGTTCTTCGGGCGGCGCAGGCTTGGGCCGGTCGCAGGAGACGCTCGTTTCCCCTCCCCCGACAGGCGTCAGCCGGTGATCACGGGGGTGGTCGTGCGGGTGGGAGGCCCGGAGTGGCGAAGCGTGGGGTGTCATGATGGCGCACATTCCCGATATGGAGGACGCTGTGCGTATTGCCTTGGCCGGGTTGGCCACCAGTCACCCCTACACCGACGCCCGTACCCTGGCCCGTCACGCCGAGCTCGTCGTGTGGGAGCAGGACCCCGACAGGCTGCGACGCTTCACCGACGAGCATCCCGGGGCCAAGGTGGCGGCAAGCCTGTCCGACCTGCTGGAAAGCGCCCCCGACGGCGTCGTGCTCACCGTGCCGAACCCGCAGGCCCCGAAGGCGCTGGAAGCCGTACTGGAGACCGGCGCGCCCGTGTTCATGAACAAGCCGGCCGCCGCCACCCGCGCGCAGCTCGACGCGCTCGACCGGTTGGAGATCACCGACAGGGTGCTGTCCAGCTCGGTGCTCCGCTTCGCCCCCGCCTTCACCGCCGCCAGGGTCGAGCCCGAGGCCGTGCTCTCCGTGCGCGCCACCGTCAGGCACGACGTCGGCATCTGGGCGACCGGTTACAACCCGTGGCAGGACACCCCCGGCGAAGGCGGCGGCACCATGGTCACGATGGGCATCCACGGCGTCGAGCTGCTCGTCGCCCTGCTCGGCCCCCACGTACGGCTGGCCGGCGCGGCGGGCGCCATCAGGCACTACGACGGCCTGCGCTCGGAGGACACGGGTGTCATGGCGCTGCGTTGGGACAGCGGCGTCACGGGGACCGTGGAGATCATCGGCGTCTCGGAGTCCGAGGCGTACACGGTGACCGTGCACACCCGCGAAGGCTCGGCGGACATCGTCATCGAGGGCGGCGACGACGTCCTGAAGGGCCTCGGCTACGAGGGCACCGTCGAGGCCTTCCTCGCGATGGTCGGCGGCGCGCCGAGCCCCGTTCCGTGGGCCCAGACCAGGGCCATCCTCGAGGTTCTCGTCTCGGCTCGCGAGGCCGTACCGGCCTGACAAGCCTTCCCCCCATTGACAGGGAAAGACTCGCGAAGTTACGGTCTGGACCGTAAATGAGAGGAGTTCGGGGTGCGGACGGTAGTGGAGCTCGAGGAGCGACTCGCGCGGCCCAGCGAAGGACTTGTCGCTGACCTGGCCAGACTAGACGGCGACATCATGATCCTTGGCGCGGGAGGGAAACTCGGCCCCAGCCTGGTCAGGCTGGCGCTCAACGCCACCAAGGGCGACAGGCGGATCGTGGCCGTGTCCAGGTTCTCCGAGCCGGGACTGGCCGACGTGCTCACGCAGGAGGGCGCCACGGTCGTGAGCGCCGACGTGGCCGACGAGCGGGCGCTGCGCGAGCTGCCCGACGTGGAGAACGTGGTGTTCCTCGTCGGCGCCAAGTTCGGCACGCAGGGCGCCGAGCACGCCACCTGGTTCACCAACTCCTATCTGCCGGGCCGGGTCGCCGACCGGTTCAGGGGCAGCAGGATCGCGGCGCTGTCGACCGGCAACGTCTACCCGCTGGTCCCTGTGACCAGCGGCGGCGCCACCGAGGAGACGCCCGCGGACCCCGTGGGCGAGTACGCGATGAGCTGCCTCGGCAGGGAGCGGGTGATGTCGCACTTCAGCGAGAAGTACGGCACCCGCCTGTCCCTCATCCGGCTCAACTACGCCGTCGAGATGCGTTACGGCGTGCTCGTCGACCTGGCGCAGAAGGTGCACGCGGGGGAGCCCGTCGACGTGTCCACCGGCATGGCCAACATCGTGTGGCAGGGCTACGCCAACGAGGTCACGCTGCGCTCGCTGCTGCACGCGGCCGCGCCGCCGTTCGTCCTCAACCTGACGGGACCCGAGCTGATCTCGGTACGGCAGGCCGCGCTCGACCTCGGCAGGGCGCTGGGCAAGGAGCCCGCGTTCGTCGGCGAGGAGGCGCCCACCGCGCTGCTGTCCAACGCCGCCAAGTGCCACCGGCTGTTCGGCTACCCCGAGCTCACGCCCGCCGAGCTGGTCGAGCTCACGGCCGCGTGGATCGCCGACGGCGGCCCGCTGCTCGGCAAGCCGACGAAGTTCGAGCGCCGCGACGGCCGGTTCTGACCAGCATGATCATCGATCAAGGGGGAAGCGACGTGCTCAGCACGGCTCCAGAGGCTCAGACGTCCGTGCGCGACCTGTTCAGGCGCGGGCTGGTCATTCCCGCGCACCCGCTCGCGCTCGACGCCGACCGCAAGCTGGACGAGCGCCGCCAGCGGGCGCTGACCCGCTACTACGTGGACGCGGGAGCGGGCGGCCTGGCGGTGGGGGTGCACACCACGCAGTTCGCCATCCACGGCACCGACCTGCTGCCGCCCGTCCTGGAGCTGGCGGCCGAGACCGCCCGCGAGGCGGGCCGCGAGATCGTGCTGGTGGCGGGCGCGACGGGCCCGACCCGGCAGGCGGTGGCGGAGGCGGAGCTGGCCAGGTCGCTCGGCTACCACATGGTGCTGCTCAGCCCCTACAGGGAGCTGGACGAGGACGCGCTGATCGAGCGCGCCCGCGCGGTCGGCGAGGTGCTGCCGGTCATCGGCTTCTACCTGCAGCCCGCGGTGGGCGGCCGGACGCTGTCGCGCGACTTCTGGACCAGGCTGGCCGCCGTCGAGTCGGTCGTCGGGATCAAGGTGGCGCCGTTCGACCGCTACCGCACGCTGGACGTGCTGCACGGCGTCGTCAGGGCGGGCAGGGCCGAGGAGGTGGCGCTCTACACGGGCAACGACGACCACATCCTGGCCGACCTCATCACCACGCACCGCGTCATCGTCGACGGCCGCCAGGTGGAGGTCGAGTTCGTCGGCGGGCTGCTCGGCCAGTGGGCGGTCTGGGTGAAGAAGGCGGTCGAGCTGCTAGACGAGGCCAAGCTCGCCCGCGCGGGCGACGACGCCGCCGTGCGCAGGCTGCTCGGCCTCGACGGCCACCTCACCGACGCCAACGCCGCCATCTTCGACTCCGCCAACGGCTTCCACGGCTGCATCCCCGGCATCCACGAGATCCTGCGCCGCCAGGGGCTGCTGGCCGGCCGCTGGTGCCTCGACCCCGCCGAGGAGCTGTCGCCAGGACAGCTCGCCGAGATCGACCGCGTGTGGGGCGCCTACCCCTGGCTGCGCGACGACGACTTCGTGGCCGAGGGCCTCGACCGGTGGCTCGCCTAGAGCGTCAGCCGGTACAGGGTCAGCGGACGGCCGCTGGTCCCGCTGGTCAGATTGCCGGTGCGCTCGGCCAGCCCGGCCAGCTCCAGCCGGTGCAGCATGCGGCGCGCCGTCCGCTGCTGCACCGCGAGCCGTTCGGCGATCTCCCTGGTGGTCAGCGGCTCGCCGCCGGCCGCCTCGCGGGCTTCGAGCAGCTTCTCCAGCGTCGGCACCGAGAGGCCGACCCTGCGCGCGATCACCGACAGGTTCTGCTCACCCGGGGGGGGCGCGCCGACCGACTCCAGCACGATGTCGGTGTCGGCGCGCAGCGACAGCACGGCGGCCACGTCGCCGATGCGGCGGGCGCGGGCCAGCGCCCTGCGCGCCAGGCTCTCCGCCTCGGCGGCGCTGCGACCCAGCCCGAAGCCGACCCTGACGACCTGGTTGGCCACAACCAGGCGCGACAGCATCGGCAGCCCGGTGAAGTTGCCCGTGGCGTCGGCCAGCGGTCCCCGCGTGGTGACGAGCAGGTGGGTGCCGCCCCTGAAGGCGGCCAGCGTGCCGCCGAGGGCCGCCGCCTCGCGCAGCAGCCCCTCCTCGCTCTCGACCTCGATCAGGCCGAGCGCGATCTGCGCGTCCTCCTGCGCCTGGCCCTCCGCGGTCAGCAGGAGCTGGCGCAGCGCCACCCGCACCGAGTGCACCGACGGCGCCAGGCGCAGCACGTGCATGTCGTCGCGCAGCGCCTCGTGCACCGAGCTGAGGCAGGTGATCACCGCGTGGTCGCCGCCGCGCCGGTGGAAGGACACCGCCTTCTTGGAGGTCATCTCGGGCCGGTAGGGGAGCGTGCGCACCTGCTCGGTGGGCAGCCCCGCCTCCTCGAACGTGGCGATGACGTCGGCGGCCGACAGGGTGTCGATGGACAGGCGCGTGATGTCCTGGCCCTCGTGCTGGAGCCGTACCAGGGCGGTCAGCAGCGTCGCCCCGGAGTAGTCGACGAACGCCGCCGGCCGGGTGAGCACGTCGGCGTCGCGGGCCATCATGTACGGCACGATGCCGGTGAAGAGCCAGCCCTCCACCGTGGCGGCGTGCGCCTCGACGATCGCGGGAGCCTGCGACTCGTGGTCGTAGTCGAGCCGCAGCGCCGTCACGCCCGGCTGCTCCTCGCACGTGGCCGCGACGTCGTCGACCAGATCGTGCGGGCCGACGACCCCGATGACGATACCCACCCACGCCTCCCTCTGCATTATTACGGTCAAGACCGAAAGGTTAACTCGTGACCCCGAAGTTTCCAACCATGGCAGACCCCGAAGGCCGCACGCTCGGCGACGAGGAGGTGGCCGCGCTCGAGCGGGTGATCCGCTCGGGCATGCTCAACTCCGTCTGGGGGAACGAGGGCCGGGCGCTCGAACGCGAGATGGCGGAGCTGTACGGCTCCCGCCACGCGATCGCGTGCAGCTCAGGCACCGCGGCCCTCCATCTGTCGGTCGTGGCGGCGGCTCCTGATCCCGGGGACGAGATCATCACGACGCCGATCACGGACTTCGGGACCGTGGCCCCCATCTTGGCGCAGAACGCGGTCCCTGTCTTCGCCGACGTGGACCCCGTTGATGGCAATCTCGATCCTGAGGCGGTGGCCAGGCTGATCGGGCCGCGCACCAGGGCCATCATGGCGGTCCACCTGTTCGGCGCGCCCGCCAGGATCGACGAGCTGCGGGCCCTGGCCGACGAGCACGGCCTGACCCTGATCGAGGACTGCGCCCAGGCGTGGCTCACCGAACTCCCCGATCCCCCATCCCCTCAGGAGCTCCAGGTCTCCGCGCGAGGGGTGGGCGGAGGAAGGCTCGCGGGCACCGTCGGCCAGGTCGGCACCTTCAGCCTCCAGCAGTGGAAGCACATCACCTGCGGCGACGGCGGCCTGGTCATCACCCAGGACGACGCCATGGCCCGCAGGATGCGCCTGTTCTCCGACAAGGGCTGGGACCGCGCCACCGGACGCTCGCACGCCAGCCTCGGCCTCAACTACCGCATCACCGAGCTCCAGGCCGCCGTGGCCCGCGCCCAGCTGGCCAAACTGCCTGGAGTCCTCGAGGCCAGGCGGCGCACCGCCGTACAGCTCATCAAGGCCCTGGAGGGCCTGCCGGGGGTACGGCTGCCGCGCCCCGAGGGCCACGCCTGGTGGCTGTTCCCCCTCGTCCTGCCCGGCGGGAAGGCCGCGGGGCTGGCCGAGCACCTGCGGGCCGCGGGGATCCCCGCGCGGGCCGGCTATCTCGGCGAACCGCTGAACAGGGCGCCGGTGTGGAGCGGCCCCATCTACGGCGCGTCGGTCTACCCCCTGGAGGGCTACGCCCCCAACGCATGCCCTGAGGCCGAGCGACTGGTGGCGGAGACGCTGCTGGTCATCGACTGGAACGAGCACTACACCGACGAGCACGTCCAGCTCGTCGCCGAGCGGGTCAGGGACTGGTCGTAGTTACGTTCGTGTATCGGGCATTGACCGACCGTCTCCCCGCTCACTAGGTTTCGGTCAGGACCGGTATTCATGAAAGGAAGCCGCCGATGAGGAAGGTAGCGGCAGCCGGAATCGCGGCCGCCATGAGCGTCGTGATCGCCGGGTGCGGGTCCGGTGGCTCAGGCGCGTCGGACAAGAGCACGGTTACCCTCTGGATGTACCCCGTGATCGCGGACCAGGCCAAGAACCAGGCGTTCTGGGGCAAGGTCGAGAAGGACTTCGAGGCCGCCAACCCGACAGTCGACGTCAAGATCGACCAGCAGCCGTGGGACGGCCGTCAGGAGAAGATCACGACGGCCCTGGCCTCGAAGACGGGCTTCGACCTGGTCGTGCTCGGACCCGACCAGATTCCGCAGTACGCCCAGCAGGGCACGCTCGAGCCGGTGGACGACGTGATCGCCAAGGACAAGGCCGCCTACCTGCCCAACGCGCTCACCGCGCTGACGGTCGACGGCAAGCTCTACGGCGTCCCGATCTACCAGACGATCACCGCCCCGATCTTCAACAAGAAGCTCTTCACCGAAGCGGGCGTCACCGAAGTCCCCGACACCCTGGAGGAGCTGAAGGCGGCCGCGCCGAAGCTGGCCGCCAAGAAGGTCGCCGTTCTCGACTACCCGGGCAAGCCGGAGGTCTCGCTCAACCAGAGCTTCTACCCGATCCTCTGGGCCAACGGCGGCACCGTCTTCGCCCCCGACGGCAAGACCGTCGCCTTCAACGGCCCCGAGGGCGTGGAGAGCCTGCAGTTCCTGCTCGACCTGAAGACCGCGGGCGGCCTGCCCGAGAACACCGCGAGCAAGGGCAACGACATCGAGGGCGGCCCGCTGGCCGGCGGCAAGAGCGCGATGTACCACGCGGCCACCGCGGGCATGGTCGAGCAGCTCGGCGCCGCCATCGGCCAGGAGAACGTCGGCGTCGGCCTGCCCCTCGAGGGTAAGAAGCGGGTCGCGTTCGGCATCCCCGGCGGACTCGTCGTGGCCAAGCACTCGAAGAGCAAGGACGCCGCGAAGAAGTTCGCCGCCTACATCTCCTCCCCTGCGGTGGGCGCCGAACTGGCCAAGGAGTCCGGCTTCTTCTCCGCGCGGACCGACGTGACGATCCCCGGGCAGACCGAGGCGTCCAAGGAGTTCGCCAAGTCGCTGGAGTTCGCCTTCCCCGGTGACACCCACCCGAAGGCCAGACAGGTCATGGCCATGGTCGCGTCGCACATCCAGGCGGCGCTGCTCGGCAAGGAGGACGCCAAGACCGCCCTCGACGCCGCGGCCAAGGAGGCCAACGAGCTGCTGTCCAGCGGCAGCTGAAACGATTGGGGGCCTTCCTTCGGGAAGGCCCTGCTTTTCAGGAAAGGTGTGAACCCCGGTGCGTCATCGCCTGCGTGACCCGGTCACTGGACTGCTGTTCGTCCTGCCCGTGCTCGTCCTGTTCCTGATCTTCCGGATCTTCCCCACGCTGGGTGCGGCGGGCATGAGCCTGACCAACTGGAACATCGGCGGGGAATGGGAGGTCATCGGCGCGGACAACTACGTCCGGCTGTGGAACGACCCGAACTTCTGGGCCAGCCTGCGCGTCACCCTGGTGTACGCGGCGATCTTCGTACCGCTGACGGTGCTCGTCTCGCTCGGCACCGCGCTGCTCCTCAACGCGGTGATCTTCATGCGGGGCCTGTTCCGCAGCATGCTCTTCCTGCCCTACGTGACCAGCTTCGTGTTCGCGGGCATCATCTGGCGCTGGATCTACGAGTTCGACGGGCTGCTCAACGGCCTGCTCGCCAAGATGGACCTCGGCCCCCTCCAGGTGCTGGAGGACTCCGCGCTGGTGCTGCCCGCGCTGGCGGTCGTCTCCTGCTGGAAGGGGTTCGGCTACTCGATGCTGATCCTGCTGGCGGGACTGAAGGCCATCCCCGGCTCCTACATGGAGGCCGCCAGGGTCGACGGCGCCGGCGCGTGGCAGCGCTTCCGCAGCATCACGCTGCCGCTGCTCAAGCCGGCCCTGTTCTTCGTGGTGGTGATCGAGACGATCAGCTCGTTCCAGGTCTTCGACACCATCTACGTGATGACCGGCGGCGGGCCCGCCAAGGCCAGCTACACGCTCATCTACGGCATCTACGAGCGCGGCTTCAGGTTCTTCGAGTTCGGCTACGCGGCCACGTGGGGCATGGTGCTGTTCGTCATCGTGCTGGCCGTCTCGCTGATCCAGCGCCGCTTCCTCGGCAGGGGGAACACGTGACGCTCACCGCCACCCGCCCCGCCGCCACCACCGTCCCCGCCAAGGTGAAGCCCAGCCGGCCACGCGGCAGGTGGGCGCTGTACGCCCTGCTCGCGGTCATGTCGCTGCTGACGGTCACGCCGTTCATCGCGATGATCATCGTGGCGCTCAGCCCCAAGGGCAAGCCCACGGTTCCCGTGCAGTGGCCCGACTCGCTGACCTTCGACAACATCGCGCAGGTGCTGTCGGCGTCCGGGTTCGCCCAGTGGACGCTCAACTCGCTGATCTACTCGGCCGTCTCCGTGGTGGTCATCCTGATCACCGCCTCGATGGCCGGCTACGCCTTCGCCAAGAAGCGTTTCCCCGGCCGCGACGCCATGCTCTGGACGTTCCTCGCCACGATGATGGTGCCCTTCCAGGCGACGCTGATCCCCGTCTTCGTGCTCATCTCCGACCTGGGCGGCGTCGACACCTTCTGGGGCCTGATCGTGCCGACCCTCGCCAACTCGCAGGCCGTCTTCCTGATGCGCCAGTTCATCCTCGGGCTGCCCGACGAGCTGTTCGACGCGGCCAAGGTGGACGGGGCCTCCGAGCTGCGCGTGTACTGGACGATCGTGGTGCCGCTCACCAAGCCGATCATGGCCACGCTGGGCGTGTTCGTGTTCCTGTGGCACTGGAACGACTTCCTGTGGCCGCTGGTGATGTCGCAGAGCGACGCGACCAGGACGCTGACGGTCGGCCTGACGGTCCTGCGCACGGAGGAACTGCAGTGGTCGATGATCATGTCCTCCGCGGCCATCTCGGCCGTCCCCTGCCTGCTGGTGTTCTTCCTGCTGCAGCGCTACCTGGTCAACAGCATCGCGATGACCGGCCTGAAGTAGCCGGCTCACCGCTTCGGCCGGGGACGGCCTACGCTGGACGCCCGAAACGTCCGGTGAGGGAGCGATCATGAGCACGGCAATCGACACGCGGGCCGCCCGGTTGCGCGACCGCCTGCGCGGCGCGCTGGTTGCCGCCGCCGCGACCCCGATGACCCGCTCGGGCGAGGTGGACCTCGACCTCGCCGAACGGTACTTCCACCGGCTCGTCGCCACGGGCGCCGACGCCCTCGCCGTGCTCGCCCACACCGGCCGCGGCCCCTTCCTGACCGCCGGGCTCAGGCGCGAGCTGATCCTGCGCGCCAGGACCGCCGGCGTGCCCGTCATCGTGGGCGTCGGCGGCTCCTCCGGGGAGGAGGCGGCCGCCAGGACCGTGGCCGACGCGCGGACCGCGGCCGAGCTCGGCGCCGACGGCGTGCTCGTGTTCCCCTCGCAGGGCGACAGGGTGGCCGAGCACGAGGCCGTGTGGCAGGCCGCGGGACTGCCGATGATCGCGTTCGACCTGTACACCGCGCCCTGCCCGCCGGCCGTCCTCGCCGAGATCCTGCGCCATCCCGGCGTCGCGGGACTCAAGACGGCGCTGCTGTCGGACGCCATGGGCTGCCAGGAGACGATCGCCATGACCCGTGAGGCGGGCAGGCTGGCGATCACGGGGGAGGACCGCATGTTCGGCCCCTCCTTGCTGTGGGGCGCCGAAGCGGCTCTCGTCGGCATCGCCGCCGCGTCGGTGGAGACGACGGCGGCCGTCATGCGGGCCTTCGGGGCTGACGACCTGCGGGCTTTCGAGAAGGCGTCGGCCAGGTTGGACCGGCTCGCCGCCGCCACCTTCACCGCGCCGATGGAGGGCTACGTCCAGCGCATGCTCTGGCTGGCCGCCGCAGAGGGGCTGATCCCGGAGTCCCACGCGCACGACCCGTACGGCCCTGGACTGCCCGAGGACGAGCGCGCCGCGGTCATCGCCGCGTCAGCCTGAGGCGCGCCCGAGCTGCTTCGTCTCACGAACGTGGACGTGGGGCATCGTTGGTAGGATGAGTAGCATGAGCGAGCCTACTCAGAAATACTCGATCACCATGCCGCGTGACATCGCGGAGGCCGCACGCGCTCGTAGCGGCCCTTCCGGTCTGTCCGCGTACGTCGCCGCCGCGGTGGCCCGCCAGATCGAGCGCGACGCCCTCAACGAGCTCATCGCCGTCGCTGAGGCCGAACACGGTCCGATCACGGAGGAGGAAGTCCAGGCGAGGCGTGACCAGCTTCAGCGCGCCCGTGAGCGCCTGAGCGGCTCAGGAACGACCGCCGCGTGAAGTCAGTCCGATCCACACCAAGCGGCACCATCGTCCTGGACAGTGAAGGACTCGCGAAGGCCGTGCTGCGCGATCGCGAGCTGACCGCCTGGCTCGCCCTGGCCAGAGCTGACGACCTGCGTGTCATCACGAGCGCGGCCACTCTCGTTGAGGTGGTGCACCCACGAATCAGACGGTCCGCGCTCGAATGGACCTTGTCGCGTGTCGTCGTCGAACCTGTCACAGAGCCCATCGCGCGGCACGCGGCGGCGCTGCTGGCGGATGCGGGCCTGCACGGTCACAAGTACGCCATCGACGCCATGGTCTGTGCCACCGCGCTCGCCGCTCCAGGTCACGTGCTCGTGCTCACCTCTGATCCTGACGACCTCACAGTCCTTTGCGGCGATCGTGTCGCCATCATGAAGGTCTAGCACTTGGGCACCCACCTTCGTCGCGATCCTTCCCTGGATGTCGAGATGGGTACTCATCGGGAACGGGAGGGGACAGGAGGGCCCCGGGACGGCCGGCCCCGAGCCGTGGGCAAGGGGCCGCCTTTCGACGCGGTCAGCTGTAGGGGGAGATGGCGATGCGGACCAGATTGCGGCCCTTGATGCCGTAGAGGGCCTGGTTGGAGGGGTCGATGTTGAGCTTCGATCCGCCGCCGAACCAGTCGCTCGCCAGCCCCGTCACGATCGGCTTCGACGTCCACGACACCAGGTTGATCCTGTAGACCGCGTCCACGTCGCTGGTGTAGGCGGTGAAACCGGCGATGAGCAGGTCGCCGCCCCTGCCGTTGACCTTGAGCGTCCGGGTGATCTTCTTGCGCAGCAGGTCGTACTCGAACAGCACGCCCGTGTTGGTGATCCCGTAGACCGCGAGCGGCGTGTGCTTCAGCCCGGTGATCGTCCCGATGCCCTGCAGCGGCTCCATCTCCCACAGCTTCTCGCGCCTGCGCAGGTCGAAGGCGGCCAGGCGGGCCGTCGGCGTCACCGGCGGCGCCCCGAGGCCCTCCTGGGTGCTGGTGCCGAGGTAGACGACGCCGCGCAGCGCGGTCACCGAGGCGACCGTCTGCCGCTCCACGACGGGCCGGTAGGTGTCGACCTTGCCGCTGCGCGGGTCGTAGACGTCGAGCGCGCCGTTGGGGTGTCCTGGCTCCGACTGGGTCGGCATGGCGATCAGCCCGGTGTGCCTGTCGTAGGCCAGGTCGCGCGGCCGGTCCTGGTTGTGTCCCGTGCGGAACAGCAGCTTGGCCTCCGGGTCGCCGATGCGGTGGGAGTAGAGGGCGGCCTGGGTGTAGACGCCGAGGTAGGTGGTGCCCCTGACGGTGATCATGGTCTTGGGCTCGCCGGGGATGGACAGCCTGGTGACCTTGCGGGTGGCCAGTTCGTGGATGTCGGCGCCGCTCTTGCCGCCGACGTAGACGTACTCGCCGTCCGAGTGCACCGACATGGGCGCCTCCGCGGCGGCCCGGTAGCCGCGCTGCACGTGGCTGAAGTAGTCGATCTTGTTGGTCGCCGGCTCGTAGACGAAGATGCCGGGGTCCTGGATGCCGTAGACGCGTCCCTCGTGCTCCAGGATCCTGCTCGTGGCCGCCTCGAAGAACGGCACGCCGAGGACTTCGAGCTTGTCGGTGGCGATGTGGTAGCGGTAGAAGGTGCCGGACGGGCGCCCTGCGAAGTAGACCCAGCCGTCGTGGACGAGCACGGAGACCACGTACTTCTCGCCGGGCGCGGTCGCCTTGACGATCTTGTAGTTGGCCGGGTTCGCCTTCTCGATCACGACCAGCTCGGCCAGCGACAGCACGCCGCCCGCCACGTGCGTGTCCGAGCTCGACATGCTCGACACCCAGTCGCGGTCGGCCAGCTCGGCGGGCAGCAGGTCGCGCTTCTCGCCGGTCTTCCTGTCGATCGCGATGAGGTGGGCGTTGGTGCCGATGCCCGCGTAGACGTAGTCGGCGTCGGCCTGGATGCTGCGCACGTACGACTCGCCGGGCACGGGCTGGCCCAGGTCGCGGCTGGCGCCGGTGGCCGGGTCGTACTCGACCACCCTGCCGGGCTCCGACATGCCCATGTAGATCTTGCCGTCGGGCGAGGACGCCATCGTCCAGATGAAGTGGTCGGGGTACTCGGCGAGCTTGGTCGTCGTCCCCGTCAGCGTGTCGATCTTGTAGAGGTCGGACCTGGAGTGGGTGCCGACGTAGACGTCGGTGCCTACCTTGCACATGGCCCAGACGCCCACGCCCGTGGGGATCTCGTAGTGCGCGGTGACCTTGTCGGTACCGAGGTCCCATGCGCCCACGACGTTGGGCGACAGGCCTCGCGAGCCCATGTAGAGCACATTGCCGACGAACTCGCCGTTGCCCAGCGGGCTGGCGACGCTGGCGGGGCCGAGATCGGTGAGCGTGCCCTCCGGCTCGCGGGCCGCGGCGAGCGTGGGGGTGGCCGGGAGGGTCGCCGCCGCCGCGGACGCGGCGGCGGCTTGGAGGAATCGGCGGCGCGGGATCATTCGCTGGCTCCCTTGTGAAGTTTCGCCGCACGCTATAACGGCCTAGGCCGTAATGTCCAGACCGAAAAGCCGTACGGCATTGCGCCACGCGATCGCCTCGGCCGCCGAAGGCGAGAGCCTCGCCGCCGCGACGGCGCCGAAGGCCGAGGCGGGATCGATGAGCGTGGAGTCCGTGCCGAACAGCAGCCGGTCCTCGTCGACGCCCGCGACCACGGCGGCGATCCGGCCGGCCGGTGCGTGGGAGTAGCACGGTTCGAGGTAGAGCCGGTCGCAGGCGGCCGCGGCCTCGATCGCGTAGGGGAAGCCGTCGGCGCCCATGTGCCCCGCGATGACCCGCAGGCCGGGCGTGTCGAGGCAGGCCTGCGCCAGGTCGAGCACCGAGCGGCCCCACGTGTGGACGAGGGCGGGCACGTCGCGGGAGGCCGCCAGGGCCAGCGCCTCGCGCAGCTGCGGCGAGGTGACGGGGGAGCCGGTGTAGTCGGTGTGGATCTTCACGCCGACGAAGCGCCCCGTGGGCAGGTACTCGTCGAGGTCCCGCTCGGCGTCGGCCGGCCTGCGCGGGTTGACCGTGACGTACCCGTAGTGCCGGTCGGTCCCGGCCAGCCAGGCGTCCAGAGCCCTGTTGCCCGACGCCGCGTCGTAGATGACCGCCTCGGTGGCCGACACGATCGACACGTCGATGCCGTAGCGGTCCATGGTGGCCCTGTTGGCCTCGGCCACGTCCATGGCGAAGAACCATGGACCCCAGTGCGCGTGCACGTCGACGATCATCCGAACTCCTGAAGAGTGGAGACACCAGGCTTCGGCCCTGGGGAGGAAATGGGGCACGGTGCCGCACGAGTTTTCAAGTGATCGCCGTGGAAGACCTGACCGTCCGCAACATGGTCCAGAATCACCGCCTGGCGCGCGCCATCTCGGACGCGAGCTGGCGGGAACTGCGCGGCATGCTGGAGTACAAGACGGCCTGGTACGGGCGGGAGCTGGTCGTGATCGACCGCTGGTTTCCCTCCTCCAAGCTGTGCTCGGCGTGTGGGGCTCTGCAAGCCACGATGCCGCTGGACGTCCGGACCTGGGAATGCGCGTGCGGTGCGTCCCATGACCGGGATGTGAACGCGGCGAAGAACATCCTCGCGGCCGGGCTGGCCGAGAGGTGAAACGCCTGTGGAGCTGGTGTAAGACCCAAGCGGCGCAAGCTGGGCGGGCGGCCGGCGGTGAAGCAGGAAACCCAACCCGCGAGGGTTGGAGTCCCCCGGCTTCAGCCGTGGGGAGGAGGTCAACCGAGCAGTCTCCTCGCGTTGCCGCCCGCCACGGCGGTGATCTCATCGGGCTTCAGGCCGCTGGTCGCCAGCCGCAGCAGCGGGACGAGCGGTTCGTAGTGGGGGGTGCGGGAGCCGTACAGCAGCCGGTCGGCGGGGACGGTCTCCAGCGCGTCCGGTGAGTTGAGCAGCCGCGTCGAGGTGTGGAAGCCGGGCTCGTCCCCCGCGACCACGAGGAAGTCGCCCAGGTGGTAGAAGTGCGTGTCGAGGAAGACGACCTTGGCGCCGAGGCCCGAGAACGGCTGCCAGAAGCGCCGCACGTCCCCGCCGGTCAGCACCACGAGATCGAGCGCCGCCGCCCGCCTGGCGACGTGCCGTACGGACGGGAAGCCCGCCTCGACGCCCTGCTCGTCGGGGAAGAGCCTGATCGCCTTCACCCCGAGGGCGGCCAGCCGTTCCATCTCGCGCACCGAGCCGATGGGGTCGCGCAGGTCGAGCGTGCCCACGGGGACGGCCCCCTCCATGGCGAGTACCTCGGCGTTGCCCGAGCGCATGTCGAACAGCGCCGCCCGCAGCGAGGCCACGGCCCCGGCCTGGATCCGGTGCTCGGCCAGCCGTTCCATGACCGCCTCCGGCGTGCCGGGTGGCCCGTCCCTGTCGGCGTAGGCGCCGACCAGCACGTCCACGTCGAGCGTCACCGTGAGCTCCCCGACCAACCCGCGCGCGTCGAACGCCGTCACAATCGCCTCCATTGACTATTCGCGCTCAGAACATTACGGTCTGGGCCAAAATCGAGCAACAGGTGGAGGCCCGCTCGTGCCGCGACCGCTGTCAGCCTTACTGCCCCGATGCCAGGAAGTGACCCCTTGAGAACACTCGTCGTGGCGCTGGCCGCCGCGCTCCTCACCGCCGCCGCCCCCGCGGAGGCGGCCACCTGCCAACCCCTCACGGTGGAGAGGTTCGGCCCCGCCTCCGTGACCGGCGCCATCGTCGGCGCCTCCGTGCACGAGGGCAAGGCCTATCTGGTGACCCGAGGCCAGAAGCCGCCCGTGCTGGCCGAGTTCGACCTGGCCACCCGCAAGGTCGTCAGGAGCGCCACCCTGCCCGACGCGCCCGCCACGGGCGAGCCCGAGGGCGCGTGGGCCACCGCGGTCTCGGGCGGGAAAGTCTACGCGGGCACCTACCCCGTCCCCGACCTCTACAGCTTCGACCTGGCCACCGGCGAGGTGAAGCACCTGCACTCCTTCGGCAGGAACGGCGGCTTCGTCTGGAGCCTGGCCGCCGCCCCCGACGGCACGATCTACGCGGGCACCTACCCCGACGGCAGGGTGTGGGAGTACAAGCCCGACACCGGCGCCGTGCGCAACTTCGGCGTGCTCGCGGCGGGCGAGCGCTACGTCAGGTCGGTCGCCGCCGACGCCGACAACGTCTACGCGGGCCTGCTCGACAAGGGCAAGCTCGTGGCGATCGACCGCCAGAGCGGGGCCGTGCGCGAGCTGGCGCAGGGCCCCACCGGCATCGGCGTGGTCGCCCCGCACGGCGACAGGATCCTGGCCGTCAGCGGCACGACGCTGATCGACGTCCGCAAGGACGGCGGCGACGCCAGGCGGGTCGAGACGGGAGCGGGCCTCGACGCGCTCGTGTCGACCTCCGACGGCACCGTCTACGGCACCAGCAGGCCCGACGGCACCGTCTACAGCTACCGCACGGGCGACACCGCGCTCACCAAGGTCGCCGACGCGCCCTCGCCGGGTGACGAGACCAGACGCCTCGAGCTCACCGGGCCTGGCACGCTGGTCGGCTTCTCGGGCAGCGGCGGCATGTGGTCGCTCGACCTGGCCTCGGCCACCTCCGAGTTCGTCGACCTGATCGACGCGGGCCTGCCCAGCGGCGCCGAACGCCCGCAGAGCATGCTCGTGGTGCCCAACAGGGCCGTCTACATCGGCGGCCACTTCTCGATGGACGTGCGCGACCTGCGCACGGGACAGCACCGCCGCTTCCGTGTACCCGGCGAACCCAAGGACCTGGTACGGCGCGGCAACAAGATCTACGCCGCCATCTACCCCAGCGGCCAGATCGTCTCCATCGACATCAGAACCGACAAGGTCACCAGCGTCGGCTTCCTCGGTCACGGCCAGCAGCGCCCGTGGGACATCGAGTACGACCCGCGCACCGACAAGCTGCTGGTCGCCTCCGCCCCGCTGGGCGCCAAGCTCAACGGCGCGCTGTCGATCGTCGACCCCGACACCGGCACGATCGACGTCTACGAGGGCGTCATCCCCGACCAGAGCCTGATGAGCCTGTCGCTCGACTCGGCCGCCGGCGTCGTCTACCTGGGCGGCGACGTGCTGGGCGGCGGCGGCACCCCGCCGACGAAGACCTCGGCCTCGGTGGCGGCCTTCGACCTGCGGACGCGTACGGTGCGCTGGCAGCTGGACCCGGTCGCGGGCTACCGGACCTTCCAGGACGTCAAGGTCCACGGCGGCCTGCTCTACGGCGTCTACAAGCGCAACTCGGGCGCCTGGATCGCGCTGGACCTCGCGACCAGGGCCATCAAGTACCAGGGCACGCTGTCGGGCTACGGCGAGCTGACCGTGCACAGGGGCAAGGTCTTCGCCTCCACCTTCTTCGGCGGCGGCAACGCCTACGTGCTGGGCGCGGAGGCCAAGCTCCTGGCCACGGGCCTGGGCGACGAGTGGTACACCAACCCCCAGCTGCACTTCGAGCCCGGCTCGTGGCACGCTTGGGCCCTGTCGGGCAGGGAGCTGGCCAGGATCGGGCTTGACCCCAGGTGCCCACAGAGTTAGGTTTCGGTCTGTGCCGAAATTGATTGACGCGCACCGCCTCATCGGGCCCGTGCCCTTCGACGACCTGCCGGAGGACCCGCGGCCCGAGATGGACCGCCTGGGCATCGAACAGGCCTACGTGACCCACACCCTGAGCCTGTACTCCGACGCCCAGGCGGGCAACCAGGCGCTCTTCGCGCTCGACGACCCCCGACTGATCCCCGTGCCCGTCGTCGTCCCCGAGGCGTTCGCGGACATCCCCGAGTGGCGGGTCCCGATGATGCGGCTCTGCCCCGAACGGCACAGGTTCGACCTCACGGGACCCGTCGCGCTCCGCTGGCTGGCCGCGCTCGACACGATCATGGCCATCGACCTCGAGGAGACCTCGCCCGCGCAGTTGCTCGCCCTCACCAGGCACCTGCCGGGCCAGCGGATCCTCCTGCTCAACCCCGGCTACCGCAGGCTGCGCGCGATCGCCGAGCTGATGTCGGAGGCGCCCGCCGTCTGGCTGGAGATGGGGACGGTCAACACCCAGCGCGCCGTCGAGTGGCTGGCCGAGCGCTTCGGCGCGCGCCGCCTGGTCTTCGGCACCGGCGCGCCGATCCTCGACGACTGCGGGCCCCGCTTCCTGCTCGACCACCTGGAGCTGCCCGACAAGGACGTCGAGCTCATCGCGGCAGGAGGTGACCTGCTGTGATCCTCGACGCACACGGTCACGTCGGCACCTGGCCCGACTTCCTCATCCCCGACCCGACCGCCGAGGGCCTGGTCAGCCTCATGGACAGGCTGGGCATCGACGCCATGGGCATCAGCCACCTGCTCGGCGTCGGGCCCGACGCCGCCGAGGGCAACCGCCTGGCCTTCGAGATCGCCGAGCGGCACCCCGGCAGGTTCGGCGTCTGGCAGGTCCACAACCCCCACCACCGCACCCCGCTCGTCACCGAGGGCGTGTGGGGCGTCAAGATCCATCCCGACGTGCACCAGTGCCCGCTCGACGACCCGCGCTACGACCCGGTCTGGGAGCTCGGCCTGCCGGTCCTCGCCCACGGGCAGACCGACTCCCCGTGGAGCGACCCCGCCCGGTTCGCGGTCGTGGCCGGCCGTCATCCCGACGTGCCGCTGCTCATGGGGCACACCGGGCTCTGGCCGTACGGCTTCGCCCGCGCGGCCCGCCTGGCGGCCGACCACGCGAACCTCTACCTGGAGACCTGCGGCTCGAAGATGACCGGCCGCTGGATCGCCAGGCTGGCCGAGCTCGCAGGCGCGGACCGGGTCGTGTTCGGCTCCGACTCCTGCTTCCTCGACCTGCGCGCCGGATACGGCCGCGTCGCCCTCGCGCCGCTCGACGAGGCCGACAGGGCGCTCATCCAAGGTGGCAACCTGGCCCGCGTACTCGCCCGATCATCCGGAGGACTCCCGTGACCCTCGCCCTGCACGGCGGCACCCCCGTCCGCTCCACCCCGTGGCCCTCCTGGCCGCCGCCCATGGACGACGCGCAGCGCAAGCTGGTCACCGACGTGCTGGAGAGCGGCCTGTGGGGCGCCACCCAGGGCGGCTCGGCCGTCTCCGACCTGACCGCCGCCTTCGCCGCCCGTTCGGGCGTGCCGTACGGCGTGGCCGTGGGCAACGCCACGCTCGGCCTGTTCGCCGCGCTGCGCGGCCTCGGGGTCGGGCCAGGCGACGAGGTCATCGTGCCCGCCTACACCTTCGTCGCCTCTGCCACCTCGGTCCTGCTCACCGGCGCGACCCCGGTCATCGTCGACGTCGACCCGGTGGACCTGCACCTGTCGGCGGCGGCCGCCGAGGCGGCGATCACCGCGAAGACGGTCGCGATCATGCCGGTCCATCTGGCGGGCAGCCCCGCCGACATGGACCCGCTCAACGAGCTGGCCGCCCGCTACGGCCTCGTCGTCGTGGAGGACGCGGCCCAGGCGCACGGCGCCACCTACCACGACCGCCCGATCGGCGGCCTCGGCGACGCGGGCGTCTACAGCTTCCAGGCCAGCAAGGCGATGACCGCGGGGGAGGGCGGGCTGATCGTCTGCCGTGAGGAGCCGGTCCACGAGGCGATCTGGTCGGTGTGCAACCTCGGCCGCAAGCTCGGCGGCCAGTGGTACGGCCATCCGGCCGTCGGCTGGAACCTGCGGCTGACCGAGATTCAGGCGGCCCTGCTGACGCCGTGGCTCGACCGGCTGGACGCCGAGATCGACCGGAGGGAGGCGTTCTGCGCCGCCCTCGACCTCGGCGACCTGCCCGTGCGTGCCGTACCGCAGCCTGAGGGCACCACCCGTGACTCGCGGCACCTGCTCATGCTCCGGTTCGAGCGGCCGGTCGACCGCGCGTTCCTGCTGGAGGCGATGGCGGCCGAGGGCGTGCCGCTGGACGCCGGCTATCCGCCGCTGGGCACGATGGGCGCGCTCACCGACGCGGGCGCCCGCGTGGAGCCGTGCCCCGCCACGCAGGCCGCTTCAGAGAGCGTCGTGTGGGTGCGCCAGTCGATGCTCATGGACGAGCCCGCCCGCGCCGCCGACGTCACCGAGGCCCTCGCCAAGGTCCTGAGCGCCTGATTCAGAATTTCGGCCTTTACCGGAACCTCGCAGGAGCTTTAGATTTCGGTCAGCCGACCCAGCTCGAGGCCAAGCTTCTCCGCGCGGAAGGGGCCCGCCGTCCACTCGCCGCCCGCCCTCCTTCGCCGATGGGCACGGGACTTTCGGGCCGGCGAGAGCGGATGATCTCGTCACGTTCCGCGCGCGCAGGCCCGGTGATCGCTGCACAATGATCCGCATGAGCGACCCCCAGCGCATCATGGCGGTACGGCACGGCCAGAGCGAGGCGAACCTCGCCTTCGGTGAGTCCGTCGGCGTCCCCCTCGTCTACGAGCGCGAGGACCACGAGATCACCCTCACCGAGCTGGGCCGGTCACAGGCGGCGGCGCTGGGCGCGGTCCTCAGGTCGCTGCCCGAGGGGGAGGCCCCCGAGATCGTCTGGTGCTCGCCGTACCTGCGGGCGCTGGACACCTGGAGCCTCGCCCACCAGGCGTGGGGGGTGGGGCCGTTGCCCGTCAGAGTCGACGCGCGGCTGCGCGACAGGGAGTGGGGCGACCTGCGCCACTGCAACCGGGCCGCCATGGAGCAGCGCTTCCCCGAGGAGACGGCGCGGCTGCTGGCCGAGGGCGAGTACGGCTACCGCCCGCCTGGCGGCGAGTCGTTCGGCGACGTGGCGGTCAGGCTCAGGCGCTTCCTCGGCGACCTGCGCGGGTGGGCCGAAGGGCGGCGGGTGCTGATCGTCGCGCACGACTCGGTGGTGCTGATCCTGCGCCACGTGATCGAGGAGTCGCCCGACACCGAGCTGGCCGCCGTCCACGTCCACGCGCCGATCATGAACGCTTCCGTCTCGACGTGGGCGTCGAAGGACGGGCGGCTCGAGCTGCTGGCGTTCAACGAGGTGGGACACCTGGGCTAGGAGAAGTCGAGGACGGCGTCGGCCCGCCGCCTGGTGCCGTCCTCGGCGAACCACCTGTCCTCCGCCGCGAACCACTCCACCCACCGCGGTTCGAGCTCGGGTCCGTCGCGTTCCAGCACCCTGGCCATGCGCACGTCCCTCGGCGCCTCCACCCACACCCTGAATGACACGGGCGCGGTACGGCGGGCCGTGCCGACGCCCTCGATGACCAGCACGGGCGCGACGGGCACGGACACCTCCTCGGCGTAGACCCCGCGCGCCCAGTCGTAGCGGCGGAAGGCGCCTGGCCTGCCTTCGCCGAGCGGGCGCAGCACCCGTGCCTCCAGCTCGGCGAACCACGGCCCTGGACCCTGCTCCCACGGCACGGGGAAGTCGTCGCTGTGCACCACCTGGGCGCCGAGCGCGGGACCCAGCCGCCCGGCGAACGTCGTCTTGCCCGACCCCGCGGGCCCGTCGACCGCGACGACACGGGTGAGGCCGCAGGAAGGCGGACGCTCCATGATGCGTTTCACCAGGTGATCCATTCGTCCGATCCTGTCATGGTGGAACAGGGACCTGACTGTCGAGCGAGGGCTCTCGCCTGAAAGGCTGGTAAGGCCATAAGCTCGGCCACCACCACTGGAGGTTGATCTTGCGTGGACCCCTTGGCGACATCGTCGTCCTCGACCTGTCGCGGGGGGGGGGGGGGGGGCCCCCCCCCCCCCCCCCCGGCCCCCCCCCCCCCCCGGGGTTGAATGGGGGGCCGGCCCCAGCCCGCGGCCGGTCAAGCCGGGGGGGGGCCGCCGTGGGCGGCCCCCCCCCC
>NZ_JBEZDO010000055.1:0-35605 GCF_040648355.1 Nonomuraea sp. NPDC049152 | reverse complement strand
GATGTTTGTTGGGTCTCCCTGGACAGCCGACGATGATCGCCGACTGGGTGGGACTGGTGAACTCTATGTACGACTCCGCCAACCGTCAAATCAACCCACCGCCCTACCCGCGACAGATCCCGCTTTGCCGTACCAAACCGACATTGGTGGGTATGAAACACAGGTGAGTGATCACTCGTCTCCACGGGCGCTGATCGTGCTGTTGACGACCGCGAGCGCGGTCGTCGCGCTGTTCGGGCTGCGGGAGGTCGCCTCGATCGCCGGCCCGGTGCTTCTGGCCCTGGTGCTGGTGATCGCGGTCTCGCCCGTGCGCGGCTGGCTGGCCGGCCGGGGTTCGCCGACGTGGGTGCAGGTGGCGGTGCCGTTCCTGGTCGTCGTGCTGGTCCTGCTCGGGATGGTCGCGGTGCTGACCGTGTCCGTCATACAGCTGGCCTCGATCCTGCCCACCTACGCCACGCAGTTCCAGGACCTGCTGGCCGAGGCGCAACTGTTCGCCGTCTCTCACGGCATCAGCAACGAGCAGCTCAACAAGGCCGTGCAGTCGTACGATCCCGGCAGAGTGCTGGGCATCGTGCAGACGTTGCTGACCAGCCTGCTGGGCGTGCTGTCGAGCCTGTTCCTGATGGTGGTGCTGCTGCTGGCGATGTCACTCGACGCGCCGGTCACCGCGAAGCTCCTCGCCGCGGGCAGGGACCACAAGCCCGCCCTCGTCACCGCGCTGACCACGTTCGCCGGCAGGACCAGGCGCTACCTGGTCGTCTCCACCGTGTTCGGACTCATCTGCTCTGCGCTCGATGTGTGCGTGCTCGCCCTGCTCGGCGTGCCGTTGCCACTGTTGTGGGGGGTGCTGGCGCTCATCACCACCTACATCCCGAACATCGGCTTCGTGCTCGGCCTGCTGCCTCCCGCACTCCTCGCTCTGCTGGACGGCGGTTCGCGGCAGATGATCCTCGTCATCGTCGCCTACAGCGTGATCAACGTGGTGTTCCAGTCGTTCATCCTGCCGAAGTACCTGGGGGACGCGGTCGGGCTCTCCACCACGATGACGTTGCTGTCGCTGATCGTGTGGACGTTCGTGCTGGGGCCGCTGGGCGCGTTGCTCGCGATCCCGCTCAGCCTGCTCACGCGCGCGCTGCTGATCGACAGCGACCCGTCCGCCCGATGGGCGGCGGCCCTCATCTCCGGCGGCTCGACCTCCCCGCCCCCTCCTGATCCATCCGGTACGGCAAGCACCCGGTAACCCTGCCCACCGTGGTCGCACGGCGAAGTGTCGGACGTGGGGCCTAGCGTTGGTTCCATGTACGTCGAACGGAGTCCAGGAGCGCCGCTCGCCGGGCGGATCGCCTGCCTCTGGGAGCAGGACGGTACCGAGGAGGGCATCCAGCTCGTCGTGCCCGACGCGTGCGTCGACCTGATCTGGGCGCCCGGCGGCCCTCACGTGGCGGGGCCCGACACGGGGCCGATGCCGGTACGGCTGCGCGCGGGCGACGTCTACAAAGGCATCAGGTTCAGACCCGGCGCGCTAGGCGGGGTGCTCGGCGTTCCGGTGGAGGAGCTGAAGGACGGCAGGGTCCCGTTCGAGGACCTGGGGCTTCCCTCGGACCTCACGCTGGAGGAGCTGACCGAACGACTGCGCGCCACGGACCCGCCCGACCCTGCCGCGCCCGCCATCGCCGGGGCCCTGCGGGAGGGCTCCTCGGTGCGGCAGGTGGCACGGGACCTCGGGCTGAGCGAGCGCCAGCTGCATCGGCGGTCGGTGTCGTCGTTCGGCTACTCGCCGAAGGTGCTGCAGCGGATCGTGCGGTTCCAGCGGGCCTTGCGGCTGGCCAGGTCGGGAGTGCCGCTGGCGCGGGTGGCGGTCGAGAGCGGCTACACCGACCAGGCGCACCTCTCGCACGACGTCAAGCGATTGAGCGGCGTCTCCATGGGTCGGCTGCTCGCTCCTTCGCCGCCCTCCGCGGAAGACGCCTGACCCGGATTCGGCGTCGTCCCTCAGCACGGCCCTTGACGGCGGATGAGGCCGGTCGGTCAGGGGGTGGGGCGGCCGTAGGCGCGGAGGGTGTTGAGGCGGGCGAGCGTGAGGTGGCCGCCCCACTCGTGTCGTACCACGGGCGTCCACATGAGGAAGTTCGGCTCCCAGCCGCCGTCGGGCGTCCGGGTCTCCGGCAGGGCGTCGAGGTGCCGCGCGATCGTCTCGTCGGTGAAGAGCGAGAGCCGCCGCATCGGGGCGGGTGCGAAGTCGAGAGGGAAGTGCGCTTCGCCGGTGGCGTGCGGGTCCATCGACACCACGGCCAGGATCGACTCCTTGAGCCTGGCGAACTCCGCCAGCGCCCTGTCCTCGTCGTCCACCAGGTCCAGGAAGGTGAGCACCGCCCGCGCCTGGTACGGCGACGTCTCCTCGATCTGGGCGATCGCGTTCCAGCAGAACGAGGTGGCGGGCCCGAGCCACGGGTGTTCGACGCCGTGCTTGTGCAGGAGCCCGGCCAGGGAGGCGGTCGGGATGAGGGCGCCGGGCGGGTCGTCGTCGGTCTCCCACCACGGCGCATGGGGCGCCTCGCTCACGCTGGGCAGCACGAACGGCACGCCGCCGTCCTTCGTCGTCACCGAGACGAGGTAGTCGCAGGCGGCGGGGACCATCGGGTCGTCGAAGGCGTCGAGCTCGTCGAGGATCCAGAACGCCATCTCCACGGGTTCTGGCTGGCTGGTCGTGCCGCGAAGGTCGGGCTCCAGCGCGTGGGCGAAGCCGCCGTCGGGGTTCTGGTAGGCGCGCAGGGCCTGCAGGACGCGTTCCTTCGAGCCGCCCTTGAAGATCGCCTCGTACCTGAGCCTGTCGAGGAGCCTGGCGTTGAGCTGGATGTAGCGCTCCGGGTTGCTGTCCATGCCGTCGACCCTACGGTCGCGGCGCCGGCGGGGATTGTAGGAATCGGCCACAGGCGAGGCCGCAGAAGTGGGAGCGCCGAAGCCCGGGGCATGGAGGATTCGGCCGCCCGTTGCGAGAATCACCGGCATGGAGCAGCGGCGTTGGGACGACGACGAGCGGTTCACCGGTGTCAGCGACGGTTCGGCGATGCTGCCCGCCGTACACGACCTGGCGGCGGTGATGGCAAGGGACGGGTGGGCGACCGAGGACCCTGACGCCCATCTGCTCCCCCATCTGCGGGCCGTCCCCGGCTGGCAGGTGGTGGCCGCGCGGCTGACCGAGGACGGCGTCTACGAGGTGACGGCCCGTCCGGATGAGCCGCTGGAAGGCATCAAGGTCCACAGGGCCGCGATCAGACTGCTGTCGGCGATCGCCGAGCCGGCGTTCTTCGTCCGGGAGAGCAGCCCCGGCACCTTCGAGTGCGTGACGGGGGTGATGCCGGGTGATCCTCCCGGGTACGCCACACACGGGCATCTCGTCAGGCTTCTCGTCACGCAGTAGCCGGGGTTCTCAGGCGCGCGGGACGGAAGGGCAGGCGTGCTCCGTGACGATCTCCGCGAAAAACGCGTCGCGATCTCAGGCGATCTTGCGTAGCCTGATTCGCATGTCATGTACGTACTTCATTCGCATGCGCAGCAGCCGGGCTCTGGCTCGCTAGCTTCGCAGGACGCGAGCCCAGGGCCCATCGAGATCCCATTCGTCTCGAGGACCCGAGAGGGCTTTTGCTGTGGCGCAGAACTTCGCGCACGGAAACTATTCGCATACCCAGAAGAAGGCCAGGAACAGCGGTGGCGGTCGCACGCCCAGAGATCGGGCACGGCGTGAGCTCTCGCAGAACTTCCTGGTCGATCAGCATGCCGTAGACCTGGTGATCAAAGCGGCCCGGCCGAGCGGACTCGTGCTCGAGCCCGGCGCCGGTGAAGGAGTGCTCACGACGGCGCTGGCCAGGACGGGCGCCGAGGTCGTGGCCTACGAGATCGACCCGCTCCTGGTGGCCAAGCTCAGGGCCAGGACGAAGCTGAAGATCATGAAGGGCGACTTCACCGAGGCGCGCCCGCCGGGCAAGCCGTTCGCGGTCGTGGGGAACATCCCGTACTCGATCACCTCCAAGATCGTCGACTGGTGCCTGAGGGCGCCCGAGCTGACCGCCGCGACCCTGCTCACCCAGCTGGAGTACGCCCGCAAGCGCAGCGGCGACTTCGGCAGGTGGAGCCTGGTGACGGTGGAGAGCTGGCCGTGGTTCTCGTGGGAGCTGCTCGGCAGGATCGGCAGGGAGAGCTTCAGGCCTGTCCCTTCCGTCGACTCGGCGATCCTGCGGATCGAGCGGCGGCCCGAGCCGCTGGTCGACGACGGCGGCGCCTGGCAGGAGCTGGTGGAGCTGGGCTTCTCCGGCGTCGGCGGCTCCCTGTACGCCTCGCTCCACCGGCACTACGGCGGGGTGGACGCGGCCTTCGACCGGGCCGGCATCGCCCGTGACACGGTCGTGGCGTTCGTCCGTCCCGACCAGTGGATCACCCTCTTCGCCTGCTTGCGCCGCTGAGGCGGGGCGGCGGCCGGTTCATCGGCCCGGCCGCCGCCCGTCCCCGATCCGGCCGAAGGGTCAGGGGCGGGCCGGCGGTCAGCCGGTGACCTCGGCCGTGCCGGTCTTGACCGACAGGGGCGGGACCGGAGGCAGGGGTGCGGCGGTCGAGACCCGCCGCGCCCACGGCAGGGCCAGGGCCAGCACGGGCAGCAGGACGATGGAGGCCCTGGCCCAGTTGGGATGCCAGTCGTGCCAGATCTGCCAGCTCTGGGTCATCCAGAGATAGCCGATCGCGGCCCACAGCGAGGTGCCGATGATGGCTGGCCAGGCGAAGCGGGTGGGCCTGGCGATCAGGAACGGCATGAACCACAGCAGGTACTGCGCGCCGAGGCGCGGGGTGACGACCATGAAAGCGAGCAGGATCGCGGTGGTCAGGTCGACGGGGTCAGCCCTGCGCCACATCCAGCAGACGCCGAGGACCGTGGCGTAGATCAGGTACGTGCCGATCTTGGCGTAGCCGGAGTGGAGCGTCCAGTCGCCGCCGACCAGGATCGCCGTCCAGCCCCATTCGCCGACGATCGGCCGGATGTCGCTCATGACCTCCATCACCCTGGGGATGTCGGCCAGCGAGGTGCCCGCGAAGATCGGCAGGGTGACGAGGAAGAACACGGGGGGGATGCCGGTGGCGGCCAGGCCGATGAAGCGCGCCCTGACGTTCGGCAGCAGCAGGAGCATGCCGGGGATGAGCCAGATCGGCCAGCTCTTCGCGCACAGCGCCAGGCCCATCAGCAGCCCCGCCCACAGCGCCCTGCGGTAGGCGGGCAGTTCGGCCGCCTGGAAGGTGAAGGCCTTCCTGATGTCGATGCTCGCGATCGCCTCGCGGACCGTCATCGTGATGCCGAGCCTGTCGGGGTCGCCAGGGCCGCGCGCCACCACGAAGGCGGCCACGCCGAAGACCAGTGCCACCGGCTCGACCTGGCCGTGGACCGAGGCCACCAGCAGCGCCAGCGGGCTGAGCGCGTACTGGAAGGCCCTCAGCGACGCGCGAGGCCCGCCGGCCAGCTTCGCGACCAGCGGGATCAGCGCGATGTCGGCGACCACGGTGACCAGGCGGCCCGCGTACTCCCACGGGATGCCCAGCCACAGCAGGATCCCGTAGACGTAGGGGATGGTCGGCAGGAAGTGCCAGCCGCCGTTGCTGCCGAGCACGGGGTCCTGCCTGTTGAGCACCGCCTCGCCGGCCGGCTTGAAGCTGTTGACGAAGTCGACGGGCTGCCAGGTGTCGATCGCCGACGTGTACATGATCAGTACGCGCACCCCGACGCCGACCGCGATCGCGACCCAGAGAGAGGGACGCCAGTCACGCCATTGCGCGATGAGAGCGAGCACGACACCTGAGACGAGGACGATCCCCGTGAGCACTGCGTAGTCCATGGCGGCTCCTAGCCTGCCGCACGATCGGAGCTACTGCGACCCATAAGGCGGGTCGCAGCACCCCGGATCATCACTCTGTGTGTTCAATTAGGAGCATGGGGGGATCAAGGGGCAACGCGGTGCTGGTCGGGCTTTACAGGGAGGCGCGCAGCAGGGTCACCGACCCTGTCGCGGCCTGGGCACAACTCACAGCCAATCCACAGGTACGGCAGGCCTATCAGAGAGGCAGGGGCAACGAGGTGGCGCCCGTCGGCGACGACGAGGTCGCCGAGATCGTCGCCGCCGCCCACGTGCACACGATCGCCGCCTACGGCCCCGACAGGGTGGCCGCCCACTCCACCTCCATGATCTCCAGGTTCGTCGGCCTGGTCGGCGGCGCGGTCCTCGTCGACCAGCCGCTGGCCGCCACGCAGGTCTTCGGCCCCTGCTCCGAGGTGCCCGAGCCCGCCGACTGGGAGCAGGCCGCCTACGCGATCATGTGGGGCGAGAACGACCGCGCGATCCGCTCCCCCGACGCACACTGGCTGGTGGCCGGCCGCTACAAGGGGCAGAAGGTGGTCGCGATCGGCAGCCACCCGATGCGGCTGTCGGACGAGACGGTCGTGGTCCGCTCGGGCACCGACGCGGCGCTCGCGATGGCGATGGGCCACGTGCTGCTGAAGGAGTTCTATCTGGAGCGACCCGCGTTCGCCGAGCACGCCAAGCAGCGCACCGACCTGCCGTTCCTCGTGCGGCTGAGAGAGCGCGCCGACGGCTACGTGGCCCACCGCTTCCTCAACGCCTCCGACCTCGGCGACACCTCACCCACCGCCACGCTGAAGACCGTCGTGCTGGCCAGGGGCGGCAGGCCCGTGGTGCCGAACGGGTCGCTCGGCTTCCGCCGCGACCCCGCGCGCTGGAACCTGACGTTGGAGACCGACCCCGCCCTCACCATGTACGGCAAGGGCGGCGGCAGCGTCGAGCTCCTGCTGCCGCGTTTCGACGAGGGGTCGGGCGTGCTGCGCAGAGGGGTGCCCGTCGTGCGGGTCGGCGACCACATGGTGACGACGGTCTACGACCTGCTGCTCGCCCAGTACGGCGTGGCTCGCGATGGACTTCCCGGTTCGTGGCCCGTCGACTACGACGACGCGCGGGAGCCGTACACGCCTGGCTGGCAGGAGCCGATCACCGGCGTCAGCGCCTCGCGGGCGGCCAAGGTGGCGCGGGAGCTGGGCGAGACCGCGCTGCGCACGGGCGGCAGATGCATGATCATGCCGGGCCGGCTCGGCACCGAGCACGCCGACACCGCGCACCGGGCGATGCTGGCGCTGCTGGTGCTGACGGGCTCGGCGGGGGTGCGCGGCGGCGGCTGGGGCGGGCCGAGGGGCGAGGGTGAGCGGGTGGTGGACACGGGGATCTACTTCTACCTGCACGCCGACAGGTGGCGCTACGACTGCACCGACGTGGGGATGCTGTCGTGGCAGCTCGGCGAGGGACTGTTCAACGACCGCGCGCCGTGGCCTGTGCTGGCCGAGGCGGTGCGCGAGGGCTGGCTGCACATGGCGCCCGAGTACGACCGCAACCCCCTCGACCTGGTGGCCGAGCCTGGACGCCGCGCCTGCGACGAGCCCGACGACCCGCGCAACTGGCCGAGGGTGCTGACGCTCGCCCACGGCGACCAGGTCGATCCCTGCTTCGTGCACCACCTGGTCAACGGGAAGCTGGACCTGCTGGTGGGCGCCTCCCAGTACGCCGACGTGCCGCTGCCCGACGTGCGGATGCTGGCCGAGGCGTTCGGCAAGCTGGCCGTCGAGCACCTGGGCACCCGCAGGGAGCTGGTGCGCGGCCATCTCGTGGAGCGCAACTATCCCGAGACGGCCGCGCTGCTGGCGGCCGTGCCGGGGCCTGCCGTACGGCCCGAGGGCATGCCGTGGCTGACGCTGACGGGCCGCATGCACATGCTCGTCGACCACGACTGGATGCACGAGTACGGCGAGGCGCTGCCCACCTACCGCCCGCCCGGCACGGGACAGCACGTCAAGCCGACGCTCATGGTCAGGCATCGCGGGCAGGAGGGGTGAGACCCGCCCGCGACGCCAGGCCGTCAGCGCAGGCCGTCAGCGCAGGCCGTCCAGGTAGGGCCGGTGCGAGCGGGAGAACTCCGAGCCGTTGAACCTGTCCCAGTTGATCGACCGATCAGAACCCTGCGGTGGTCCTGGTGAACTCCCATGCGGTCTGGGCGATGCCGCTGCAGTTGGAGACCACGCCGCCGCCGGGGCACGGACGGTCGCGGTTGACCGCCCAGTAGGCCAGGCGGGTCAGGCCCTTGGACTTGGCCCAGTTGGTGATCTGGGTCCAGGTCGCGGGGCTCGTGAGCTCCTGCTGGTCGGACAGGCCGTTCATGCCCGAGATGCCCATGTGGGCGTACGCCTGGGCGTCGGTCCAGCCGAACGCGCTCTTCAGCGTGTTCTTCAGGCCCTCGGAGGCGTTGACGGTGTCGTTGTAGATGTTCGAGCCGCCGAAGTCGAACGGCATGATCGTGTAGTTGTCGATCGGGACCGCGAGCTCCTTGGAGCGGTTGATCAGGCGGGTGCCGTGGGAGTTCGGTCCCGTCGTGGTGGTGCCGAAGGTAACGACGATCTTGACGTTCGGGTTGGCGGCCTTGACGATCTTCAGGCC
Organism: Nonomuraea sp. NPDC049152; assembly: GCF_040648355.1. Taxonomy (NCBI): domain Bacteria; kingdom Bacillati; phylum Actinomycetota; class Actinomycetes; order Streptosporangiales; family Streptosporangiaceae; genus Nonomuraea; species Nonomuraea sp. NPDC049152. The sequence continues at coordinate 27,071 of NZ_JBEZDO010000055.1, read as the reverse complement.
GTTCAGGATGCGGTCCTGCACGGTGTAGTTCTCGAACTCGTCGGTGTTCTCGATGTCGAAGTCGACGACGGCGGGGCCGACGGCGTTGATGACCTGCTGGACGGCGCCCGCGAAGGCCTGGGGCGTCGAGCAGTTCGGGCCGAGCTTGTTGCCCTGCCAGCCGCCGAAGGAGACCTGGACGCTGCCGCCCTTCGACTTGATCGTGGAGATCGCCTGGGCGTCGGCGCCGCCGGTCAGCGGGCGGTTGCCGTCCCATGCGGCGTTGCAGCCGCCGCTGGACAGGATGAAAGCCATGGTGAAGGACTTGACGCCGGTGGCGTCCATGACGGTGCCGGGGTTGGGCGGGTCACCCCAGCCCATGTAGAGGTACGGCGCGCCCGGCATGCGGCTGCCGGTCGGGCATCCGGTCGTGGAGCCGGTGACGGAGGCGCTGGAGCCCGACTCGCCCGCGGAGTTGTAGGCCCTGACGGTGTAGGTGTGCGAGGTGCAGGTGCCGAGGCCGGAGACGGTGGCCGAGGTGCCCGTCACCTGGGCCCTCTGGGTCGAGCCCTCGTAGACGCGGTAGCCGGTTACCGTGCCGCTGGAGGCGCCCCAGGACAGGGAGATCGAGCTGTTGGTGGCGCCGGTGACGCTGGGCGCGCCCGGCTGTCCTGGCGTGCCCGTCCCGCCCGAGGTGGAGGCGGTGACGGCGGTGCCGGCCGCCGACAGGTTGCCCGCCGCGTCACGGGCGCGGACGGTGTAGGTGTAGCTGGTGCCCGAGGCCAGGCCCGTGTCGGTGTGGGTGGTGCCGGTGACGGTGGTCACCAGTGTCGAACCCCGGTAGACGTTGTAGCCGGTGACGCCGACGTTGTCGGTGGAGGCGTTCCACGCCAGCGAGATGCTGCTGGAGGTGCTCCCCGTGGTGCGCAGGTTGCCCGGCACCGAGGGCGCGGTGGTGTCTCCGCCGCCGCCGGAGACCGTCTTCCACAGGGCGGGCACGTTGGCCGGCTCCCAGCCGGGCTGCGAGGTGTGGGCCTGGATGCACTCGTAGTCGACGCCGTTGTAGGTGACGCGGGTGCCGATCGAGTACGACGTCCAGGCCTGCCACGCGGGGTAGGCGGCGACCGTGACGCCCTGAGCGGCGGCGGGGGTGGTCGTGGCCAGTCCTGCGCCGGCGAGGGCGAAGGCGGCCACCAAGGCGAGCATGATGCGTCTCATGGCATTCCCTGAAGGTGGGGCTTGACGGTCTTGGAGAAGTTCCAGTTGTTGCCGGCGTCCCAGTTGATGGACCAGGTCATCGCGCCCCTGATGTCGGGATAGGCGCGTGGAGGGACGAACGAGCCGCAGCTCGTCCGCTTGGCCAGGCAGTCGAGCGCCTGGTTGACCAGGCTCGGCGAGACGACGCCGCCACCGGCCGCGCCCGGGCCCGCGGGCAGGCCGAGGGCGACCTGGTCGGGGCGCAGGCCGTTCTCGAGCTGGATGCAGGCCAGCGCGACCATGAAGTTGACGGTGCCCTGCGAGTAGGCGGCGTTCTGGTCGCAGCCGAGCATGGAGCCGGAGTTGTAGTACTGCATGTGGACGACGGTGAGGATGTCCTTGATCGACAGGGCCAGCTTGAAGTACTCGGCGCCCGTCGACTGCATGTCGATCGTCTGCGGGGCCATCGTGATGATCAGCCCGGAGCCCGCCTTCGAGCGCAGCGACCTGAGGGCCTGGGCCATGTAGGTGGCGTTGAGCCCGTTCTCCAGGTCGATGTCGACGCCGTCGAAGCCGTAGCTCTGCATGAGGGCGTGGACGGAGTCGGCGAACGTGGTGGCCGCGGCTGGGCCGGCGACCTGGACGCGGCCCGCCTCGCCGCCGACCGACAGGATGACCTTCTTGCCGCGCTGGTGCAGGGCGGCGACGTCGGCCTTGAACTGGGCGTCGGTGTAGCCGCCCACCGCGGTGGCCAGGCCGGGGTCGACGCTGAAGACGACCTCGCCCGCGGTCGAGGTGGCCTCGCCGAAGGCGATCGCGACCAGGTCGTACTCGGCGGGGACGGCGGAGAGCTTGAGTTCGACGGCGGGGTTGACGAAGTTGTGCCAGTACCCGGTGAGGAAGTGCCTCGGCAGCGGGCCCGTCGTGCATCCCGAGGTGGTGGCGGTGACGTCGCGTCCCGCCGACTCCCCGACGGAGTTGTAGGCCTTGACGGTGTAGGTGTGCGTCTCGCACGTGCCCAGGCCGGTGATGGTGGCGCTCGTGCCGGTCACGGTGGTCTTGAGCGTCGAGCCCTCGTAGACCCGGTAGCCGGTTACCGTGCCGCCGGCCGTACCCCAGGAAAGGGAGATGGCCGAGGTCGTGGAGGTGGCGCTCGCCGGGCCCGGCTGTCCTGGGACGCCCGGCTGGGGTTCGCCGCCGCCACAGGAGGAGCCGTTGATCGTGCAGCCGGTGATGCCGGGGAAGTTGCCGGGGCTGCCGTTGAAGCCGAAGCTCGTGGTGGCTCCGGCGGCGAGCGGACCTGCCCAGCTCGGCGGGGTGAAGGTGTAGTGCTGGCCGCTGCGGGCCATGGTCGCGTCCCATGCCGACGGGATGGAGTGTCCGGCCGGCACGTCGAACTGGACGTTCCAGGCGACGGGGGCGGCGGTGCCGTTGGTGATCGTCACCTTGCCCTCGAAGCCCGAGCCCCAGTCGGCGGCCTTGGTGAAGGTCGCGGTGAGGCCTGCGGCCTGCGCGGGCAGGGCGACCAAGGTGAGAGCGAGGGTGATCAGTGCTAGCACTGATGCGCGTAATCTCACGCCGTTCCTTCTTTTCGGGGGGGTGCGCGCCCTTTGCAGGGGCTGTCAGGGTGAGTTATGCGAGGGTGCGCCGCGTCAGGGCTCCCACGGTGGTGGGGTCGCGCGGCGTGCCGCGCTCCTCGATCGGCCGGGTCGAGGGGCGGGAGTGTTCGTGCAGGTGGGGTGGTGGCTGTGGGATGGCTGGGGTGGCGTTGCCCGCCCTTCATGATTTCTTTTAGGAAACTTTCCTAAGAGTTGTCGCGATCGTAGCCTTGACATCGACCCCTTACAAGACCCAAAAACCCACCCCTCCTGGCCTGCGAAGAAGCCGGAAGGGGTGGGTCTCTCCCAGGTTTCGGTTATGGCGTTTGGGTGATCTTCACGTCGTCGACGCCGGCCTCCATCAGGGAAGCCGTGGAGGCGTCCGCCGCGTCGATGACGATCCTGACCGTCTGGCCCGCCAGCGACGTCAGGTTGGCCGTCGCCACGGTCCACGAGCCGTTCCTGTTGGACGCGGCTCCCGCCTGGTTGACGACCGTCGTGGTGGTGGAGCCGACGACCCGCACCCTGAAGTAGTCGGCGCTGGAGGAGTTCGAGCCGTGCGCCAGGTACCACGACAGCGACAGGTTGAGCGTCCCCGAGGCCGGCAGGGTGATCGGCGGCGACTGGATGGTGGTGACGCCGCCGTCGATGTCGTAGTCACCGGCGGATGCGCCCGCCGGCCGGCCCGTCACCAGGTCGTTGACGCCGCTGACCGTGGTGCCGAGCTGCTTGGCCCCCGAGGAGGTGGTGGCCTCGGGGTCGCCGCGCTCCCACTGGCCGGTGGTGGCGGTGTCGGTGCCGCCTGGGTTGACGGTCCAGCCGGTGGCGGTCTCGAAGGTGTCGGAGTAGACGGTGGTCCCGCCGCCGGTGCCGCAGTACTGGGACTCCTTGCCGATGATCCGGTAGACGCAGTCGGAGTACTCGAGGAAGCGGAGCACAGCCTCCTTGTTGCGGGTCGTCTGCGGGACGATCTGCTCGTCGGGCGGGTAGAAGCCAGGGCTGGCGCCCGTCGGGTACATCTCGAACGTGAAGCTGAAGATCTTGTAGACGCCCCACAGCCAGTCGTCGATCGTGCCGTCGGTGATGTAGAGGTCGCTGGCCTGCTCGGGCGTGTAGCTGTTGGTGGAGGCCATGTTCTGGCCGAGCGTCGCGTGCGCGTCCCTGTCGTCCTGGGTCAGGCCGGGCGCGGTGTCGTTGAAGGTGTAGCCGTAGGGCCACAGGATCAGCTCGCTGTAGGTGTGCCAGTCGATGTGCGCCTTGATCTGCTGGACGCCGCCGACCACGCGACCGCGCACCCAGTTGGCGACGGCCTTGACCTCGGGGGCGGACTCGGCGGACGCGCCGCGGTAGGTCTCGCTGGAGGTGGAGCCCGACGAGCCGCCACAGCAGCCCCAGTTGTAGGCCCAGTTGCGGTTCATGTCGGTGCCGACGGCCGAGGAGCCCGAGTTGGGCTGCCGGTTCTTGCGCCAGGACCGGTAGGAGCCGGTGGCGATGTCGTACTCGCCGCCGTCGGGGTTGAGGTCCGGCATGATCCAGATCTCGCGGTTGTTGACCAGGTTGGTGATGCGCGCGTCGGTGCCGTAGCCCTCGGTCAGCAGATGCATGATGTACAGCGCCATCTCGACCGTGAGGTGCTCACGGGCGTGCTGGTGGGCGGTGAAGAGCACCTCGGGCTCGGCCTCGTCGGAGCCGACGTTGTCACTGATCTTGACGCCGATCAGCTGCCTGCCCTCGTAGGAGTTGCCGTAGACGAACTTGCTGGCGATCGCCGGATGGGCGGCCACCAGCGCGTTCACGTCCGCGGTCATCTCCGCGTAGTTGTGGTAGCCGGAGTCCGACGGAGGGAAGTCAAGAGCCCTCGCACCGGACCGGGGTAACGGGGACGACAGCTCCACGACGCTGTACCCGAGCCGTTTGATCGCGGCGAGCTCGGCCGTCGTGGCGGTGACCACCACCGAGTCGGCGGCGATCTCCTCGATCGCCGCGCCCGTGGACGCCACGGCGCTGCGTTGCCGCGCGTCGGCCGGACCCTGCACCCTGTACTGCTTGTTGGGCGGCGGTTCCGCGCTCGCCCCTGCCCCTGTCACACCGGTCAGGCAGATCAGGGCCAGAACGGACAGCAGGATGAATAATCGGCTTCTCACCTTCAGCCTCCTCAGGCTTTGACGGGCGTCTGCACTGAGAGTGAAGAAGGTCACACAATCGGAAAAGGCCCAAATTTCACGAGAAATGCAGGAGCGCCTCGCGCAGCGGCTTCCTCGTCAGGTCGGGCACCTCGGCGTCGGGGGCGGCGTGGCCGACGGGGAACAGGATGTAGGGCCGCTCGTTACCGGGACGCGCGCAGATCTCGCTGAGGAAGGCCATCGGGTTGGGCGTGTGCGTGAGCGTCGACAGGCCCATGGTGTGCAGCGCGGTGATGAACAGCCCGCAGGCGATGCCCACGCTCTCGTTGACGTAGTAGTGCTTGACCCGCCTGCCGTCGGGCCGCACGCCGTACTTCTCGGCGAAGCACACCACGATCCACGGCGCCACCTCGAGATAGCCCTTGTCGGAGGTGGTCTCCAGCGGCGCCAGCGCCTCCCGCCACTCGGGGGTCAGCCGCCCGCCCTCGTAGTTGCGGCGCTCCTCGACCTCGGCCGCCTCCTTGATCCGCTTCTTGGTCGCCCGGTCGCCGATCAGCACGAACTTCCACGGCTGCTGGTGCGCGCCGGAAGGGGCGGTGTTGGCGGCCATGACGGCCAGTTCGACGCACTCCCGCGGCACCGGTTCGTCGCTGAAGAAGCGCACGCTTCGCCGCCTGTCCACGTGTTCGTAGAAGGCACGGCCCCTGCGGATCATCTCCGCCTCGTCATGACGCTCGGCCGCGTACGGGATGAACGGATACTTGTGCTCCATGGCTCCGCAGTGTCCGCACGGGTGACGATGGTGACAACACCTGAGCTTCTATCCTGACGAATACGCATTCAACGGCCGTCATAGGAGTCGGATTGCCAGCACGCCGTACCGGGCTCGACGAACTCGACCTGCTGATCCTGCGCCTGGTGCGCGAGCGGCCGCGCACCGGCCTGCTGGAGATAGCCCGCCTGGCCGGGGTGGCGCGCGGGACCGTGCAGGCGCGGCTGGACAGGATGGCCGCCGACGGCGTGATCACCGGCTTCGGTCCCACCCTGTCCCCCGCCGCGCTCGGCTACCCGGTGCAGGCCTTCACCACGCTGGAGGTCGAGCAGGCCTCCCGCGAGCACATCTCCTCCGCCCTGCACGCCATCCCCGAGCTGCTGGAGGCCTACATCGTCACCGGCCCCGGCGACGTCTGGTGCCGTATCGCCGGGCGCGACAACGAGCACATCCAGCAGGTCATCGACGGCATGCTGACCATTCCCGGCGTACGACGCGGCACGACCGTCATCACACTGTCCGAGGTCGTCGCGCACCGGGTCCACCCCCTGGCAGGCGCCGGGCGGTGACCGGCGACGGCCTGCCAGCGGCCTGCCAAGGCGCTGACAGCGGCCGGCGACACCGTAGGGGCATGACCTACGCGATCGAAGCCGAAGGGCTCGTCAAGAGATACGGCGACAAGGTGGCCCTGGCCGGGATCGACCTGCGGGCCAGGACAGGGACGGTGCTCGGCGTCCTCGGACCGAACGGCGCGGGCAAGACCACGGCCGTGCGGATCCTCGCCACCCTCCAGACCCCCGACGAAGGCAGCGCCAGGGTCGGCGGGTTCGACGTGCGCAAGCAGGCGGCCAAGGTGCGCGAGCTGATCGGCCTGACCGGCCAGTACGCCTCGGTCGACGAGCAGCTGACCGGCGCGCAGAACCTGGTGATGATGGGCCGCCTGCTCGGCCTGCCCCGTGACCAGGCCAGGGCCAGGGCCGCGGAGCTGCTGGACAGGTTCGGGCTGACCGAGGCGGGCGGCAGGAAGGCGGGCGGCTACTCGGGCGGCATGCGCCGCCGCCTGGATCTGGCGGCCAGCCTGGTCAGCAGCCCGCGCGTGCTCTTCCTCGACGAGCCGACCACGGGGCTGGACCCGCACGCCCGCAACGAGCTGTGGCAGGTGGTCAGGGAGCTGGTCGCCGACGGCGTGACCGTGCTGCTGACCACGCAGTACCTGGAGGAGGCCGACCAGCTCGCCGACGACATCCTGCTGATCGACGGCGGCCGCGTAGCCGCCTCCGGCACCCCCGGCGAGCTCAAGGCCACGGCGGGCGGCCACCGCCTGGAGGTCAGGCCGCTGCACGAACGCGACACCGAGAAGGTCGTCACGATCATGGGCGGGCTGACCGTGCCCATCCACGACCTGGCCGAGGCCCCCGCGCTGCTCAGAAAACTCGACGACGCCGGCATCGTGCTCGCCGAGCACGCGCTGCGCCTGCCCTCCCTCGACGACGTCTTCCTCAGCCTGACAGGAGTATCGAAGTGATCTCGCAGAGCCTCACCCTCGCGTGGCGCAGCCTCATCCCGTTGAGGAACAGCCCCGGCCAGCTCGTCGGGCTGCTGATGCAGCCGGTCTTCATGATCGTCGTGTTCGTCTACCTGTTCGGCGGTTCGGGCGGCGACAGGGCGGGCGCGGTGCTCTACATGCTGCCCGGCGTGCTCACCCAGGTCGCGCTGATCGCCACGATCAGCACCGGCATGAACCTGGCCACCGACATCGACAACGGGGTGTTCGACCGGTTCAGGACCATGCCCATCGCCAGGGCCGCGCCCCTGGCCGGGCGGATCCTGGCCGACCTGGCCACGCTCATGGTCACCATCGCGATGTCCCTGCTGATCGGCTATGTCGTGGGCTTCAGGGTGCAGACCGGCCCGCTGGAGGCGCTGGCGGCCGTCGGCCTGATCGTGCTGTTCGCCTTCGCGCTGAGCTGGGGATCGGCCTATCTGGGGCTGATGATCAAGTCCGTGACCACGATGCAGAGCATGGCGACCGCGGTCCTGCTCCCGCTCACCTTCGGCAGCAGCGCCTTCATCCCCGCCACCGACATGCCCGGCTGGCTGCAGTGGTGGATGGGCGTCAACCCCGTCTCGCACCTGGCCTCCGCGCTGCGCGGGCTGATGGTCGGCGGCCTGCACGCCGGTGACGTGTGGATCAGCCTCGGCTGGACCGCCGCCATCGCCGCGGTGTTCGTGCCGCTCGCCCTGCGCGCCTACAACAGGCGGGTCAGCTGATCGCGCGACATGCGGACGCCGCGCTCGTGCGCCGCCTCGAAGGCGGTGTCACCGAGCGCGGCGCGCGTGTCCGCGATGGTCCTGGCCGCCTCGGTGTCGCCTCCGCTGACGCCGCCGTAGACCGTGCTCGCCCCGCCGAGCAGGACCGCGGCCCGCTCGGCGTCGCCCGAGGCCAGCGCGACCGCAGCGAACCCGGCCAGCGCGGAGGCCAGGATCGGCAGGTCGGGCGCGGCTCCGAAGGCGTCCACCGCCAGCATCAGCTGTTCCCTCGCCCCGCGCAGGTCGCCCGTCTCCAGCAGCGTCCTGCCGTAGGAGGTCAGCGCCCAGCTCACCTGCTGCGGCAGCACGTCCTCCATCGCCGGCACTGTGGCCATCAGCTCCTCGTAGATCGCCAGCGCGGCCCGCGGATCGCCCGTCAGCCGCGCCAGATCGGCCTCACCGAGCCGCAGCCGGAACACCACGTGGTCCGACGTCTCGTCGGACATGACCGCTCTGGCCCTGGCCAGGTCGGCGGCGGCCGCCTCGAGGTCGCCGCCCTGGGCGCGCAGCAGCGACACCGTGGTGAGCGTGGAGATCGCCTCATCGGCGCTCACCCAGCCGATGGTCAGCGCGCTCGCCTCGGCGACCAGGTCTGCGGCGGGTCTGTCCTGGGCGACCCGCACCCCGGCCAGCGTGAGCAGCGCCTCGCTCAGGCCCCACCTGTCACCGAGCCGCCTGAACCCGGCGACCGCCCGCTCCAGGTCGTCCTCCGCCGTCGGGTCGGCCGACCGCCAGCCGCCCCTGATCATGAGCGCGGCGCTCGACAGCCACGGGTCCTCCGCCGCGACGTACTCGGCCAGCAACACGGCCAGGCGATCGTCCTGCCTGGTCATCGCGGCCATCACGGCCCTGCCCAGCAGCAGCATCGGATGGACGGGACCCTCGGCGCGAGCCTGGGCGACCACGCTCTCCAACTCCGCCACGACCTCGAGCAACGAGTCGGGATCGCTGAGCAGCCGCCCGATGTGGCCGGTGCCGACCCCGAACATGCAGGAGGCGTAGGCGCCCGCGAGCCCCTCGGGCGGGCTGCCGCCCGCCAGCTCGATCACCTGCCTGGACCACGCCTCACCCTCGACCCGGTAACCGCACAGCCACCAGTACCAGGTCAGCGCGCCGCACAGGCGCACGGCCAGCTCGACCTCGCCGGTGTCGAGCGCCCAGCGCAGCGCCGCCGCGTGGTTGTCGCGCTCGGCCGCCAGCCGTTCGATCCACTCCAGTTGCCCGTGCGCCCGCAGGTGCGGCACCGCCGTCTCCGCCAGCTCCGTGAAGTGGACGGCGTGCGCCCTGCGCGGCGGCTCGGCGCACTCCATGGCGTAGGTCCTGATCGTCTCCAGCATCGTGTAACGGCCCTGGGTGTCCATCCTGACCAGCGACTTGTCCACCAGCGCGCCGAGCACCTCGATGCCCGCGCCGCAGACCGCCTCGACGGCCTCGGGGCTCGCCCCTCCGGCGAACACGGCGAAGCTCTCGGCCAGCGCCCGCTCCTGCGCGGTCAGCAGGTCCCAGCTCCACTCGACCACCGCGCGGAGCGTCTGCTGGCGCGGCAGCGCCGTACGGCTGCCGCCGGTCAGCAGCCTGAACCTGTCGTCGAGCCGGTCGGCCAGCTGAGCGGGCGTCATGGTGCGCAGCCTGGCCGCGGCCAGCTCGATCGCCAGCGGCATCCCGTCGAGCCTGCGGCAGATGGCGATGATCTCGGCGACGTTGCGCTCGTCGAGCATGACGCCGCTCGCCCTGTCGAGCAGGAGCCTGACCGCGGGATAGGTCCCCGCCGCGGAAGGGCCCGCGCCCGGCGGCGGCAGCTCCAGCGGCGGGATGGGCGCCAGCCGCTCGCCCTGCACGCCGAGCGGCTCCCTGCTGGTGGCCAGGACGCGCACCCCTGGGCAGTCGGTGAGGAGGTGTTCGGCGAGCACGGCCGCCGCCTCGACCAGGTGCTCGCAGTTGTCGAGCACGATGAGCGCCTTGCGGTCGGCGAGCGCGGCCAGCAGCCGGTCCGTCGGCGTCACCTCCTCCTGCACGCCGAGCGCCGGACGTTCGGCGCCGCGCAGGGCGAGCGCGTCGAGCACGGCGCCCGGCACGTCGGCGGCGTCGGTGACGGGGGCCAGCTCGACCAGCCACGCCTCGTCCGCCAGCAGCGCTGCCTCCGTCGCCAGCCTGGTCTTGCCCGCGCCGCCCGGGCCGACGATGGAGACCATCCTGGAGGCCGACAGCAGGGCGGTCAGCTCCTCCAGCTCCTCCTCGCGGCCGATGAAGCTGGTCAGCGGGCGCTTCACACTCGGGCGGCGATGCCGTACGGCAGGCCGGGCGGCCCGCGGCGGCACGACGGGAAGGTCTCCCGAGACCACGGCCAGATGGGCGGCGCGCAGATCGGGGCCCGGATCGACGCCCAGCTCGTCGGCGAGCCGCACCCTGGTGCGCTCGAAGAGCGCCAGCGCGTCGGCCTGCCGTCCCGCGGCGGCCATGGCGCGCACGGCGATCGCGCACAGCCGCTCGCGCAGCGGGTGCGCGGCGACCTCCGCCGCCAGATCCACCGCGAGCCCCGCCGCCAGGCGCGCCTCCGCCCTGGCCTCGACCGCGGCGAGCCTGTCCTCCTCCAGCGCGGCGGCCACGTTGGCCAGATGCGGCACCACGGCCAGGTCGGCCAAGGCAGGCCCGCGCCACAGCTCGAGCGCCGCGTCCAGCTCGCCCGCGCCGACCAGGTCGTGGAAGAGCCGCGCGTCCACCTGCGCGCTCAGCCGGTAGCCACCCGGCCTGCTCTCCACCGCGTCGTACGGCCTGAGCGCCGCGCGCAACCGCTTGACCAGCGTCTGCAGGGCGTTGACCGCGTTGGCGGGAGGCTCGTCGGCCCACAGCGCGTCGATCAGCCGGTCGGCGGTGACCAGCCGCCCTTCCTCCAACGCGAGCAGCGCCAGCAGAGCCCTGACCCTGGCGCCGCCGACCTCGATCGGCCCTTCGGGTCCCTCCACCGACAGCGGACCGAGAATCGCAACACGCATGTCCACATCTTGCCGCCCGGCAGGACCCGCGCAGCCACCCCAGCCGCGCGGGCCCCCCGATACCGGCTATTTCATAGTAACTCAGTGGGTTTTATAGGTAAATACCCCTAGTCCGCGCGCACCCTCTCACGGACCCACACACCCGCAGGCTTGAGCCTGGAGGTGCCGGCGAACGGGCCGTTCGGGCAGGTGCCCGTGGCGAAGACGGCGCCCGAACGCTCGTCGTCGGAGTAGTTCCAGTTCACCCAGCTGATCTTCTTCTGTGCCATCAGGTCGATGTACTGCTGCGACCTGGTGAAGTTGTTCGACCCGTCACCGGAGGCGGTCTGCGTGCCGAACTCCGTCACGAACATCGGGATCCTGTCGGCCGCCCTCGACAGCGCGCTCAGGTACTCCGAGCCATGGGAGGCCGCGTAGAAATGGAAGGTGTACATGATGTTGGTCGCGTTGACCGGGTTGCTGACGACCTCGTTCTCGTTCGCGCCGTCGGAGATGCCGAGCGACGACCACGCGCGAGTCCCCACGAGGATCGGGGTCTCCGGGTCGTACTGCCTGATCACCGGGATGAGCTGGTGGGCGTAGTTCCTGATCGTCGACCACGACACGCCGTTCGGCTCGTTGGCGATCTCGTACAGCAGGTTGTTCTTGCCGTTGTGCCGCTGGGCGATCTCGGTGAAGAACGTCTTGGCCCTGCTCAGGTTCACCGTCGGGTCGCCGGGCTTGAGCATGTGCCAGTCGACGATCGCGTACATCCCGCGCGCCGTGGCCATCTCGATCAGGTTGTGCACCCGGTCGGTGAACAGCCGCGGATTCGTCTCGTACCCGCCTTCCTGGATGTACATCGAGATCCGCAGGACGTCGGCCTTCCAGTCGGTGGCCAGCGCGTCCAGTGAGGCGGTGTTGAGGCACTGCGAATACCACTGCAGGCCGTGCGAGCTCATGCCGCGCAGCTGGATCTGCTCGCCGCGCTCGTTGCACAGCCGTACCCCGCACACCGCCAGCTGGCCGTTGGCCTCCACGGGGGTGCCCGAGCCGCCCGCCTGGGTGGTGGCGGTCACGGCGGCGCTCCTGTCGGACTCGTTGTCCGACGGGTCACGGGCGGTCACGGTGTAGGTGTGGGTCGAGGAGGGCGCCAGCCCCGTGATCGTGGCCGACGTGCCGCTCACGGTCGCCTTCAGCGCCGAGCCCTCGTAGACCCGGTAGTCCTTGATCGTCCCGCTGTTGTCGGTCGAGGCGTTCCACGCCAGCGTGATCGAGCTGGACGTGGTGGCCGTCGACCGCGGGTTGCCGGGAACGGACGGCTTCTCCGTGTCAGGAGGACCGGCGGCGGAGACCGTCAGCCTGTCCAGGTTGGGCCCGCCGTTGGCGGTCGTCGCGGTGGCGCGGACGGTGTTGGCGCCCGCGTTCAGCGCGGCGTTGACCGTGGTCTCCACCCAGGTGGTCCACGCGCCCGTGCCGGGGAAGTCGCGGTTCACGTCGACCCCGTTGACCGCGATGGCCATGGGACGGTTGACGGTGGTGCCGTTGGCGTAGCGGAAGGTCAGCGCCGCGTTCCCCGCCGCCGCGGCGTTCACGGTGAACTCGACGTAGGAGCCCGCGACGTTGGTGTAGTCGACGAAGCCGCTACCGGTGTATCCGGCGTGCTTGGTGTCAACGATGCCCTGCGAGATGACCGCGTTCTCCGCCTGGTACTCGTTCGACGGAGCGGCCACGTCGATCTCGGCGTAGTCGAGGTTGGGCCCGCCGTTGGCGGTGGTGGCGGTGGCGCGGATGGTGTTGGCGCCCGCGTTCACCGGCGCCGTGATCGTCGTCGAGGCCCAGGTGGACCAGGCCCCCGTGCCAGGGAAGTCCCTGGTCACGCTGGTCCCGTTGACCGCGATGGCCATCGGGCGGTTGACGGTGGTGCCGTTGGCGTAGCGGAGCACGATCGAGGCGGTGCCCGCCGCCGCGGCGTTCACGGTGAACTCGACGTAGGAGCCCTGGACGTTGTCGTAGTTGACGAAGCCGGTGCCGCTGAAACCGGCGTGGTTGGATTCCACCACCCCTTGGGAGACGGTCGCGTTCTCCGCCTCATGGCGGGTGGGCGCCTGGGCGAGGGCGGGGGTCGCCAACGCGGTGGTGAGGATCGCGGTCAGGGCGAGGAAGCGGATGGGTCGGAGCATCGCCTCTCCGGTTTATTAGGAAACTTAACTAACGAGCAATCGGAGAATAGGTCCGACCACTCCACCGCACAAGGCCCAATTGACTGGCGCGATCAGAATCCCTTACGGCCTTTACGAAGTAATTCTCCCCTCAGATATTTTGACGCATGATAGTTAGACCTCTTACTATCTGCCCCATGAGAACCCGGATCCGCAATGCCCGCGTCTTCGACGGGCTGAAGACCATCGCCCACGCCGACGTCCTCATCGACGGCGACCTGATCGCCGAACCCGACGACCGCCCCGCCGACGTCGAGATCGACGGCTCGGGCAGGACCCTGCTGCCGGGCCTGATCGACGCCCACACCCACACCTTCGACGGCGACCTCGCCCAGGCGCTGCGGTTCGGCGTCACGACCGAGCTCGACATGTTCTGCCTGCCAGGCAACCTCGCCCGCCAGCGCCGCGCCGCCGCCGACCGGGACGACGTGGCCGACCTGCGCAGCTCGGGCGTCCTCGCCACCGCACCAGGAGGACATCCCAGCCAGATCATGGACTCACCCGGCGTGCGGGACCTCGGCGACGCGGCGGGAGCGTTCGACACCGTCGCCGACGCCGGCCAGGCCAAGGCGTTCGTGGAGGCCAGGCTGGCCGAGGGCATCGACTACCTGAAGATCGTCATCGACAGCGGGCACGTGGGCGGCCTCGACCTGCCCGTCCTGTCCCCCGGCACCGTGGCCGCCCTCGTCGAGGCCGGCCACGCGGCCGGGCTGCTGACCATCGCGCACACCGTCACCACGCGGGACGCCGTCGTCGCCCTCGACGCGGGCATCGACGGCCTGGCGCACGTCGTCACCGACCCGCTGACCGACGACCTCGCCGCCAGGATCGCCGCGCAGGGCGTGTTCGTGGTCAGCACGCTGACCTACTTCGAGGCCGTGCTGAACGATCCCAGCGGCGCCGAACTGGTGCGCGACGAGCGGATCGGCTCGAAGCTGCCCGACCGGGCCAGGGCCGCGCTCGACCGCGACGCGAGCGTCGTCCCCGTGCGCCCCGACGGGGTCCGCAACGCCGTACGGGCGGCCGGGACGCTGCACAGAGCGGGGGTCGCGCTGCTGGCGGGCACCGACGCCAACCCGTGGGCGCCGTTGCACGGCGCCGGAATGCATCGCGAGGTGCTGCTCCTGACGGAGGCGGGCCTCAGCGCGGAGGCGGCGCTCGCGGCCGCCACCAGCCTCCCCGCCCGCCACTTCGGGCTGGCCGACCGCGGCAGGATCGCGCCGGGCCTCCGCGCGGACCTCCTGCTGGTGGACGGCGACCCGACCACCGACATCACCGCCACCCGCGCGATCAAGGAGATCTGGCGGCGAGGGGTACGGCAGGCGAGCTAGGCGCGCAGCATCCCGCGCAGGATCGCGTCGAGCGCGCCGGCCTCCCGCTCGGTCAGCTTGGCGGCCAACCCTGCCAGGTTCGCCGCGTGCTCGGTGAGCGTGGCATCGATGACCTCGCGGCCCCGCTCGGTGAGCGAGACGCGGAAGCTGCGCCGGTCGGCCGGGTCGAGGCTGCGTTCGACCAGCCCCGCCGCCTCCAGCCTGTCGATGCGGTTGGTCATGCCCGCGCGGGACATCATCAGCACCTCGGACAGCTCCGACGGGATCAGCGTGTAAGGCGGGCCCGACCGGCGCAGCGCCGCCAGCACGTCGAACTCGCCCGGCCGCAGGCCGTGGCGCAGGAACACCTGCTCCACGGCCGACTCCACCAGCCGCGACACCTGCGCGAGACGGGCGAAGACGCCCATCGCCGACAGATCGAGATCCGGACGTTCGCGCCGCCACTGGGTGAGGATGACGTCGATCGCGTCCTGCTCGCTGCTCATGGTCAGACCTTATGGGACACCGGATCGCCCCCTGCCGGGTCAGCCGGCTGCGCCGGCCCGCGTGGCACGTCTGGACGAAGGGCCTGATTCATGGTGGATTCAGGAGATGACGGTTCAGGGCACCTGCGACCCAGTGTTCGAGCAGGTCGCGAAGGAGTTCGAGCGCAATCTCACCGATCGCGGCGAAGTGGGCGCGTCGGTGTGCGTGATCGTCGACGGCGAGACGGTCGTCGACCTGTGGGGCGGCGAGGCGGCTCCCGGTGTTCCGTGGCTGAACGACACCATCGGTCACGTGTGGTCGTGCACCAAGGGCGCCACCGCGTTGTGCGCGCACGTGCTGGCCTCCAGAGGAGAGCTCGACCTCGACGCCCCCGTCACCGCCTACTGGCCCGAGTACGGCACGCGAGGCAAGGCCGGCACGCTGGTGCGCCACCTGCTCGCCCACCAGGCGGGGCTGCCCGCGCTCAGGGACCCGCTGCCGAGGGGGGCCTTCTACGACTGGAAGCTGATGACCGAGCGGCTGGCGGGCGAGGAGCCGTTCTGGGAGCCGGGCACCAGGCACGGCTACCACGCGCTGACCTTCGGCTTCCTCGTCGGAGAGGTCGTGCGCAGGGTGAGCGGCCGCTCCCTCGGAACGTTCTTCCGCGAGGAGATCGCCGAACCGCTCGGTCTGGACTTCTGGCTCGGGCTGCCCGAGGAGCAGGAGGGCAGGGTCGCGCCGACGATCCCCGCCGAACCGCCCGCCGAGCTCCCCAGCTTCTACGCCAAGGCGTTCTCCGACCCCGCCTCGATCCCCGCGCTACTGCTGGGCAACGACGGCGGCTACATGATGACCCCCGGGGAGTCGGACAGCAGGGCCGCGCACGCGGCCGAGTTCGGCGCGGTCGGCGGCATCACCAACGCGCGCGGGCTCGCGGGGATGTACCGGCCGCTGTCGATCGGCGGCGGTGAGCTGGTCGGCCAGGGCCAGCTGGCGCTCATGTCGCCCGCCAGGTCCGCCGGCTCCGTGGACGCGGTGCTGTTGGTGCCGAGCAGGTTCTCGCTCGGCTTCATGAAGGCTGTCGACAACGGGCACCTGCCTCCCGCCGACAGCGAGGGCGCGCTGCTCACCGAGACCGCGTTCGGGCACGCGGGCATGGGCGGCTCGGTGGGTTTCTGCGATCCGCCCGCTCGCCTGGCCTTCGCCTACACCATGAACCGTCAGGGCACCGGGCTCGGCATCAACCCTCGAGGCCAGGCGCTCGTGGACGCCGCCTACCGGTCGACGGGGCACCGGCAGGCGCCCGGGGGCCTGTGGTACCGCCCGCTCTGACTATCTCCCGATATCTGACGCGCTACTGTGAAACGAACCGTTTTAGCAGGAGCGAGCATGTTCTTCGGCGTGACCGACATCTGGACATACGTGGCAGGAGCCTTCTTCATCATCCTGCTGCCCGGCCCCAACTCCCTCTACGTCCTCGCCCTCGCCGCACAGCGGGGCGTGCGTGAGGGGTACAAGGCCGCGGCGGGCGTCTTCGTCGGCGACACCGTCCTCATGGTGCTGGCCGCGGCGGGCGCCGCTTCGCTGCTGCGCTCCAACGCGGTGCTGTTCACGATCGTGAAGTACGCGGGCGCGGGCTACCTGGCGTGGATCGGCCTCCAGATGATCAGGGGCGCGTGGAAGGCGTGGCGCTCCCCCGAAACGGCGCAGGCTCCGGTGAACGCACTGGTGAACGAGCGCGGCGCGCACCCCTTCCGCAAGGCGCTGGCGATCAGCCTGCTGAACCCGAAGGCGATCCTGTTCTTCGTCTCCTTCTTCATCCAGTTCGTGGATCCCTCGTACGGGGCTCCGGCGGTGCCGTTCCTGATCCTGGGGGCGATCATCCAGGTGTTCAGCGCGCTGTACCTCTCGGCGTTGATCTTCGGGGGGACCTTCCTCGCCGGGCAGTTCCGCACCAGGAGGAAGCTGTCGGCCACGCTCACCTCGGGGGTCGGCGCGCTCTTCCTCGGCTTCGGCGCCAAGCTCGCCACCGCCAGCCTGGGCTGAGGTCGCGGGCGCGGGGATCGGCCTCGTCGCCACCCTCAGCGCAACGGACTTAAGGGTACAGATCATGACATTCGGCTAGCCCAAGATCAACAAGGCCGAATGTGCACAATCTGACAGTGGCATCTTCGGACGTCAGGTACGGTAAGCCACCGGTGCGCCCCGCGCTCCGGGGTAAACCGTCCCGTAACCCCGACGGCAGCGTCCGCCGATGCCTGCTTGCGCCATCCCTGGGTAGGCGCTGTTCGTGGGCCGAACTACGGAGCAGAGTTGAACCATCCCCCTGTCGCGCTTCCACGCCTGACCGCCATGGCGAAGCAGGCCGTTCCCCGCCTGCTCGAAGGCGTCGTCGCACCGCTCGCCGTCTTCTACACCGGCCTCATGATCCTTGGCGAGACGGGCGCTCTGATCGCGGCGGTGGCGTGGGTGTACCTCGGCGTGGGATGGCGGCTCGTCAGGAGGGTCAGGGTGCCCGCGACGATGTTCCTCGCCGCGGTGGCGATCACCGCCCGCGCCCTGGTCGCCCTGTGGACCGGCAACAACGCCGTCTTCTTCCTGACGCCCGAGTTCGGGACGATCTGCATCAGCATGATCTTCCTCGCCTCGGTCAGGTTGGACAGGCCCATGGTCCAGAAGCTCACCCTCGACTACATCCACCTTCCCCAGGCGGTGCTCAAGCACGAGCGGATGCGCAGGTTCTTCGCCAGGATCACCCTGCTGTGGGCGTTCGTCCTGCTGGCCAACTCCACGGTGAGCATCTGGCTGTTCCTCAACGAGTCCCTCGGCGCCTACATGCTGCTGCGCACCTCAGCGGTCGCCGGCATCAGCGGGCTCGCGATCACCTTCTCGCTGTGGGCCTTCAAGCGGGTCCTGCGCCGCCTCCACCACGCCCCCGCCTGACCTCTCGATCAGTAGGAACGCTCCAGCGAGCCCCAGCACCAAGCCGGTCAGCATCGAGAACAGCTCCACCAGGTGGGTCGCGACCATCGGCGCCTTCGGGGTCAGCGGCCCCGCGGTCACGACGAGGATCATCGAGTAGAGGCCCCAGGCGAACAGGTAGCCACTGCCCAGCCACGCGACGGCCACCGCCCACGGCGTATGCCCGCGCAGCAGGCACAGGTAGGCGACGGCGCCGCCGATGACGATCACTCCCGCGACGACCTGCGTGATGGTTCCGGTCAGTGTTCGAGCGGCCACCGCCGCCGGGTCCAGGCCGGCCGTGCCGCCGAGGGCCCAGTACAGGTTCGCGCCGCCGACGATCACGGTCACCAGCAGGCTGCCGCGCCCCACCACGTGCTGGAACGGCACGGCCGTCCGCGCGGCGCCGTACGCGAAGACCCACGGCCACCTGTCGCGGGCGTAGAGGGCGAAGGCGACGGCGAGCCCGACGCCCTGCAGCGAGAAGCCGCCGTAGACGACCAGGTAGACCCAGCCCTCCAGCATGTCGCCGGTGAAGAAGACGCCGGGCCCCTGGAGCAGCAGCGTCAGTGGCAGGGCGATGAGGATCTGCGCCAGCAGCGCGACGCCGACCCAGACGGGCAGCAGCACCAGCCACGCGGGCAGGCGCATCCCCCACCGCGTTGTGAAGGCCAGCGCGAGGCAGAGACCGACGAGGTCCATGCCGAAGGTCATGGCGTTGAGCCCGACCATCGTGCCCGAGTTCATCAGCGAGGGGTCGAGCACGCCGACCGGATGGCCCGTCAGCCAGAGGATCTTGATGGTGAGGTAGGGCAGGGTGGCGGCCATCACGACGGCCGCCGCGGTGACCCTGCCGATTCCTGCCTGAGGAACGTCCATGCCGTCGAATCTGCCCGGCACGGACGGCCCCTGCCTCACGCGTCGTGGGGATCCGGCTCCCCCGCGTGGGGGATAACGACGAGCTCGAAGCCGTCGTCCACCGGTCCTGCCGTCATCGTGCCGCCCGCCAGCCGTACGCGCTCGCGCAGTCCTGTGAGGCCCATGCCGCCCGTGAGCGCCGTGGACCCGCCGCGGGCCGGGCCGTTGCGCACCGCGATCCGCTCAGGCGTGAGCGAGACCCGCACCCACGCTCCGGGGGCGTGTTTGGCCGCGTTGGTCAGCCCTTCCTGGACCACCCTGTGCGCCAGCGCGGGCACCGGGCCGGGCGCGATCTCCACGGTGACCTCCATCCCCGAGTCCCTGGCCCGCTCGACCAGGGCGGTGACGTCCTCGTCCACCGGGGCGAGCGGGGCGGGCTCGATGTCCTCGCGCAGCAGCCCGACGATCTGCCGCAGCCGTTCCGTGGCCTCCGCCGCCGCCACCCGCAGCTCTCCCGCTGCCCTGGCCTGGGCGGGCGTGAGCCCCGGCGCGATCTCCAGCCCCGCGGCGCGCACGGCGATCAGGGCCAGGTCGTGCCCGAGCGAGTCGTGCATGTCGTGCGCGATGCGGGTGCGCTCGCGCAGCCTGGCCTGAGCGGCCACCGACTGCCGCGCCCGCTCGCGCTGCTGCAGCAGCCGCCGCCTGAGCACCCCCAGCAGGTACGGCACGACGTAGAAGCCGAGCAGCCCCGAGACCATCGTGAACCACAGCCGCAGCTGCCCTCCCTGCGCCAGCACGACCCCCACGCCGACCAGGCAGGTCACGCCGAAGACGGCCGCCGCCGGCCAGACCCGCGCGACCCTGCGCCCCGTCAGGTAGGCGTACCAGATCACGGTGGGGGTGGTGGGCGACAGCGGGAAGATCTTCACGGCGAGCAGCGACAGCGGCCAGGCCTGGTCGCTCGTGGCCTGTCCCCCGCTGAGGTCCCAGCTGGCCGTGGCCAGACCCTCGGTGAAGTCCCACGGCCCCAGCGGCAGCAGGATCACCACCGCGGCGAGCGGCCACGCCCTGCCTACCAGGATCGCCAGCCCGAGCAGCAGGACCCGCCCGCCCGTCACGAGGAGGAACCGCCGGGGGTCGTCGAAGGGGTCGGGGCCCGACGCGGCGGCCAGGAGGGACATGACGATCCACAGGAGCACGTCGTAGAGCAGTTGGCGGGGTCGGCGGCGCATGGGAGAGACGCTATCGGGGCGTCCCTGATCACCGCCCCTGCCGAAAGTCAGGGTGTGGCCCGCCGTAACGGGAAAGGTGGTGCCCGCACCACCTCCGACCTCAATCCCCGCACCAGTGTGCGCGTGCTCCTCCCCAGGTTGGATCGATGGACATGACGAAAGTAGGGGGTCGTGCGTACCGATCGTCCGATGTGGGCGGACCTGCTCGATCCCTAGGTTCGAGGAGGTAGATCCCTGAGATTTCCAGGGGACGGCCGGGGCCCGTCCGGGGGCTCATCCCCGATGTCACCGGGCTGATCCGCCGCCACTCTGAGAGAACTCCCCACAGACCGGAGCGCACACATGTCCCACGCCATTCTCGACCTGCTCAACGAGGTGATGACCTCGCCGTGGTTGTACGTCGCGCTGTTCGCGCTGGCGATGCTCGACGGGTTCTTCCCCATCGTGCCCGCCGAGACGGCGGTCATCACCGCGGGCGTGTTCGCTGCCTCGACGGGCGATCCGAACCTATGGCTGGTGGTGGTCGTCGCCGCGCTCGGCGCCTTCGCCGGTGACCACATCTCCTACTTCATCGGCAGCAAGGCGGGCAAGCGCCTGAAGGGCAAGAAGGCCTACGCATGGGCGCAGCAGGCACTCGCCGAGCGTGGCGGCCTGCTGCTCGTCGTGGCCCGCTACATCCCAGGAGGCAGGACCGCGGCCACCCTGACCATGGGCGGCGTCCGCTATCCCCGCAGGTCGTTCACGTTCTTCGACGCCATCGCGGCCGGGTCGTGGGCGGTCTACTCGGGCCTGATCGGCTTCTTCGGCGGCATGGCCTTCGAGAACGACCCGATCAAGGGCCTGCTGCTCGGCCTCGGCATCGCGGTGTCGATCACCGCGATCGTCGAGCTCGTCCGCTGGCTGCGCAAGAGGCGCTCACAGGGTTCGCACAGAGCGCTCGTCGGAGCCGTACAGGGCGCCGAAGGAGACTCCTGACTGTTCGCCCCCGTGTCCCTGAGCGGAGATCTCTCGGACATCTCCACATGACTTCATCCAGGTGAAAGGAGTGCGCATGACTGTGCTGGCCGCGGCCGTAGCCCTGTTCGGCTCGTTGTTCTTCGCACTCGGCGCCGCTCTCCAGCAGTTCGAGGCGGCGGGCTCGGGCTCGGCCAAACCGAGCCTGCTGGCTCTGCTCAAGAAGCCCCGCTGGCTCCTCGGCGGGGTGTCGATCACCGTGGGCGGCGGACTGCACATCCTCGCCCTCGGCCTCGGCCCGCTGACCGTCGTCCAGCCCATGGGCGTGGCCAGCCTGTTGTTCGCGCTGCCGATCGCGGCCGGGCTCCACGGGCGCAGGCCCTCGCGCAAGGAGCTGGCCGCCGCGGCCACGGTCGCCATCGGCCTGATCGGACTGGTGCTGCTGGTCCCCCCGCATGCGGGCCCCACGTACCTGAGCCCCAACGGGGCCGTCACGCTGCTCGCGGTCGCGGGCATCGCGGCGGTCCTGCTGTGGGCGGGCGCGCGGGTCGCCTCCCCCGCGGGGCGGGCCGCGCTCCTGGCCACCAGCGCGGGCGTGCTGTACGGCGCGACCGCGACCCTCATGCGCGTCCTGGTCGACGGGTCGTGGAACTGGTGGTACCTGCTGGCCCTTCCCGTCCCCGCCCTGCTCGCCCTCATGCTCCTGCAGCGGGCCTACGCCGTCGGCCACTTCGGCGTGTCCTTCGCCTCCCTGCAGATCGCCGACCCTCTGACCGCCGTCGCCTTCGGCGCCCTCCTGCTCGGCGAGCCCCTCCCCCAGGGCCTCGTCCCCATCGCGGCCGCCGCGCTCACGGCGGCGGGCACGATCGCGCTCGCCCGGACCACCCCTCTCGAATCACGTACCTAGCTCGTAGGAGTCCCCCACCATGGCCATGCCGCTCGCATCAGCGCAGACCGCCCGCCCGACACTCCAGCCGGTGCCGACCAGGCCCCGCCGCGTGCTGATCTCGACCGACACCTATCCGCCCGACGTGAACGGAGCCGCCTACTTCACCCACCGGCTGGCCACGGGCCTGGCCGAGCGCGGCAACGACGTCCACGTGATCTGCCAGTCGGAGGAGGGCCCCGCCAAGGCCTCGGTGGAGGACGGCGTGGTCGTGCACCGGCTGCGCTCGGCGCCGCTGCTGGTGCACCCGACGATGCGGGTGACGGTCCCGACCAGGCTCGACCGCCTGGTGAAGGCCATCCAGCCCGACGTGCTGCACACCCAGGGCCACTTCGTGGTCGGCAGGGCGGCGATGGCCGCGGCGCGCAGGAACGGCGTGCCCATCGTGGCGACCAACCACTTCATGCCCGACAACCTCTTCCAGTTCGCGCACATCCCCGCCAAGCTCCGGGAGAAGGCGGGCAGGCTGGCCTGGCGCGACTTCAGCAGGATCTTCTCCCGCGCCGACCACGTCACCACCCCCACGCCGCTGGCCGCGGGGCTGCTGGCCGACCAGGGTTTCGCCCGCGAGGTGGAGGCGGTCTCCTGCGGGATCGACCTGACCAGGTTCCACCCCATGGCCGAGCCGAAGGCGTGGGCGCGCAAGGCGTTCGGCCTGCCCGACCGCGAGACGGTCCTGTTCGTGGGACGGCTCGACGAGGAGAAGCGGATCGACGAGCTGGTGCGGGCTCTGCCGTACGTCCTGAACGAGACAGACGCCCAGGTGGCGTTGGTGGGCAAGGGCAACCAGCGGGAGTACCTGGAGCAGCTGGCCAGGAAGATCGGGGTCGGCGACCGGGTGTTCTTTCTCGGGTTCGTGCCCGACGAGGCGATGCCGCAGGCGTTCGCCGCCGCCGACGTGTTCGCCATGCCGGGCGTCGCCGAGCTGCAGAGCATCGCGACGCTGGAGGCCATGGCCAGCGGGCTGCCCGTCGTCGCGGCGAACGCGATGGCGCTCCCGCACCTGGTGGATGACAACGGCTACCTGTTCGAGCCAGGCGACGTGATCGAGCTGGCACGGCACCTGACGGCGCTGCTGGTCGACACGGACCTGCGGGCCAGGGCGGCCAAGGCCAGCCGCGAGCTGGCGCTGACCCACGACCACCAGGCCTCGCTGGCCCGCTTCGAGGACATCTACGCCGAGGTCGCCCGATGATCCTGGTGGCCCCCCTGGTCGCGGCGCTGGTGTGCCTGGCGGCGCTGGCCTACGCGCACCTGGTGTTGCCCCCGCAGCCGCTGGTCAGCGACTACGCGCTGGTTCCCGGCGGGATGCCCCTGGTCGTGGTCGGCATGCTGGCGCTGGCCTCCGGCTGCGTGTTCCTCGCGTACGGCCTGGCCGTTCGCGACCCCGCCCGCACCGCGGCGACCAGGATGCTGCTGATCGCCGCGGCCGGGGGCCTGATGCTGAGCGCCGTCTTCCCCACCGACCCCGGCATGGCCAAGTCAGTGTCGGGCGAGGTGCACCGGTGGGCCTCGGCGGTGGTGTTCACCTCGCTCCCCGTCGCGGGATGGACGCTGGCCCGCGGCCGCGCCGCCCTCCCCCGCTGGAACCTGGTCAGGTCACTGGCCATGACCTCCGTCGTCGCCCTGGCCGTCTACCTGGCCGCCCACCCCGCGACGCTCACCTCCGCGCTCATCGGTGGCGAGTCCTACTACGGGCTGCTGGAGCGGGCGGTGATCGTGGCCGAGGTCGCCCTGGTGGTCATGATGGGCATGGCCGCCTCCCTCGACTTCCGCCTTCCCCTCGACCTGCCCGTGGCCCCGCGGGAGACCCGCATCGCCACGACTGCGCCCGCCGACAGGGCGAAGGCCGCGTAAGGGTTCGGCGGACGCCGAACCCTCACGGGCCTACCGTGGAGACATGTCAGCTCAAGGTCTCGCCTCGTTCGCGGCGCTCATGGCCGACCCGACCAGGGCGGCGTTCTGCCTGGCCCTGCTCGACGGGCGGGCGTGGACGGCGGGCGAGCTCGCCAAGGCGGCCAAGGTCGCCCCTTCCACCGCCAGCGAGCATCTCAGCAAGATGGTCGAGGGCGGCCTGCTCAGCGAGGAACGGCAGGGCAGGCACCGCTACGTGCGGCTGGCCGACGCGGCCACCGCGCAGCTCGTCGAGGACCTCGCCGCCCACGTCAACCCAGCCGTTCCCGCGGCCTCACCGACCTCGCTCAGGGCGGCCAGCGCGTCGGCCGCCATGGCCAGGGCGCGCACCTGCTACGACCACCTCGCCGGACGCCTCGGCGTCGCCGTCACCGACGCGCTCCTGTCGCGCGGCCTGCTGGATCCGGGGTTCTCGCTGAGCGCGTCGGGCGCCGACTGGTTCGCCAGGCTCGGGATCGCACTGGAGGCCAGCCGTCACCGGCCGATGGCCAGGCCGTGCCTCGACTGGACCGAGCGCCGCCCCCACCTCGCCGGCACGGCGGGCGCCGCCCTGTGCCGCCACGCCTTCGAGGCCGGATGGGTCACCAGGATCGGTGGCCATCGGGCGCTCAAGGTGACCGACGACGGCCTGACCAGCCTGTGCACCCTGCTGGAGATCCCCGCCAGCACACTTCGGCCGCTGCCGAACTGACCTTGGCCTAGCGTCGTTCCATGCGCATCACCGGTCACGCGGAAGTCCGCGCCGTCCTGTCCGACCCGTCGTACGTCCCGCCGCCGCCTCCTCCCGGGGCCGCCTACGGGACGCTGGGGTGGCTGCGCTCGCAGGTCTCCCGCTTCGCCTCGGGCGCCGTCCACGCCGAACGCCGCGCCCTCGTCGAGGGCCGCCTGTCGCGCATGGACCCCGCCGCCCTCCGCACCGCCGCCGCCGCGGCCACGCGCGCCCTCCTCACCGCCCCCTCCGAGGAGCGTCCGGCCGCCGCCGCCTCGCCGTCCCACGAGACGACCTCCCAGCGGTCCTCAGCCCCCGGCGACGTGGACGGACGCGTCCTCGCCTACGGAGTGCCCACCAGGGTCCTCGGGGCCGCCCTCGGCATCCGTGACCTCGACGCCCTCGTGCCCGCCGTCGAGAGCGCCGCCACCGGCTACCTGTCGGGTGCCGCCACCCCTGACACCGACGCCGCGGTCGCGCGCCTGCTCACCCTCGCCGAGCTCCCCGAGATCACCATCCTGCTCCAGGCGCACGGCGCCGTCACCGCGCTCCTCCGCAACGCCCTCGCCACGCCCCGCGCCACCGGCACGGCCACGGCCACGGCCGCCACCGCCACCGCCACCGCCACGGCCACGGCCGAGAGTCTCCTGCGCGACACCCTCCGCCACGACCCGCCCGTCCGGGCCACCAAGCGGGTCGACGGCACGGGCGCCCTCGTCGAGGTCGACCTCACCCCCGACCTCCCCTTCGGCCACGGCCCGCGCCGCTGCCCAGGCTCCGACCACGCCATGGCCATCGCCACCGGCGTGCTAGAAACGATCATGGAGTACCGATGACCTTCGCCGACCTCCACCAGCCCGGCAACCCGCTCGTCCTGCCCAACGCGTGGGACTACGGCTCGGCCACCTTCCTCGCCGCCCGGGGATATCCCGCCATCGGCACCACGAGCCTCGGTGTCAGCGCCGTCCACGGCAAACCCGACGCCGCCGGCGCCACCAAGGCCGAGACCCTCGACCTCGTCGAGCTGCTGAAGGGCTTGCCCGCCTACCTCACCGTGGACATCGAGAACGGCTTCGGCGACGACCCCGCCGCCGTCGCCGACCTGGTCGACGTGCTGGCGGACATGGGCGTGGCGGGCGTCAACCTGGAGGACGGCCGCGCCGACGGCACCCTGCGCCCGATCGCCGAGCAGACCCGCATCCTGGAGGCGATCACGGGCAGGGGCGTGTTCGTCAACGCCAGGACCGACGCCCTCTGGCTGGGCACCGGCGACGACACCTTCGAGCGGGTGCGCGCCTACAGCGCCACGGGCGCCGACGGGATCTTCGTTCCCGGCGCGGGCGACCTGGGCACGATCGAGAAGCTCGTCGAGAGCACCCCGCTGCCGCTGAACGTGCTCTACGGCCTGCCCGTCGAGCAGCTCGCGGGCGTGGGCGTCGCCAGGGTCAGCACCGGTTCCCTCCTCTACCGCGCCGCGCTCCAGGGCGCGCTGGCCGTCCTCGAGAAGGACGCGGCGCTGCCCACCTACGCGGAGGTCGTCGAGCTCCTGCCCCAGCCCTGAAAGAAGGGCTTGCCCCCGAAGCTGAAGCCAGGGGCCCGCGCCATGGATCTACGATCGAGGCATGCGCTTCGAGATCCTCGGCCCCGCCATGGTGCGCGACGCCGGGGGGCGGCCGGTCGCGATCGGCGGGCCCAGGGTGCGGGCGCTGCTAGTGCTGCTGGCCGTGGACGCCGGCCGGGTCGTCACCCAGGAGCAGCTGATCGACGGCCTCTACGGCGCCGAGCCTCCCGAGACGGCGGCCAACGCGCTGCAGTCCCAGGTCTCCAGGCTGCGCAGGGCGCTGGGCAGGGGCCTGGTCGAGTTCCATCCCGCCGGCTACCGGCTCGCGGTCGACCCGGCCGACGTCGACGCGCACCGCTTCGAGCTCCTGGCGGCCGAAGGACGCGCGGCCCTGCGCGCGGGGGACCCCGCGCGAGCGGCCGCGTCGCTCAAGGAGGCGCTGGACCTGTGGAGGGGCGCCCCGCTGGTCGACGCGCCGTTCGCGGAGGCCGCGGCGAGCAGGCTGGCCGAGCTGCGCCTGACCGCCGTCGAGGACAGGGTGCAGGCCGAGCTGACACCGGCACCGCACTCACCCTGGTGGGCAGCCTCGGCTGCTACTGGTGGTTCAGGGGCATGAGGACCGAGAGCGCGGCCATGGCCGCCGAGGTGCTGGCCGTGGTCGAGCCTGGACCCACCGAGGAGTACGCCATGTGCGCGCTGGTCGCCGCGTGGGCCGACCCGGCCAAGGTGGACATCGGGCAGCTGCGCTACGACGGGGGCGTGCGGTTCAGTGGGAGTTCCTGAACGTGGTGACTCCTCCACCCCGTGAACGGGGTGGCTTCTCGCTAGGCCGCTGATGCGGCCTCGCGCAGGACCAGCCCGGCCCTGAGAACGTTGGTCGCGCCGACGACGTCGGCGTTCGCGGCGTATCCGCAGCCGACGCAGGCGAAGTCGGCTTGGCTGGTGCGGTTCTCCCCAGATGTGTGCC
>NZ_JBEZDO010000054.1:0-35686 GCF_040648355.1 Nonomuraea sp. NPDC049152 | reverse complement strand
CCAGCCGCGCCCGTAGACCGAACGGTGGATCGCCGACCAGTAGACCTAATCCAACCGCAACGACGAAAGGGACATCAGCTCGCGTAACGCACTCTCAGAAGGACGCCCGACCCGCTGCTCGGTGTGAGCCACACGTCGCGCGACATCCACGCACGAGCCAGGCACACGGCCACGGTGGCCGCGCAGCTGGTCCTGCTGGTGGGCATCGCGACCGGAACCCTCTACATGCAGAGCACCGAGGACGCCGCCCAGCGCGAGCCGGCGGTCGCGGACGAGGTCAGCGTGCAGCTGGCGCCGGTCAACTACCTGGTCGTGATCATGATCATCGGATTCTCGTCGATCGTCGTGATCAATACGCTCGTCGCGGCCACCCGTAGACGGCAACGGGAGTTCGGCCTCCTGCGACTCTCAGCCGCCACCGGTGGCCAGGTGCTGAGGATGGTGACCATCGAGGCCGTCATCACCACGATCGTCGCCGTCACGCTCGGCACGGTCGCCGCGGCGGCGACCGCCGTGCCGTACAGCCTGGTCAAAATCGGGTCACCGATCGCGTCGGGCTCGCCGTGGATGTACGTCGCCATCGTGGTCGGCGCCTTCCTTCTCGCGGCATCGGCCACGACTCCGACGGCCCTGAGCACACTGCGCACGCGGCCCGTGGACGCGCTGACGGCGACGTAGTGGCGTAGCCGCTCGGCGTCCTGGCCTCAGCCAGTGGCCAGGCGGCAGAGTCGCGGCAGGTGGGACGGAATGAGGCTCCCGGTTGAAGCAGCCGCACTTGGTCGAATCCCGGGAGCCGCATGATCGGGTAGCGCCAGGGAACGAGGTATCGGATTCGGCTCGGATGGGATGGGACAGCACCGAGGTCATTCCACGGGGAGATCGCGCCAGACCAGTTCAGGGAAGCGTGACGAACTTGCCGAGGAAACGCCGGGCCGAGGCGGTGTCCAGGCGGTAGTCGAAGTTGGTCGACGTGCAGGCGTCGTCGTCTCCGCTGATCGTCGTGGCCACGAGGAGGTCCGAGGTAGGCCCTCCCAGGAAGTTCGGGCCGCCCGAATCGCCAAAACAGGTTCCACCGTCGCCTTTGGAAGAGTTCAGCGACAGATAGAGCCACCTGTCGCTGATGCTCTTGAAGGAGATGGATGTCTGGTTACGCGTGTCGGTGTAGGTGAACCGCCTTCCGTGCGGACCCTTGGTCGGGGCCAGCGAGCCGTACCCGACCGGAGTGAATCGCGCCGTCTTCAGGCTCTTGTCGGCCTCGAGCCGGTCGAGCATGCCCGCGGCGGGCAGTCTGGCGGGCTTGATGTTGGGGATGGCCGTGCTGAAGACGACGACGGCCATGTCGTGGAGCTCGGACTTGCCGTGGAATCGCGCGTCAGGCACGTAGCGGCCGGTGTAGACCTTTGCCCCGGGCCGGTAGTGGCCGGCGAACGAGACCTTGGCGGTCTTCTGCCCTGGTTCCCCGCAGTGGGCGGCGGTGAGGAAGACGGTCGGCGAGATGAGCGTGCCGGTGCAGTAGGACCACGTGCCGTCGCCGTACGGCTTGTCGTCGATGAGGGCCCCTACCGCCGGGTGATCGCCTTGGTCGGCGGTGCCATTGGTGATGGCCGATGCAGGGGAAGCGATATTTGCTACCAGAACAGCCGAAACTAGGACAAAGGGAACAAAACGCATGCACGGACTTTAGTCGCCCACGGGCGCATATGACACGTAACCGGGAAGAAATCTACTTAGCTTTGTCAGGCGGCCCACAATGGAGCGCCGCGGTAAAGATGCTCTGAGCAGCGATCCGTCGCCGGAAGAGAACGTGCGCGGATTCACCGTCGCGCGGGCCGGTCCGGCATCGTCTGGCACCACCTGCCACACATCCCGCCTGAGATCGGCCGGAAACACGCAGGCGTCTGAACGGTCCGCATTGCCATCGCGATCGACCGGACCGTTGCAGAAGCTTTAAGGTCATCGGGTGGCGTTGGTGGAAAGACAGCGGTTCGGCGTCTACGAGGCCGTTGACGTTCTCGGCGAGGGCGGACAGGGGATCGTCTACCTTGGTCGCGGACCCGACGGAAGCCCTGTCGCCATCAAGGTGCTGCACGGCCAGGTGGCGCGTGACGACGACGCGCGGCGGCGCTTCCAGCGGGAGGCGG
Source organism: Nonomuraea sp. NPDC049152 (assembly GCF_040648355.1). Taxonomy (NCBI): domain Bacteria; kingdom Bacillati; phylum Actinomycetota; class Actinomycetes; order Streptosporangiales; family Streptosporangiaceae; genus Nonomuraea; species Nonomuraea sp. NPDC049152. Next base: position 33,545 of record NZ_JBEZDO010000054.1, on the reverse strand, counting down.
AGGCGGCGCTGAAGGTGGCGCCGTTCTGCACCGCCAAGGTGCTGAACGTCGGTGTCGAAGGCGGCAGGCCGTACATCGTCAGCGAACACGTCCCCGGGCCCTCACTGGACACGCTGATCGCCGAGCAGGGCCCGCGAACCGGCGGCGGGCTGCAACGCCTGGCCGTGGCCACCCTGACCGCCCTGGCCGCCATCCACCGGGCAGGGATCGTCCACCGCGACTTCAAGCCCAGCAACGTGATCATGGGTCCCGAGGGGCCGGTCGTGATCGACTTCGGGATCGCCAGAACCGCCGACCACACCACGCACAGCGTCATGGGGACGCCCGCGTTCATGGCCCCCGAGCAGTTCGGAGGATGCGGCCTCACGGGGGCGGCGGACCTATTCAGCTGGGCCGGCACAATGATCTACGCGGCTACCGGTCGGCGGGCCTTCCGTGGTGACACGATGCCCGCGCTCATGCACGCCATCCTGACCACCGATCCCGACCTGTCGGGTGTCCCGGCCGAACTGCGCCCGCTGCTGCGATCCTGCCTGGCCAAGGACCCGGCGACGCGCCCGACGGCCGCGGCCCTCCTGCAGACGCTGACGGGCTCCGCCCCCGCGGCGCAACCGGGCACCAGCCGCCTTCCTGAGGGTGACCGTCTCACGATCGTCGCCCAGCCTCACCCTCAGGAACCCGCACACGTCTCCCATCCGGCTTATCTCCGGCACCCGCGCCACCCTCCATCCGGGCCCGCGGGACCGAGGCGCGTGGAGATCGGTACGGCCGGCCTGGTGTCGGGAGTGCTGGCGCTCCTGGCCGGGCCTCCGCTTCTGTACTACAGCGGGTACTTCGTCCTGGCGACCAGAGACTTCGCCACCGGCGACCACGTCACCATGCCGGACCCGTTCCATGTGGACCTGCCGAGAGCGGTCGCGTTCGCGGTGGTGGCGTGCCTCCTGTGCGTGGCGCTCAGCCGAGTGTCCTGGCCTGCGGCCGTCCTCGGCGTGGCCCACATCCCGCTCGCGGTGGCCTTCACGCTCCCGTCGCTGCCGCTCGGCACGAGGGACCGGTTCGAGGATTCCTTCGGCTTCGACCTCATGGCGCTGGTGTCGGTGGCCACCCTGCTGACCGCCCTGATTCTCCTCGCCACCGGCCTGCTGCTGTCGCGCTGGAGCCGAGTCGTCGCCGTCCTCGCGGTGTTGAGCGGCCTGCTCATGCTGGTCGCCGGCGTCACCGGCCTGCTGGCCGAGCTGGGTTTGGCGCATCCACGGCTCGGCGCGTTCACCACGGAGGCGCTCGGGCGACTGATGACCGCGGTGTGGGCGCTGGCGACCGCCGGGCTGGTGGTGGTGCGGGCCGTACAGGACAGAAGACGATCAGGCTTCCACCTCAGCCACTGATCTAGCCTACGGCGCCATCGGAAGTGGCCAAGGTGCTGGCCCGCTGGGCGAGATGGTCCGAGTGGCGGTCGCGTGAGGCAACCGGTCGGGCCTCTCGATCATTGAGCTCGGAGACTCTGCCCAGGTCATGTGGAGTAGAGGGCCGGCATCCGCGAATGGAAAGTCGTATTCCTGGACGTGCCGTGGGATGACGGCCGTCGTGGTGCGGAGGGGTGAGGTGGGTGGCTCGGTTGACACGACTTACCCACCGGTCCTGACATTTCCCGCTATCGTGCTGAAGATCACCTAGCAGCCGACACGGGAGTCCCATGCCGCACGTCGAACCCCTCCGGGAGGGCGACCCCGCGGCAGTGGGCCCCTACCGACTTCTCGGGCGCTTGGGTGCGGGCGGGCAGGGAATCGTCTACCTGGCCCAAAGGCGCGACGCCAGGCCGGTCGCCGTCAAAGTGCTGCGGGACGGGCTGGCCGACGAACGATTCGCCAAGGAGATCGACGCCGCGCGGCGGGTGGAGCCGTTCTGCATCGCCCAGGTGCTCGACGCCTCGCTCGGCGGCCGGCCGTACATCGTGACGGAATACGTCGAAGGGCCCTCGCTCCAGCAGGCGGGCCGCCACAGCGGCGCCGACCTGCAGCGGCTCGCCGTCGCGACCGCGACCGCGCTGACGGCCATCCACCAGGCGGGCATCGTGCACCGCGACTTCAAGCCTGCCAACGTGCTGCTCGGGCAGGGCGGGCCCCGGGTGATCGACTTCGGGATCGCCCGGTCCGTCGAATCGGGGCTGACGGCGACCAGCGGCATCATGGGGACCCCCGCGTACATGTCACCCGAGCAGCTCGCGGGAGCGAGGATCGGGCCCGCCACTGACGTGTTCGCGTGGGGATCGGTGATCGTGTTCGCCGCGACCGGGAGCCCTCCTTTCGGTGAGGACTCGCTCCCCGCTGTGATCAACCGGATTCTGCACAACGAGCCACAGCTCGGCGACCTGCCGCAGCCGTTACGCACGGTCGTGCTCGGGTGCCTGGCCAAGGATCCGGCGCACCGCCCGTCCATGCAGGACGTGCTGCTGCGGCTGCTGGGCGGACAGGACGCCGGCCGTCCTGGCGATCTCGGGCGCAGCGGGCCGTCCACGGTTCCCGGGCGGTCGCGGCGCGGGAGCGGGGCAGAAGGGGCGGGCCGCGGGGGGCGGGGCTGGATCGTGGCGGGAGCCTCCGGGCTGGCGGCGCTGATGGCCGCGGGGGCCGTCGTCTGGGTTGTCACGAACGGCAGGAGCACCGAGACGCCGCGCCCGAGCATGGAAGCGCTGGCGGTCACCACGACGGGAAAGCCCAGCCCGACGACGACGCGCCAGCGCTCGAAGCGGACCAGGAGGCCGTCCACCCCGAAACCGACCAGGACGCCATCCACCCCCAAACCGACCAGCCAGCCGACGAGCAGTCCGACGAGGGACCCCGCCACCGATCCGACGACCGCATCAGCGAAACCCACCAGGTCCACCTCATCGGGTGGCGGCGGGTCGCTCCGGATCGTGTCGGTGCGCGCCATGGGCGCGAGGAAGGCCAATACCCAGGACTGCGAGATCGGCCAGTCCAACATCTTCGGCCTGGTCGAAGGGACCAGACTGCACACCAGATTCCGCTACGAATGGGCTCTGGACGGCCGGGTGGTGGAGCGTTCGGAGGCCTACATCGCCGACTCCCACACCCAGCAGGTCATCGGCCCGCTCGTCAAGCCGAACGGCCCGCACCGCGTCACGCTCCGCCTCACCTCGCCCGCGACGGTGTCGAAGACGCTCTCGTTCACCATCTGCCCGGTCGGCACCGAGTGATGGCCCCGCTCCTGCCCGAGGATCCCCCGGCCGTCGGCCCATACCGGTTGCTCGGGCGGCTGGGCGCGGGTGGACAGGGCGTGGTCTACCTGGGTCAGGCGCCCGACGGGCGGCGGGTCGCAGTCAAGGTTCTGCAGGACGGGCTGGTGGGTGACCACCGGTTCGCCAAGGAGATCGACGCCGCGCGGCGGGTGGAGCCGTTCTGCATCGCCCAGGTGCTCGACGCTTCGCTCGGGGGCCGGCCGTACATCGTGACCGAGTACGTGGAAGGACCCTCGCTTCACCAGGCGGGCCGCCACAGCGGCGCCGACCTGCAGCGGCTCGCGGTCGCGACCGCGACCGCGCTGGCCGCGATCCACCGCGCAGGGGTGGTGCACCGTGACTTCAAGCCCGCCAACGTGCTGCTCGGACGCGACGGGCCGCGCGTCATCGACTTCGGCATCGCCCGCGCCTCCGGCCATTCGCTGACCGTGACGAGTAGCGTCGTCGGCACGCCCGCCTACATGGCGCCCGAGCAGATCGCGGGCGAGCCGATCGGTCCTGCGGTGGACGTCTTCGCCTGGGCGTCGGTGATCGTGTTCGCCGCGACCGGCACGCCTCCGTTCGGCGACGACTCGCTGCCCGCGGTGATCCGCCGCATCCTCCACGACGAGCCGTACCTGGGCGACCTGCCCGCGCCGCTACGCCCGATCGTGCTGGCCTGCCTCGCCAAGGACCCCGCCGCACGGCCCGCGATGCAGGACGTCCTGCTCCGGCTCATCGGCGCCCAACCCGCCGCTACGGCCGGCCGTACCACGGACCATTCCGGAGGTACGGCGGGCCGCCGGGGCGATACGGCGGGCCGCCGAGCAGACCCTTGGGGCGATACGGCGAGCCCTCGAGGCGGTACAGCGGGCCGTGTCGCGAGCCGTCGGAGGGGGAGGGCGGTGCTGGCGGGCGCCGGCGCACTGGGCGTGTCCGCCGCCCTGGTGGCCGGGGCGATCATGTGGATGCCCGCTTCGACGACGACCGCCGTCCCCACCTCAGCCGCCGCGGCTTCCTCGGGCGTCGAGGCCAAGACGCCGGACCCGTCGGCCAAGACGCCGGGTGCTGCCGCGACCGCCCAACCGAAGCCCACGCCCTCCCGGCGGCAGCCGACGTCCAAGCCCTCGACCTCCAAGCCGCCGACCTCCGAACCGGCGACGTCCAAGCCCACGACCTCCCCGGCGAAGACCGCGACCGCGCCCGCGAGCGGGACCGTCCGCCTGGTGTCGTTGACGCTGGACGGGCTGAGAACCGACAAGGGCTGCTGGTCGCCCAGCCTCTTCCCTGTCGCCCTGCTCAAGGGTCCGGCTGGGAAGCAGACGGAATACGGCTACAGATGGGTCGTGGACGGCGAGGACGAGGGGTGGAAGACGGACTGGGTGACCAACGGCACGGGCAAGAACCAGCGAAACCCGTTCGGCGCGTTCCCGCCGGGCAGGCACACGATCGTCTTCCACCTCCTGACCCCGTCGAAGGCCACCAAGAGGGTGTCGTTCACGGTGTGCGAGGCGTACTCCTGACCTGTTGACGATCAGCTGCCTGCCGGCCGGAGGTGCACTCCACCGAGCCGTCGGAGGTGACCAGCGCCGCGATTGGCTTGCTATTGCGAATAACTTGCAACAAGCTGTGCCTGTCGATCCCCGAGGACGCGGAGCCACCTCATGCCCCACCTGATGCCGGATGCCGGACCACAGCGCGTCATCGCGGCCTCGAACTTCGTCTACACCGTCGGCAGCGGCCTCTATCTGACCGCCGGGGTGCTGTACTTCACTCAGGCGGTGCATCTTCCGGCAAACCAGGTAGGGCTCGGGCTCGCCATCGCCGGATTCGTCTCGCTGGCCCTGGGCATCGCCGTCGGCCATCTCGCGGACAGGCGCGGAGCACGCGGCATCTACGCGACCACCCTTGTCGTCCAGGCGGTGGCAACGGCCGGCTTCGTGCTGGCGGACAGCTTCTGGCCGTTCGTTCTCGTGGTGTGCGTAGCCACCGGAGCGAAGGCGGCGGGACTGGCCGCACGCAGCCCGCTCATCAGGCACCACGGAGGGGACCGGCCACAGGAGTTCCGCGCCTATCTCCGCGCCGTGACCAACGTGGGCATCTCCCTCGGTGCCCTGCTGGCAGGCTGGGCGGTCCAGGTCGGCACCCTCACCGCCTACCAGCTCCTCGTCATCGGCAACGCGATCGCCTTCGCGGCCTCCGCGGCGATCCTGGTCTTCCTGCCGCCTGCGAAACCCGGGCCCATCGTTCACGGCCCTCGCTGGGTCGCCCTGCGGGACCGGCCCTACCTGCTGCTCACCGCCATCGACGGCATCATGGCCATACAGTTCAAGGTGCTCACCGTGGCCCTTCCGCTCTGGCTGGTCATGGCCACCACCGCCCCGCACTGGCTCGTTTCGGCCACCATGCTCATCAACACCGTCATCGTCATCGCGTTTCAGGTACGGGCCAGCCGCAACATCGATTCCCCCGCGGCCGGTGGAGGCGCCTACCGTCGATCAGGCGTGGCCTTCCTCGTCTCCTGCTCGCTGATCTCGCTGTCCGCAGGCGTACCGGCGTGGGCTGCCGCCACGCTGCTCATGACCGCGGTGGTCGTTCACGCGGTCGGTGAGCTGTGGCACTCCGCCGGGGGCTTCGAAGTGTCCTTCGCCCTCGCTCCAGAGCACGCCACCGGCCAGTACCTGGGCGTGTTCGGCTTGGGTGCCGGGTTGGCCGAGGCCCTCGGGCCGGGTCTGCTCATCGCGCTCTGCATCACCTGGGGCCGACCCGGGTGGTACGTCGTCGGAGCACTGTTCACCCTGACGGGCCTGGCGGCGCCACTCGCCGTCCGGTGGGCGCAACGCCAACAGCACGCGCGGCAGACACACGTCGAGGCCGCGTGCTTGGCCTGAGATTCCCGCTCGCACATCCCGGTCGACCATGCGGCTCGTCGGGGCCTCATACGCCGTGTCGCCGTGTTCGGCGATGTCCACGACCATGCAGCGCGCCGGGCGGATGCCGTACTGGGGGTCTATCTCGCACTCCACGGCATGTTCGAACCACATGCCTTGTTCCGGGGTCAGGCACTCGGTCACATCGTCATTCGCCTTCAGACGGAAGTGACGTGCAGCGCAAACGATCGGACTGGCACGGTCCACCCCGAACGGCTCCGACCGGCATCGTATTGCAACCTTGGCGCCTCGCTGATCGCGTCCGGACGATCGAAGTTCGAAGAACTTGCGCACCATGGCGTCCTGGAGGTGATGCTTGCCCTGATTCCCGATCCAGTCGAGAGCCGTGGGCGAGGCCTCAGGAGGCGGGTACGGCGTCGCCGTACAGGATCGAGGTCCAGGCCTTGGTGAGGGTGTCCACCAGGACCTCCTCGTCGTTGAACGGTGGGACGCCGGCGGCGGCGAGGTAGTAGAGCCGTTCCCCCAGCCACGTCAGCGATGCCGCGACCGCGCGCACGTCCGCGTCGCCGAGCCGTTCGCTGGCCTGCGGGTCTGCGGCGATGCGGGCTGCGGCGGCTTCGGTGAACAGGTCCATCTGGGCGAGCCACAGCGCTCGCAGGTCCTCGTCGGAACCCCAGCTTTCCACGATCGCCATGAGGACGCCCGCGTTGTCGCGCCACAGTCTGGCGCCGTCGCTCACGCCTGACCTGAGCGCGGCGACGGGGTCTCGCTCCTGGTCGATCCATGGTCGTGCGGCCTGCTGACCGCGGGCGACGGCCTCCCGTACGAGCTCGCCGAGGACGGCCTGCTTGCTCGGGAAGTAGAAGTAGAAACTGGCCCTGGAGACCTCCGCCGCCGTGAGGATGTCGGCCACGCTCAGAGCGTCGAAGCGGTGCTGCTGCAGCAGGTCACGGGTCGCGGTGAGGATCCGTTCGCGCAGGTCGGCGGAGGGGGACGCCCTACCGGATCGGCGGGGAGAACGTGGGCGTGACATGCGGTCCATCCTATGCACAGCGTGTACGAACAGTGTGTATGGACATAGTGTCCAGACACGTTGTATGGTCATCTCATGACACACGTTGCGATCCACCTCGTTTGCACCGACGCGGACGAGGCCGCCACCTGGTACAGCGAGGCGCTGGGCGCTCGGGAGACGAGCCGCCTCACCCTCCCTGACGGCAGCACGCTGACCGTCGAACTCCGTCTCGGCGACACCACCCTGGCGGTGGCGGGGGAGATGCCCGCGCGGGGGATGCGCGCTCCCGTCGGCCTCGGGGCCACCTCCGCGGCCTTCCACGTCCCGGTTCCGGACGTCGACGCGGCATGGGCCCGGGCGATGGAGGCGGGTGCGACGGTTTTCGAGCCGGTGCACGACGCCTTCTGGGGGGACCGTACCGGCCAGCTGCTGGACCCGTTCGGGCACCGGTGGGCGCTGAACCAGCACGTCCGGGACGTCCCCGCGGACGAGATCGCCCGCAGGGCGGCGGAACTGCTCAGCGGGTCGACGCCGGCGTGAGGCGGACGGGCCGGCCCGACAGGTGAGAAGACTCAGCCAGACAGTTACGGCGCTCCAAGGTCTCGGGAGGACTGATCATGGCGGTGGCGGGCTGCCCCCCACAAGGAGACGGCCGCGCCGACATGATCGATCCGCGGGAGCGACCAGTCACGTCAGGCCTCTGGTTTGAGCTCCTGTCGGATGGCCTGTCCTGCCGCGCGGTGCTCGGCGGCGGCAGCCGGGTCCGTCTCGTCGAGCACGGCGGCGATCCCCTCGTGGGCCAGTGCCTCCTTGTGCCGGTTGCCCACCTTCGGAGCCAGCTCGAGTGCCTGACGGTGCAAGCGCAAGGCCTCGTCGGGCAGGCCGGCCAGTCGGCAGGTCTCGCCGTAACCGTGGAGGAAATGAATCTTCCAGTGTTCCTCGAACAGCTCATCCAGGAGTGCGAACGCCTGTCGGTGGCTTGCCAGCGCCTCCTCGTAGCGGCCCACCTGGCGCAGGGCGACGCCCAGGCAGTTGAGACACCACGCCTCGTTGTGTTTGTGGCCGTCCTCGCGGGCGAGTTCCAGGGCTTGGCGCAGGTGCTCTACGGCCTCGTCGGATTGCTCGTGAGCGATGGCCATGCCAAGGGTGATCCGGGCTGTCAGTGCGGTCGGCCAGGCGGGGTCGGCGTGCGCGATGTCCAGCACCTCGCGGGCCAGCCGCGCCGCCTCCTCGCGGTGTCCCAGCTGCAGCATCGCCCAAGCCTCGTCGGCGGTCGCATGGGCCGCGCCCATCGGGCAGTCGGCGTCCGCGTACAGCTTCCGCGCCAGCCGGAAGAGGTCGAGTGGCTCCTCGACATTGCCCTCGTCCCACCTCAGGTAACCGCGGCGCATGATCAGATCTGCCTCGGAGCGGCTGTCCCCGGCCTGGGATATCAGCGGTGCCGCCGCCTCGTACGCGGCGCCGGCTTCCGCCATCCGGCCCGCGTTGTAGCGGGCGAAGCCCAGGTCGCTGTGCGCCTCGGCCAGTTGCCACGGATCGCCCAAGCGCTGTGCGGCCGCCAGCGATCGCTCGAAGAGGACGTTGAGGTGCGTCGTCCCGCAGCGCCGCGCGAAGAACGCCCGCATGAACCGCGGCAGCTCGCACGCGTGCGCGTCGGCTCCGGTGGCAACCGCCACCTCGAAGGCGCCCATCAGGTTCGTGTACTCCGTGACGAACCAGAAGAGGGCCGCATGCTTGTTGGTGAACTGCGGCAGCTCGGCCGGGGGCCGACCCGCGGAGGCCGCGCGGCTGCCGGACACGTACGGCATCGCGGCGTCGGCGGCAGCCGCCGCGTGCACGTAGTAGTCAAGCACCCGGCTCAGCGCCTGCTCCCGCTCCGCCGGTGAATCCTGCTCCGCGGCGGCTCGGCGCGCGTGCTGGTGCACCAGGTCGTGCAGTGTGTAGCGACCAGCCGACGGCTGCTGGACGAGGTGCGCGTCGTGCAGATCCTCCAGCATCGCCCGGGCGCTGCGCAGCGGCACGTCCGCCAGTGCCGCCGCCACGTACTCGTCGAAGGACGACCCGGACAGCAGTCCCAGCAACCGGAACAACCGGCGCTCGGCCCGGTCCAGCTGGCGTACGGACATGGCGAACGCGGTGTCGAACTCGCTCGCGCCCTCCGCCATACGCTCGACGAGGATGCCTACGGTCCAGCCCGGCCGGTGCCGCAACCGAGCCCCGGCCAGTCGCAGGGCCAGCGGCAGATGGCCGCACAACCGCAGCACCTCGGCCGCGGACTCCGGGTCGCGGGCCAGCCGGCCGTCGGGGCCGCTGGGATCGCCGCTGGCGCGGGCCAGCAGCTCGGCGCTCTCCTTCGGCGTCAGCACGTCCAGCGACACCGGGGGCACCTCCTCCAGGCCCAGCAGCCGGTTACGGCTGGTGATCAGGGCGACGGAGGGGCCCGCGCCGGGCAGCAGCAGGCGGACCTGGTCAGCGCTGGCGGCATTGTCGAGGACCACGACGGCTCGCCGGCCGGCCAGTTCCGACCGCCAGCAGGCGGCCAGCGGTTCGACGCCACCCTCCTGCGGGACCTTTTCCGACGGTACGTCGAGCGCGGCGAGCAATGCCCGCAGCGCGGGATCGGGGTCGAGCGGTTCCCGCCCGTCGGTGAACCCGTGCAGGTCCAGATAGAGCTGGGCGTCCGGGTACTCGGCGGCGAGCTGGTGCGCGGCGTGTACCGCCAGACACGTCTTGCCGACGCCCGCCATGCCGTCGACGGCGACCACCCGGCTGCTGCCCACCGCGGCGAGGACGGCGGCGAGCTGGGCCTCACGTCCAGTGAAGTCGGGCACGTCGCGCGGCAGATCATTGCGAGGTGGGCGTGGGGCACCGGCGGGCGGCGACGGGGGCTGGACCTGGCGGCTCGTCTTCGGCGGCGCGGGCAGGGGGTTCGTCGCCCGGTCCCACAGGGGGCGCAGCGGGCGGGGGTCACGCTTGACGAGGCGGCAGAGTTCGATCACCACGGACCAGGGTGGCACCGACTGGCCGCTGAGGTAGCGCGACAGCGACGACGAGCTGAGGCCCGTGTCCCGCGCGAGAGCCCGCACGCCGCGCCCGGACAGCTCCTGGAGCAGGCGTAGCCGGGCGGCCAGTTCGTCTTGGGGGTCCGCCTTCGCCATCCGCTGTTGCACAACCACCGTGTCCTGCCTCTCTGTCCCGTCGCGGAAGAAACCTATCGGGACGAATCGCCGCAGGCCATAGCCATTTCAACTGTCCCACGGTGTCCCACCGCCGTCGTCACGGCAAGCCCTTCCGGCTGTTATGGAGTCACGCCCCGAGGGACGGGGCGCCGATCCGGAAGAGGAGAACCACGATGCAGTCCCGTATGCAGAACCCGGCCTTCGTCCTGCCCGACGCGATGCAGCCCATCCAGCAGCTCTTCAAGGCCGTGCACGCCGGTGGGGTGGACGACCAGACGCTGGAGCTGGTGCATCTGCGGGTCAGCCAGATCAACGGTTGCAGTTCCTGTGTCGACGCGGGCACCAAGACCGCTCGTAAGGCGGGAGTGAGCGAGGAGCGGTTGGCCACGGTCGTCGCCTGGCGGGAGACCCCGTACTTCACCGAGGAGGAGCGGGCGGCGCTCGAGCTGGCCGAGGCCGCAACACGGCTGGCCGACCGTGCCGACGCGGTGAACGACGAGGTCTGGGACAGGGCCGCCACCTATTTCGACGAGAAGCAGTTGGCCGCGATCGTCCTGATGATCGGTGTCACCAACCTGTTCAACCGGCTCAACGCCACCACCCGACAGATCGCCGGCGCATGGGGGTGAGCGCTGCGCGGCCTCGGGCAGCGCGCTCGAACCCGTGGGCCAGGACCGCTCGCCTCATCGCCGCGGACTCTTCAGCGAAGCCGGAGAAGCCGCCACGGCGGCCGCCCTCGTAAGACGGTCGTCCCTACCAAGATTCGCAGACAAGGAGCTTCCCACCATGAGCGAAACGCAGAACGCCGCCAAGAGCACCACCGCAGCTGACAAGAAGTTCGACGGGTTCACCGACGAAGAACGAGCCGCGATGAAGGAGCATGCCCAGGAGCTGAAGAAGGCCGCGCGCCGCGGCTCGCGCGCGGCCAAAGCCGACGGGGAGCGCGACGTGCTTGAGAAGATCGCCGAGATGGCGGAAGCGGATCGCGTCCTGGCCGAGCGGGTTCATGCCGTCGTCAAAGCCAGCGCTCCGGCCCTGTCGCCGAAACTCTGGTACGGGATGCCCTCGTACGCCAAGGACGGCAAGGTCGTCTGCTTCTTCCAAAGCGCGGAGAAGTTCAAGTCGAGGTACGCGACGTTCGGCTTCAATGACATCGCGAACCTCGACGAAGACACCATGTGGCCGACCGCCTTCGCGCTGACGGAGTTGACCGCCGACGTCGAGGCGAGGATCGCCGAGCTCGTGAAGAAAGCGGTCAGCTGAGGACCGAGCAAGCGACTGGACTCCAGCCCTGGTATTTGACGATCCTGGGCTGGGTGATGGCTGCTTTCGCCCGGACGGTGTCCGGGCGTAGACGACCGGGTCGGTCGCCTGCGCACACGTCGGGATTCCGCGGCCTGATCGCAGGCGGGTTCAAGCGACCGGATAGGCGAGTTCGATCTGCAGTTCGAGCCCGTTCTCCGCGAGGAGCGTCGGGGTCCAGGTGTTGAAGGCCGAGTAGGTCTTCGAAGTAGGCCTCGCGCGGGACCCCGGGGGCGAACAGGACCAGCATCGAAGCGGGCCCCTTGGGGTTGCTGAACGCGTGGATCCCGCCCGGCGGGACGAAGAGGAAGTCGCCTGGCGTCGCGCCACCGTTCGCCGTCGTAGAGCCCGACTGTGCCGGACAGGATGAAGAACGACTCCGACATCGTCCTGTGGAAGTGCGCGCCTGGGCCGCCGCCGGGCTTCCCTCCCATGTCCCATCGGTAGAGGCCGTACTGCCCGCCGGTGGACTGGCCGGTAGCCAGGTAGTGCACGTTCGTGCGCCCGCCGATCACCAGGTCAGGCGCGGAGCCGCCTTTCCACAACGTGCCGCTGACCTCGCCCTTGTCCCCGTGGAAGAGCTCCGTGCCGGGCGACGAAGCCGATCCGCGTACGGGTGGTGTCCAGAACGTAGTCGCCGCTCAGCTCGCTGGGTGTGGTCAAGCTTGATCGCTCCTTGGGGGGACACCGGTAGGTGATCGTCGTGCTCCGAGCCGGTCATGATTCGCGCATGGCCCTCGGTGCTGCGTGACATGCGCGGGCCCGGCCCGGATTGATCAGATCCTGGGCCGGGCCGGGATTGGTCCGCCGGTCAGTTCGCCATGCTGGTGAACATGCCGGGCTCGTAGGAGCCCCCCGGATTGCGCACGATCACGTTGAGCCGGTTGTTCGCGTTGATCATGGCGATCAGGGAGACCAGCGCGACGATCTGGTCGTCGTCGTAGTGCTTGCGCACCTGGGCCCAGGTCTCGTCGGACACGCCGTGGTGGGCGTCGGCGAGCCGGGTGCCCTCCTCGGTGAGCGCCAGCGCGGCCTGCTCGGCCTCGGTGAACACGGTGGACTCGCGCCAGGCGGCGACCAGGTGGAGCCGGACCGCGCTCTCCCCGGCGGCCGTGGCGTCCTTGGTGTGGTAGTCGATGCAGAATCCGCAGCCGTTGATCTGGCTGGCGCGCAGCATCACCAGGTCCTGGGTGGCCTGGGGGAGCGGCGACTCCTGGATCGCCAGGGCGACGTTGTAGATCCGCTTGGCGATCTTGGCGCCGAGCTCGTTGGCGAGCATGTCGATACGGGGTTCCATGATGTGGTCCTCACTCGTGGTGTTGCGTACCGCGTGGATCGTTCGCGGCGTCCCGACGAACAAGAGATGCCGGCGACCCGATCCTTGTGACAGCGCGATTGTGTGACGTGCGTCACCGAGCGCGGATGTCACAAGGCGGCGGTGGGGACCGGTGTCCTATGCATGGCACGGTCGAGAACGAACAGGCAGGAACCGGCAAGCGATCAACCAGTACCGCAGAGCCGCATGACTCGATCGGAGACACCTCAGCTCAGGGCGAGGGTCTCCGGTCGGGTCAGATCGCCGGGCACGACTTCGACCTGGTCCGGGAATGAATGCTTGCTGGGGTTCCGGGTCATGACGCGCACCTTCTCGCCCGCGTCGAGCAGCTGGCGGACGACGTGGGCGTCGACGTTCCCGGTGCCACCGGTCACGATGATCATGATGGGAAGTCCGTTCGACGAGGTACTACGCCTGGATGAAGCCGAGTTGCCGCAGCTGTGAATAGACGTCGACGACTCCCCAGATGTCGGTGACCTGGCCGTCGGCGAAGCGGGCGATGAAGATCTCGTGGTAGGTGACGGATTTGCCGGTCGGGGGCATGCCCCGGTATTCACCGGAGTTGGTCCCGGTGACCGTCTGCCGAGCGACGATCTTGTCTCCATCGGCGAGCAGGTCCTCGACCGTTACGTGAATGTCGGGGAACGCGCGCAGGAGGATCTCCCATACGCGCTTTTGTGCCTGCACCGCGGTCACGTCTGTCCGCTCCGAAGTGTGGAACCGCCCGTCCGGGTGAATGAACTCGTCGATCGCCTTCGAGATGACCTCCAGATCGCCGCTGTTGATGGCGTCGTGGAAGCGGTGGTACGTCTCCTTGTTGCGTACTTCCTGGGCTGCTGACATGTCGCCTCTCCCTAGATCGCGATGGTGCGGTCGTAGATGCCCACAACGGGACGCCTGGCGGTGAAACCGGCGTCTCGGTAGTTAAAGACGAGATAGCCCCTCGGATTGTGATGCGGCGCCCACCTCACATTCGACGAGGCCGTCTCGTCGGATTGGTGAGAACGGATGCGATCGAGGGAGCCGCAACACCATGACCACCCCATCCGATCCGGGTCTGAGCGCGATCATGAGCGAGCGCAGTCAGCTCATCGGTCTCGCGTACCGGCTCCTCGGATCCCTGGCCGAGGCCGAGGATGTCGTCCAGGAGACCTATGCCCGCTGGTACGCCATGCCCCAGCAGCAGCGGGAGGCCATCGGATCCCCCCACGGCTGGCTGACGAAGGTCGCCAGCCGCATCTGTCTCGACCTGCTCGGCACGCAACCCTGACAAGCTCCGCCCGTGGACGACAGGCTGACGATCATCCGATCGTCTCCTGCGGTTCGCCGGTGATCCAGTTCCAGCTGGTGATCGTGGTGCGCATCAGGCGGGCGGCGGTTGACAGGTGGCTGTCGGCGCCCCAGAACAGGGTGAGCGCGCGACGGCAGTCGGGGCTGTCGACGGCGATCCAGGCGAGGGGGGCACGGGTGGTGGCCCGCCGGGCGATGGCGGGGATGAGACCGATGCCGAGTCCCGCGCTGATGAGGTCGGCTATGGCGCTGTGCTCATCACTCTCACAGACGATCCTCGGTGTCAGGCCTCTGGCGGCGAAGAGCCGATCGAGGAGTCGGCGTTGCCAGTGCCCCTGGCGTGCGGTGATGAAGGGCTGATCGGCGAGTTCGTCGATGCTCACTGAGGTACGGCCCGCCAGCGGATGATCCAGGGGCGTGGCCACCCCCACCGCCTCATCGAGCAGCTGCATCGCCTCCAAGCCCTCGGTGTGGATCGGCTGTGAGGCGACACACAGGTCGACGTCTTGGGCCCGCAGGCGGCGGGCCATGTCCTCGGCCGGCGTCCAGTGGAGTTCGATCTCGATGGCGGGATGCGCTCGCTTGTAGGCCGCCAGCGGTCCGGTGAGGGTGAGGAAGGTTTCCGACGCCAGTCTCACGGTGCCCACACCCTCGCTGGTGGACTCGGCGACGGCTCGCCGTCCCGCGTCGAGCTCACCGAGGGAGCGTTCGACGTAACCACGGAAGAGCTTGCCCGTGTCGTTCAGCCGGAGTCGGCCGCTCCGATCGAACAGCGGTGTGCCCAGCTCGCTCTCCAAGCGGGCGATGGTACGGCTCAGCGAAGGCTGGGCGATGCGCAGCTCGTCGGCCGCGCGGCTGAGGTGTTCCAGCCGCGCCACCACCAGGAACTGCCTGAGCGTGTTCAGGTCCATCATGCCTCTCAACACATAACAGCATAGCAATATTGATCTTAGGCAAGATAACTCACAAGCCATAGTGTCGAGGCGTTTGCGAATGGGACAGAGTGAGGAGGATCCCTCATGCTCACCGTGGCCAACCGCCTGGGATCCGATGCTGCGCATCGGACGACACCCACGGGGTGGACACTACGGGCCGTCGTCAGCGCGCACGTGGTGGCGATCGTCGGCCAGCCGGTGTTCGCCGGGGCGTATCTGACCGGTGACTTCGACAGTCTGCGCTGGCACGCGGTCGGCGCCGACGTGGTCACCTCCATCGGCTACCTGCAGGTGATCGTGGCGATCGTGGTGTGGATTCGGCTGCGTCAGGTCTGGCCGTTCCTTGCCACGATGGCGGTGGTGGCGGCCGAGACCGTGCAGTACTTCGCCGGGTTGGACGGCGCGCTGTGGTTGCACATCCCGTTGGGTGTGATGACCGTCGTCGCGCTCGTCGTGCTGTTCATCGCCGTCTGGCGCCAACCCTTGCTGCGGCGACCGCGGGAGGCCCGCGATGCGTGAGCGTGGCATGACCAGGCGGCAGGTGCTGGGCATCGGCGGGGCGCTCGGGCTGATGGCGGCCACCGGGCTGTCGGCCTCGGCGGCGCTGGCGCGCAGGCCGTCGATCACCGGTGCCGAGTTGCGCAGTGCCGTACCGCTACCGCCGCCTTTCCAGGTGCCGCTGCCGATTCCCTCCGTGCTGGCGCCGGTCAGCACCTCGGGCGGCGTCGACCGTTACGCGATCTCTCAGCGCGAAGCGAGCGTGGAGATCCTGCCCGGTGTCAGGACGCCGCTATGGACCTATGAAGGCACCTTCCCAGGGCCGACGATCGAGTCGCGCCGCAGCCGTCCGGTCACCGTGACGCACCGCAATGAGCTGCCCGTGCCGACCGTCGTGCACCTGCACGGTGGACGGACCCCGGCGGCTTCCGACGGGTACCCGACCGACCTCGTCCTGCCCGAGGGCTGGCAGGAGGCCGCCATGCACATGGGGCACGGCTCCGGACCCGGCATGCATGGCATGCACGATCCGCTTGCGGTGGTGACCAAGCTGAAGCGGGACTACACCTTCCCGCTGGACCAACGGCCGACGCTGCTGTGGTACCACGACCATCGGATGGACTTCACCGCCCCCGCGATCTGGCGCGGCCTGGCCGGGCTGCAGATCGTCCGCGACGACGCCGAGGACGCACTCGGCCTGCCCGCGGGGCGGCGCGAACTGCCCCTGATGATCGCCGACCGGGCGTTCGCCGCCGATGGCAGCCTCGCCTACCCTGCCCTCGATCCCACCCTGCGGGAGCGGCCGGGCGTGACCGACCCGTATCTCGCCGGTGTCCTCGGCGATGTGATCTTGGTCAACGGCGCCCCCTGGCCCGTGCACGAGGCCGACGCGGCCCGCTACCGGCTGCGCATCCTGAACGCCTCCAACGCCAGGCACTACGAACTCGAAGCGGTCACCGACGACGGACGCCGGCTCGATCTCGTCCAGATCGGCGCCGACCAGGGACTGCTCGCGGCGCCGGTCACCCACCGCGTCCTGCCGATCGCGCCGGCCGAACGCTACGACGTGATCATCGACTTCTCCGGTGTCGCGATCGGCAGCCGCGTCAGAGTCGTCAACCGGCTCGGCTCTGGCCGTACCCGCGACGTGATGGCCTTCCGGGTCGCGCGCAACGCCACCGACGGCAGCCGCATCCCGCGCACGCTCTCGGACGATCTGCCGGCCTGGCGCAGGTCGGACGCCGTCAGGGTGCGCGATTTCTCCTTCCGTGCCGGGCGGATGCGCGGTGGTCACGGGTGGCTGATCGGCGGGCTGCCGTTCGACCCCGCCCGCTCCGATGTCACCGTCGGTCTGGGCGATGTCGAGGTGTGGCGGCTGGTCGCCGACGTCCATCATCCCGTCCACCTGCACCTGGTTGGCTTCCGGGTGCTCTCGCGCAGCGGCCGGCCGCCGCTGCCGCACGATGCGGGTCTCAAGGACACCGTCTCCTTGCGGCCGGGCGAGTCGGTGGAGATCATCACCCGTTTCGACGGTTACCGCGGCCGTTACCTCTTCCACTGTCACAACGCCGAGCACGAGGACATGGGCATGATGGCCAACCTCGAGATCATCTGACATCTCCGCTCGGCGGCGTTGCGCCGGCCGCTCCCCCGAAACCGGCCTGCTAGATATTCATTGACGCGAATATTCTTCATGGTGAATACTTCTCTCCATGGACGCACTCCTCACCGCACTGGCCGACCCGGCCCGCTGGCGGCTCGTGAGCCTGTTGGCCGAGCGGCCCCGGCCGGTCGGGGTCCTCGCCCAGCTCGCCGAGGCGCGCCAGCCGCAGACGACCAAGCACCTGCAAGCCCTTGAACGCGCCGGCGTCGTCACCTCCCAGCGCACCGGCCAGCGCCGCATCTACGCGCTCCGGACCGCTCCCCTGCGGGAGCTGGCGGCTGTGCTCACTCGACTCGCCGACACCGCGGACCAGGTCGGCGGCCCGCGCGAGACCTACGACCGCTACGGGCTCAGCCTCCACACAGAGCGGCTCGCCGCGGAGGAGTCGGGGTGGGCCGACGGCCGCTCGTTCACGTTCCGCCGGTCGCTGACGGGGCGCCCCGAGCTGGTCTGGCGCCACCTGACCGAGCCCTCCCTGCTCGCCCGCTGGTGGACGCCCGACGACCTGCGCGTCTCCGAGCTCGTCTTCGAGGCGCGACCGGGTGGGCGGATCGTCCAGGAGTACCGCGATGCCGAGGACGCCGACGGCTCCGACCTGGTCGCCGGGCGCGCGGAGGGAGTCGTCGAGGACGTACGCCCCGGTGAGCGCCTCGCCTACCGGCTCTCCCCGCTGCTTCCCGACGGCAGTCCCGCCTTCACCGCCCACCTCGACCTCGGCCTCCGGCCCACCGACACCGGCACAGACCTCGACGTCCACTGGCGGATCACCGACAGCACTATCGAGTCCGCGGACTTCATCGCAGGCATCGAGATCGGCTTCGGCCAGAGCCTCGACAAGCTCGCGGCGACCCTGGCCGTGGACCCGCACGACACCGACAGCACCGAGCACGACAGCGATACAAGGAGCACGAAATGACCAACCTGACCGGCCGCAGGGTGACCGCGAATCTGGCCCTCACCCTCGACGGGCGTTACAACGGTCCCGGCGGGCCCAGCGACTTCGGGCCGTTCGCCCCATATGTGACCACCGAAGTCGCGCGAGACCACATGACCCGCATCTGGGAGGGCGCGACGACGGCGCTGCTCGGCCGGCTCAATGCCGAGGGATTCATGGGGTACTGGCCGTCGGTCGCCGAAGACGAGAACGCCGATCCGCGTGATCGCGGATACGCGAAGTGGCTGGTCGACACGGAAAAGGTGGTCTTCTCGACCACCTTGACCCAAGCGCCGTGGGACCGCACTCGCGTGGTGAACGCCCCCGCCGCCGACGTCGTCGCCGAGCTCAAGGCCACCGGTGAGGGCGACATCCTCGTCAACAGCAGCGCCGGCGTCATCAAGGCGCTCCTGTCGGCAGACCTGCTCGACCGGCTGTATCTCATGATCTTCCCCGAGATCGCCGGGGGTGGGCAGCGACTGTTCGACGACGGCCTGCCGGCTACGAAGTGGACGCTCGCACATCAGGAGACCGGCGAGTTGGGGGAGATGGCCATGGTCTACGACCGAGTCCGCTGAGCCCTGCCGATCGATCGACGATGGCGCCGTGGGCCACGTCGACGGTGCTGGACAGCCGGCGATGTCGGCGTGGATCATCCAGCGGATGCGCGGTCAGGCGATGATCTTCCCCACTTCGGCGATCAAGCGGGCGACCAGGGATTCCGGCGCTCGCGGGACCCACACGACGGCCAGTTCGCAGGGCTCGGCGTCGGTCACGGGCAGCCATTGGACGTTGGTGGCCGGCGCCCATCGGCTCAGCGGTTCGGGCGCCAGCCAGATGCCGCGCCCGCGGGCGACCATGAGCAGGCAGTCCTCGATCTGGTCGATCGAAGGGCCGCGGAGGGCGGGGGTGCCGTCGGGGCGAGGGTCGATGATCCAGTGCCGCTCGGCTTCGGGGGAGACGAAGACGTCGGGGCAGATGACGGGCTCGTCGGCCAGGTCGGCGAGCGACACCGCGTCGTACCCGGCCAGCCGGTGTCCTGCGGGCAGGGCCACGGATCGCGAGTCGGTGCGGATCACGGCGTGATGCAGTCCGACCTCGCTGACCGGCAGCCACATGAACGCCGCGTCGGCGGTGCCGGCGTTGAGCAGTTGCAGCTCCTCCCGCTGTGAGCGCACGCTGGTCAGCTCGACCGACAGCCCGGGAACCGCCGCCTCCATCGCGTCGGCGACTTCGACGGAGAACAGAGAGGTGGAGTAGGGGCAGCAGGCCAGGCGTAGGGTGCCGGCCTGCTGCTGGGCGGTGTGCCGTACCCGCTCGGCCAGCTCCGACAGGTCCGAGACGACCGTTTTGCCGCCGGCTGCGAGCTCGTCGCCCGCAGGAGTCAGCAGAACGCCCCTGGACGTGCGGACCAGGAGTGTCACCTGGAGGGAACGCTCCAACTGCTGGATATGGGTCGAGACGGCCTGCTGCGTCAGGTGGAGCCGGGCGGCGGCGCGCGTGATGTTCAGCTCCTGCGCAACCGCGATGAACGACTCCAAATGGCGGATCTCCACGTCAATCACCGTGCTCACGCTAATGCGTCCGGCCGGAGCTCTCGACACAAGCAGCGGCTGTGACAGGCCCCGAAATTCTTTGTTTCCGCAGCTGAGGTGGGTCGATGCAGGATGTGGAGCGCCCGCTGAACCCCGTTGAGAGGATCCCCATGTTGCGTGATCTGAGCGGCAAAGTCGCGCTGGTCGTCGGCGGCAGCCGTAACCAGGGGGCGATGTTCGCCGAGAACATCGCCTCGCGCGGAGCCACCACGGTGATCAGCTACGCACACGACGACGAGGCCGCCCAACGGACGCTTACCGCCCTGGAGAAGTACGAGGTGACGGCCGAGGCGAGCCGGTCCGACGCCACTGTCTCCGCGGATGTGAACACGCTGTTCAAGGGCGTGGTGGCACGGCACGGCAGGCTGGACGTCGTCGTGCACACTCCCGGTGCGGTCATCGGCAAGCCGCTGGGCGACCTGACCGACGACGACTTCGACCACATCATCGACCACAACACCCGCAGCGCCTTCCACACTCTGCGCGCCGCCGCCTTTCACCTCGCGGACGGCGGGCGCTACGTGGTGATGTCCGCCACACCCGCCGCATTCATGACCGGACAGTACGGCCTGTACTCAGGCTCCAAGGCCGCCGTCGAACACCTGGTTCTGGCCGCCGCCATGGAACTCGGCGGCCGGGGCATCACCGTCAACGCGGTGACCCCTGGACCGATCGACGACCGGGCCAACAGGCTGCGGAACCTGCCGAGAGACACCACGTCCCTTGTCGCCTGGTTGATCAGCGACGAGGCCGCATGGGTGACCGGCCAGACCATCCGCGCCAACGGCGTCACGCGCTGAACCGGCCCACGGGCCGCTCGCCGTACCCGTCCCCCGCAACCCGTCGCGCACCGCGACGGAGAGGAGCACCCTCATGACCACCCTCGATTCCGCACGGCCTGCACCGCCCATCCCCGATCGCGTGCCACTCAGGAGATGGCTCGGCGTCGTGGCCGTGGCCGTCGGCACCTTCTCCGTCGTCACCGTCGAACAGCTCCCCGTCGGTCTGCTCACCTCGGTCGGCGGGTCGCTGGAGGTCTCGGAAGGTACGGCGGGGCTGATGGTGACCGTGCCGGGCCTGGTCGCCTCGGCCACCGCCCCGATCCTCCCGGTGGCGATCGGGCGCATGAACCGGCGGATCGTCCTGCTCGGCTTGATCGTTTTGATGGTGCTGGCCAATGTGATGTCCGCGCTGGCCCCGACGTTCGCCGTGCTGCTCGCGGCTCGGTTTCTCGTGGGGATCAGCATCGGTGGCTTCTGGGCGCTCGCGGCCGGCATCGCCGTACGCCTGGTGCCGACCACATACATCCCCCAGGCCACCGCGCTCACCTTCGGCGGGGCTACGGCCGCCAACGTGCTCGGCGTACCGGCGGGAACGCTGATCGGCGGGCTGACCGACTGGCGCGTCGCATTCGCGGCCGTCGGCGGGCTCGGCCTGCTGGTGGTCATCGCGCTGTTCGTCCTGCTGCCGTCCATGCCGGCCACTCAGCCCGTACGGCTGCGCACGCTCGCCGAGCAGCTGCGCAACCGTGCCGTCAGGGTTGGCATCATCTCCACGTTCCTCCTGGTCAGCGGCCACTTCGCCGCTTTCACGTTCGTCAGCCCGATCCTGCAGACCATCGCGAGGATCGACAATGGCCTGGTCGGGCCGCTCCTGCTGGCTTTCGGCGTGGCCGGGATCGTCGGCAACTTCATCGTCGGCAGCGTGGCGTCCCGTAACCTGCGCGGGACCGTCATCACCATCAGCGTCATGCTCGCCGCGATCCTGGCACTTTTCCCGGTCGTCGGAGACGGCGGGATCGGCGGGGTGTGCCTGCTCATCCTGTGGGGGCTGGCCTTCGGCGGCGTGCCGGTCAGCGTGCAGACCTGGATTCTCCAGGCGGCGCCGCGGTCGGCCGAGGCCGCCACCGCGCTGAACACCTCGGTGTTCAACCTGGCCATCGCGCTGGGTGCGCTGTTCGGGGGCCTCGTCGCCGACAACGTGGCCATTGCGGGGGTTCTGTGGTTCGGTTCCGCCCTCGCCGTACTCACCTCCTTCGCCGTCGCCCGTGTGCGCAAGTCCGACTGACCAGCACCGCCAGTTCGGTGAACATGCCACCCAGTTGCGCCAGGTGCTGGACACCGTCCTGCCAGCTCGGAAAGAGCGTGGGCATGTGCGCGGCCCAGATATGCGCGAGACGGGTCCGTATTGCTTAGATCCGCGCCAGTCGGATCAGCTTTGTCCAGGATCGCGCTGGGCAGGTCCGCCGGTGACCGCGATAGATGTGAATAGGTGGAGAATTGCATGGCGGCAATTGGGTACTAATGTGCGGGACCTCAATCCGGTCGTCGCGGCTGGAGGGAGGGCCTATTTCAAAATAGAAGATAATGGTGATGGCCCGGCACGGTTCTCGTAGCCGCATTACAGTGAACGGCGAGGGTATTGCTCTCATGTATCTAAACGGCATGCTCTACGGATTGCGATCGAATTAAGGGTTGGGGAAGGGCGTCGGCGACGGTCTGACACGCGAGAGTTGCTCTCCTCCGTAACGTCGGATGCTCACCCCGACCATTGACTCGTGGGTGCCGAGATCCGTGTCACCTGCTCTGACCTGGGAAACGTCCCTCGGATAGCACAGGTCCGAGGGACTGTTGGTCCGCGTTGGGCATGCTTGATCGTCGTGGCTTTCCGTCTGTTCTAACTGATCTTTGCCCGGCAGTGCGGCCGGCTCGTTCTGCTCGGCAGGTCTGCTGAAGCCAAGGATGCAGAGATCCGGGCGATCCTCAGGGCCATCGTCGTGGTGGAGGTTCTTCTTCCGGCTGACCGTCACGAGCTGGAAGACGCCTATCCGGTGTCATAGGGCGCAGCGCCAGTCCCAATCGCTGTCGTGGGAGTCGTAGACCTCAAGGATGTATCGGCGCCCATACCACTCGTCCGGTTCCGCGAACCACAGGGTGATGTGGGCTGGGTGCTCGGCTCCCGCGATCGTGGCCTTGCTGTAGTAGCGGCGGATCTCGGCTTCCGCGAGCGAGGTAAGAAGGGTGAGCCTGACCCGGTAGTCGCAGTAGTCGCCGCTCCCGCCGGACATGTTCTTCTGGATGGTCGCGTCACCGTCGTCCCAGAGGTAGTCGCGCGTGTTCGGTGGAAGCGGGTAGTCGAGTACCCGGCTGTACAAGGCGTCGAGCCGTGCGTTGTCCCGCCGGACAGGGATCATGATCAAGACGAACAGCACGGCAATCGGCACCAAGATGACCGCAAAGCATCCCCACGGACCCCGCATCATGAGACCGCGCCTTAGGGCCTAGGCAATTCCCGCTCACAGCGCTTGATCATTTTGACCTGTGCCACGACGCCTACCCATCGGTTAGCAGCCCGGCACACTCGCGGCTTTGTCTGGCGGTGCCGTGCAGACTAGCGGGTCCTCCCGAAGCACTGGACTGATGCGATCCTTGGGCGCCACGGCGATGACCAAAGCTGTGATCAGGACGCAGATCGCGCCGTAGGCCCACATCCCGGTCTTGTGCCCGAATGCCAAGGCGATGAGGAAGCCCGCCGGTGGCGCGCCGAACCCCAGTCCTATCGCGGCGAAGGCGAGGACGAGGGCCACCTCCTCATTCATCGGCTCGGCCCCTGCCAGGGAGAAGCCGAGTTGGAAGGCTCCGAAGGCTAAGAGTGGTGTGTCGCGCTGTGGAGGCTGGGCGGAAGCTGGACGGTGGAACTGCTGAGGTTCAAAGGGAGGGTGGTTTCGCGGGGAGCAGACCGAGAGCGCGGGCCTTGTTGAGAGTGGTCACGCGATCGTGCACGCGGAGCTTTCGGTAGAGGTTCTCTTTGTGCTTGATGACGGTCTTCTCCGCGATTCGGAGCCTGCTGGCGATGGCGCGAGCGGTCAGCCCTTCGTCTAAAAGCGCCAGGACGGTCATTTCTCGCGAGGTGATCCCGTATTCGGTGGGATCACCGAGCGCGGCAAGGCCGAACATCGCCTTTTCGTGGGCGGAGACCGTGTCGAGCAAGGAACGGGCCAGATCGGCGTACTCCAGGTCGCGATCGGTGAAACCGTGACCGCTGCGACTCATGATGACACCCCGGATCTGCCCGGGGCGGGAGCTCAGTGGCAGCGCCAGCTGGCGGTCGATGCCGATGGCCGCCTTGCCGGCGTGATAGGCCTCGCTCTTCCACCAGCGGTCATTGGCGATCTGGTCGAGCGTCAGCGGGGTCCGATCCGCCGTGTGCGCGTAGTGGCGCAGCAGAGGGTGAGCCCGCATGTGGGCGTCGATCAGCGCGTCCAGCGGTGCCTGATGCAGCCAGTCGGGTTTGCCGGTCAGGGCATGGCCGGTTCCGGCCTGCCAGTCCAAGTCGATGAGGACGGCTAGGTCCACCGGCAGGTCGGTGGTCAGCCGTTCCATGAGCAGCGGCCAAACGCGCACCGGCTCGGGCTCGGTGAGAATCGCCTTCGCCAGGTCGTGAATGAGCCTGGCGTCACGCCCGGATAGAGCTGTCATATCCGCAGTGTGCATGATCGTTTGCCGCATTTATGAGCGAAGGGTGAGGAGCTACAACGACAATCACCATATGTTGGATTCGGACAGCTTCTTTACTGCATAACGCTTTTCCTTAACGCGTACGGCTCTACGAAGTTCTTCGTATTCCTCGCGCTCGCCCAGGGCGCCAACCTGGTGAGCGAGCGGGCGCGTCATCTCCCGCCCGCATCCCCACCCTGGAGGCCACCCATGATCCGGACCCACCGACTGTCCGCACTCGAAGCAGCCCTGGCGCTGAGCACGTCCGGTGTCGTCGCGGCGCATCTCGGGCCATCGAGAAGGGAAGTGGGCGTATGAAACAGGCTGTCGCAGGGAAGCGGAGGGTGATAACGCATGCGCGTTCCCGGGGCGCTCGGCGGTCCTGCTGCGCGGGGAGTCGCCACCGCATCCCCGGCCGCCCCGGCTAGTGGAAGACCATAGTGCGTCCGCTCGGCTGCAGATGGCGCGCTCGTGCGGTGCCCCCGGATCGTGACGGCAAGCCGGCAATCCATTCGCCGCGCTGTTCGGCAACGAATTCAACATCTTGACTACCCGCCCGGTCGCGGACGACGTCTTTCAGCACCTCAGTGGAACCGATTGGCGCTGGATCGGCTTCCCGGGCACCCCCAACGGCGTAGCGCCGGCGACTCAATCCCAATCGGCGGGCCACATCGCGGCCTTTGAGTGGACCCTAATGGCTCATCTCCCTCCAGCCAAATATCTATGCCGGCTTCCCGCTATACCGGAGTCCCTTGCGTCCGGGTGCCACTCGGAGGCTGAAGGGCACCGGATACGTCTACCACCTATATTCCCAACAACACTTACGTCTACCACGAAAGGGGGAGCGATGAGGTGGAAAAGCAGTCTTCTGCGAGTTGTAGTGGCTGTTGCTGCTCTTCTCTCGGTGACAGGGCCCATCTCTTCTGCTCAGGCGGCGGTAATCTCGCCCAAAGCGATCTACAGCGTGGCCAGTGGCCGATGCCTGGATGTGAGCTCCTACGCCAACGGGACGCCCATTATCTTGTGGGACTGTCACGGCCGGGACAGCCAGCAATTTCGTCGCGTGACCGACGGCACGATCAGGTCGATCGCCGGCAACCGGTGCCTCGACGTCAGTAGCTACGCCGCAGGCACGCCAGTCGTCTTGTGGGATTGCCACGGCCGGGCCAGCCAACGCTGGGAGTGGTGGGATGGCGTGCTCCGCAGCACCACCGGCGCCCGCTGTCTCGATGTGCGTAGCTACGCCGCAGGAACGCAATTGATTCTCGCGGACTGCCTGGGGCAGCCCAGCCAGCAGTTCAGTTGGAACTTCCGCCATGTGGCCGGAGATAAGTGCTGGGACGTATCCTCCTATGCAGACTACACGCCGGTCATCCTGTGGGATTGCGCCGGCCAGCCGAGCCAGCGGTTCCGGTGGGACCTTGGCGGCGCCATCCGCAATGTTGCCAGTGGAAAGTGTCTCGGAGACGACGGTCACCTTTTCCTCATCTCGTGCAACTTCGCGTCCGAATTTCGCTATTTCAGCCGCGAAACTGTCAGCTCAAGCGGAGCGTGTGTGGATGTGAGCAGCTACGCCAACGGAACACCCGTCATATCAGTCCCCTGCACCGGGGGGCCAAGCCAGCGCATCAACTGGTAGCTGACCGACCTCCTCGTCCGCGATATCACCAGCGCCCAACCGCAGCGCGCCCTCACCGACGAAGCCACTCACGCGGCTCGCATCGTCCCGGCGAGGGCGCGCTCCGTCGTGCGCGAACAGCGCAGGCGTGCGCGCGTGCGACCTTGTACCGCGTCAAAACGTAGCCACGATGGCTCTGGCCTTTGGACCCCCTGGGTGGAGGTGGCCCTGTTTGCTCCTCGCCGGGTCGGGGCCTCGAAAGCCTTGCGCTTCTATACGCACACGCACATGCGTTGTGGTCGGGCGTGGATGCACCCTGATTTGAGCATCACACCATGGCACAAGGTCACCTGTGACGACCCCGCCGTGACCGAGTTCACGATCACCGGCACGCATGCGGGCCCTTCCTTTGCCCGATGGTCGCGTTGTGGAGGGAGCCGGACGGCACGTCGCGATCCGTGCCGGCCGGTGCGGCCTCCATCGCGAACGGCAAGATCATCACTGTCCGTGACTACTGCGACCAGCTGGAAGTCTACAGCCAACTTGGCTTCTCCCTCCTGGCTGAGGCGATGCCTGATATCGCTTCGATGGGAGGAACGGCGCTGCCCAGAACTGACGAGCGGCGCCTGAACGGGATCGTGTGGAAGGTAGGGCTCTGATGCGGCGACATCCTCGGAGAGTGAGCGGCTATCCGCCTTCCGCCGTGGCCGTCTGCCGGCGTTCCTCGCGGGTGGCGATGAGCCCGGCCGGCGCGAGGAGCTTGGACTCCTCGAACGGCGCCTCGGTGTTCGGCAGCGGTTCCTTGGTTCTGATCGCCTTCACCCACACCCGGATGGCGTCCAGGAGCACAATGATGATCAGGATGGCGAACAGCGCTGCGAGGATCCCGTCGACGGTGGAGTTGACCACGATCTGCCGCATCGCGCCGACGGTCTTGGCCGGAGCCAGTACCTGTCCCTGGTCCAGCGCCTCCTGGAAGCGGTTGCGCTGTGCGAAGAAGCCGAGCGTCGGATCGCTGGAGAAGACCTTCTGGTAACTCGCGGTCAGGGTGACCGCGACGTCCCAGGCGAGTGGTATCGCGGTCACCCACGCCCATTTGAGCCGCCCGCTCTTGATCAACAGTGTGGTGGCGACGGTCAGCGCCACGGCGGCGAGCAGCTGGTTGGCGATGCCGAAGAGCGGGAAGAGCTGGTTGATGCCGCCGAGCGGGTCGTTGACGCCTTGGTAGAGGAAGTATCCCCAGGCGCCCACGACCACCGCGCTGACCGCCGTCAGTCCGGGCCACCAGCTCACCCGGCCGATGGGCTTCCACAGGTTGCCCAGCGTGTCCTGGAGCATGAAGCGGCCCACCCTGGTCCCGGCGTCCACCGTGGTGAGGATGAAGAGCGCCTCGAACATGATCGCGAAGTGGTACCAGAACGCCTTCAACGCGGCTCCTCCGAGGAAGCCGGAGAAGATCTGCGCGATGCCGACGGCCAGCGTGGGCGCGCCCCCGGTCCGCGCGATCAGTGTCTCTTCCTGTACGGCTTGCGCCTCGGCCTGCAACTGCTCGGGCGTGATGACGAAGCCCATGTTGCTGACCGCCTGCGCGGCGGATTCGACGGTGGCGCCGACAACGCCCGCAGGGGAGTTCATCGCGAAATACAGCCCGGGGCTCAGCAGGGAGGCCGCGGTGATGGCCATGACGGCGACGAACGACTCCATGAGCATGGCGCCGTAGCCGATCATCCGGACCTGGGTCTCCTTCTGGATCATCTTGGGTGTGGTGCCGGAGGCGATCAGAGAGTGGAAGCCCGACAGGGCGCCGCAGGCGATGATGATGAACACGAACGGGAACAGCGACCCCGCGAAGACCGGCCCCTTGCCGTTGAAGGCGAACTCGGTGAACGCGGTGTTCTTCAGCGGGGGCAGGGTGATGGCCACGCCGACGGCGAGCAGCACGATGGTGCCGATCTTCATGAACGTGGACAGGTAGTCACGGGGTGCGAGCAGCATCCACACGGGCAGCACCGCGGCGACGAAGCCGTAGGCGATCAGCCACAGCGCCAGTGCCGACGGGCTCAGCGTGAAGACGGGCGCCCAGCTCGACCCCTGGACCCAGCCGCCCGCCACGATCGCCAGGACCAGCAGCCCGACGCCGATCACGGTGGTCTCCACGACTCGGCCAGGCCGGATCGTGCGCAGGTAGAACCCCATGAACAGGGCGATCGGGATGGTCATCGCGATGGAGAAGACGCCCCAAGGGGATTTGGCCAGAGCGCCCACCACGACCAGTGCCAGCACCGCCAGCAAGATGATCATGATGGCGAAGACGGCGACGAGCGCCGCCGCACCGCCCACCGGGCCGATCTCCTCGCGCGCCATCTGCCCCAGGCTTTTGCCGTTGCGCCGCATGGAGAAGAACAGGATCACCATGTCCTGCACGGCCCCAGCGAAGATCACGCCGGCGACGATCCAGATGGTGCCTGGCAGGTAGCCCATCTGGGCCGCCAGCACCGGTCCCACCAGCGGCCCGGCTCCGGCGATGGCGGCGAAGTGGTGGCCGAACAGGATCCGGCGGTCCGTCGGGTGGTAGTCGATGGCGTTGTTGAGCCGCTCGGCAGGGGTGGCCCGGCGAGGGTCCGCGCCCAGCACCTTGTACAGGATGAACCGGGCGTAGAAGCGGTAGGCGATGGCGTAGGAGCCGAGCGCCGCGGCCAGCAGCCAGACCGCGTTGACGTTCTCGCCCCTGGACAGGGCGAGCACTCCCCATCCCATGGCGCCGACGGCGGCGACCAACGTCCAGATGATGATGGAGCGGGTTTTCACCGGTTACCTCCCCATACGGGTCGGCCCAGGCAGCAGCGCAGCCCTGCGTCCGGTGGCAGATCGGTGGTGAAACGCCGCCAGCGCCACAGCGGGCGGCAGTCGACCGTGACCGGCAGTTCGGCGAGGTGCACCCAGGCGATGGGATGGGCGTAAACCAGGTCCGTCTCCAGCAGGCGCGCCCGCCGGGGCAGATTGGACCGTCGCAGTGGTCGGATCGAGAACTCTCCTGCGTCCGCACAGCATAGGCCGGTGGCATGCCAGTCGAAGAAGACCACTTCGTCGGCGCGCAGTGCTTCGCGGGCGGCGGTTGTGAGTGTGATCCTGGACATCCGCGGCTCCTGCATCCCAGGTGCCCCAGACGCTACCCGGGCACAGGTGGCTGAAACGCCGTGTTGACGTGCCAGCACCTGCCGCGGAACCGCGAGAGAAAGAACGGCTAGCATCGCGGCACCGAGAAAAGATCCGAGATGCCTGCCGCCGTCACCGGCGCGGGCGCGCTTCAACCGGAATCGTTCCTGCTGCCCCTACCGGGCACCTTTAGTCATTACCAGCGGTGATAAGCCAAAGCCAAATCAGCGACTTCCGCGCTGGCGGGAATGATGGATGATAAGAACACCGCAACGATCAGGTTGACACGATCAAGAACGTCTTCATGCCACCTGGACCTCGCGACCACCCTGTCCGGCACGCCCCGGGAGGAATCGGCATGAACGCCACCGTCAACCCCAGCACCCCTCACGATCGCGCTGTCGAACCCTTCACGATCAACTACCAGCACCTGCGCATCGCCCAGATCCTCGATCCGCCCGGACTGCGGATCGAGGGAGAACTCGACGTAGCCACGCTGCCCGCCCTGACCTGGGCGCTGGCCGCGATCACCGGCGACGGCGACATCTACCTCGATCTGGCCGCTTTGACTTTCATTGACGTCGGCTGCTTGCGCGCCCTGGTCACCACCGCCGCCCGACTGGAAGACGGCCATGTGCTGATGCTGCGGTCCGCGTCGCCGCAGCTGCGCCGCCTGCTGGAGATCACCAGCTGGCACGGGGCGCCCCAGCTTCGGCTGCAGAACGCACCGCTGCCCGCTCTGGCCGTTGCTCCGCTGCGCCGGCTCCGGCAGGTGTTGGGCTTCCGGCGGCCGGCATCGCTCGCCTGATCACCCCGCGTCCGTTCATTCGACGGGCACTCCGGCGGGCAGGTCCGCACCAGGCAGACCGCCCACAGATGAGTGCATGATTTCAGGTCGGCTGCACGACTTCGCTATCAAGATGGCGCAGGACTCGCAGGAAGGCGCAGATCGAGCCGAGGAAGGCCAGGCCGCTGATGCACGCCACCGCAAGGGGACGCATCAGCAAGTAGACCTCGATCGACTGGTTCAGCAGCAGCCAGATACTCAAGGTGGCATTGACCGGCAGGACCTACGCCCACAACACGGTCAGCCGGACGAAACACCGCCGGACCCGCTCGTGCTTCACGATGACCACGGGCAGGCGGACGTAGTCGAGGATCAGCTTGCCCACCAGGGGGCGGCGCAGCCGCACCGAGGCCAGGAACGCCAGGCTCATGCAGATGGTGCCCAGCTCGGGCTGCAGGAAGTAGATGACCGCGCTGCCGCTCCACAGCGCCAGCGCGGACCGGGCGGTAATCGCGATCACGGCGAGGATCATGGTCCCGGAGACCGGGCGGCGCAAAAGTAGCCGCCCGGCCACGCTGCCGTACACCCATGCGAGCACCGCGGCCAGCGCGCCGTTCAGCCCGAAGAGGGTCAAACCGGCATAGAACACCGCTAGAGGAACGACCACACCTTCAAGAAGCCGGGGCACAGCCTGTCTGGCCAGTGTCCTGACGCCGGGGAGCGAACCGGGCACACATCGACCGGTCGGGCGCCGCTGTCGATGCTGGCCTGAACGGTCGCCATGACGTCCTCTGGATCCGGAGACACGTGCTAAAGGCGACCCAGCAGTCACGTGACCCCGGACATATCTCGGCACGCCCGCCCAAGGAAGGCGGGTGACCGGGCGCTTCCAGTCAATGCCACCCACCGGGATACGGATACCGGCATTCCCGGCAAGGCTCATCATCACCGCTGATCAGCAGAGCGTGGCTCCACGGCCTGACACTGCAGCGGCTGTCACTTCTCATCGATATTCTGTGCCCAGCCAGCCCCTGAGCGCTGCTCAAACTGACCGCTAAACGCTGTCACTCGACAGGGTCCCGCACACATTCAGACGCGCTATCGCTGCTGGTGATGGGGCTTGCTGGGATTGGCCGTTTCCGATGCCGCGCCGATCACCTTGACTGGTAGGTGGCCAGTCGACGCATCTGGCGTCGCTGTCGTCGTGAGGGGGTCGTGATGACCCTGGACGCTGAAGGTATGAGTGGTATCGCGCGCGCCGGTCTGAACGGTCAGGCGCCGCGCTGTGACCACCTTGACCTGCTCCCTGCAGTGGAGCGCGGACGACCCGAATGTAAGGAGTGTTTGGCTCTCGGCTGGGCCTGGAAGCGGCTACTGGTGTGCCTGACCTGCGGATGGGTGGCCTGTTCCGACGGTTCGCCGGGCGGCCACGCTCAGGCGCACTACCAGGAAACCGACCACCCGGTGGTCGCCGCGCTGGAACCCGGGTCGACCTGGCGATGGTGCTACATACACGGGCGGACCGTGTGAGCGAGACGAGAAGAGACTCATGACTATTTCCGAACGAACGGTGAAACACCGGCACGACTACGACGGCGCCTCGGCGTTCCCCGACGCGGACGAACATGCCCCGGCCGGCAGGGCGCAAGCAGGGCTGACCGGGGCGATCGTGGTGCTGCCGTTCATCGCGCTGGGCGCCGCGATCTTCCTGGCATGGGGGCGGGGAATCGCGCCTACGGATCTGCTCATGGCAGGGGCGTTCTACGTGGTGACCGGGCTCGGGGTGACGGTCGGCTTCCACCGGCTGCTCACCCACGGGTCCTTCACCGCTCGGCCATGGTTGCGGGTGGTGCTGGGGGTGGCCGGGTCGATGAGTTTCCAGGGCAACCTGATCGACTGGGTGGCGGTCCATCGCCGCCATCACGCCTTCACCGACCGACCTGGCGATCCACACTCTCCCTACCGGTACGGCACCAGCGTGCGAGGGCAGCTTCGGGGGCTTGCCCACGCCCATCTGGGCTGGATGTTCACCAGCGATCAGACCTCGGCCGAACGCTACGCTCCTGATCTGCTGGCCGACCCGGCGATGGTGCGGGTGGCGCGCGCCTTCCCCGCGCTGTGCGCGGTCTCCCTGGCGCTGCCGTTCCTGGCCGGCTGGGCGATCAGCGGCAGCCTGTACGGCGGGCTGACCGCTTTCCTGTGGGCTGGACTGGTCCGCGTCGCGCTATTGCAGCACGTCACCTGGAGCGTCAACTCCCTGTGCCACCTGGTCGGCAGCAGGCCGTTCAAGACCCGCCGCCACGACCGGTCGACCAACCTGTGGCCGCTGGCCCTGCTGTCATTCGGGGAGAGCTGGCACAACGGCCACCACAGCGAACCCACCTGCGCCCGCCACGGCCTGGACCGCGGCCAGATCGACCCTTCGGCTGGTTTGATCCGCCTGTTCGAGCGGCTGGGCTGGGCTACCGACGTGCACTGGCCCGACCACGATCGCATCCAACGCCGCCGCGCCGCCATGCCGGCACAAGCCCGAGCCCCGGCCGGAGACTGACCGGTGTCCCTGGCGGTGTCACCGTCGGGGGCGATGCGGAATTCAATATGGCGAGGGCGACGGCGTGGCATGTCCGACCAGCACCAAGAGGAGGTGTGCGCGGCGTCCGTGGTGGCCTGATCGGTCGCCATGGTGTTCTCCTAGATTGGACCGCGACAGTCAAGGACCTCGTCTAGCGGTCCTCTTGGTCGTGCAGGCGGTGCAGGTCGACGATCGGCTGGAGGATCCAGAGCCAGCTGGTCGCGAGCGCCACCGCCGCGCCGAACAGGATGGCGAGCCAGTTGCCGAGAACGACCTCGGCCACCAGGGCTACCGCGGTGGTCATCGCGATCGCCAGCGATATGGCGCCGGCAACGCCCAGCTCGTTGGCGCGGTGCAGCATCTTCTCTTTCAGACCGGTGCGGAACAGCAGTCGATGCTGGACCGCGGGGGTGATGAAGCAGACGGAGGCGGCGGCGGAGCTGGTGAGCGCGATGAAGAACAGCCAATGGCCCGAGGTGTCCACCTTGGCGAAGCCGGTCTGGAACGGCATCGCGAACAGGAAGGCGAACAGTACTTGCACCCCGGTCACCATGACTCGCAGGCCCTGGAGGAGTTCGGACAGCTCGCGGTCGACGCGTTCCTTAGGGTTTTCGTCGGGGTTGCCGTTGGCAGGCATGTCGGGCTCCTATCTGTTGGTGGATGCGACTAACCGGCTTTCGTTCAGGGTGCTCGCGACCGGTGGAGGCCGCGGTCACGAAGTCACCGATCCGGAGATGACTGCCCAGGTTTCGGTACTGCTGCCCCGTCGGGCTTGTGGTCTTGCTGGTGGTAGGGGCGGCCGGAACTACTGAACTTCTTCCTTTGGGCCGCCGATCACGCCGTCTGAGGAGTGGCAAGTCGTCGCTTGGGGTCGTGATGATGCTCTCCGATCACCTGGTCTGCGTCGCTTCTTGCAGGAGCGTCGTATCGGGGCAGTTCACAGTGCCTCTCCTCCCGCAGCGACCGTTCCTTCACAACGGCCGGGCGTACCGGGCGCTGATCGGTTCTGGTGATAACCGGCATGGTGCTTGCTCGTTTCCCCATCT
>NZ_JBEZDO010000053.1:0-42014 GCF_040648355.1 Nonomuraea sp. NPDC049152 | reverse complement strand
CCTAACACGGACCTGACATCGCTCTGATACGGCTTCGAGTCGCCGTGAAAGGCGCAGGTCACGGCGGGTGCGGGCCGGGCGGGAGCTATCGGGTCACTCCCGCGTCGCGGGTTCGACGGGGATCCAGATATGCCGCAACGCGGCCTTCGAGACCGCCGAGATCGACGACGTCATGCTAGGCCAGCCGCAAGCGCAAGCGCGCCGCCATCGCTTCCTTCGCCAAGTGGGCGGTCCGCCACGACCTGCTGCAGGCCAACCCGATGGACCGGATCAACGCCGTCATGGTGCCCAAGACCTTGCCCCGTCCGGCCGCGGCGGCCGATGTCGCCAAGGCCTTGGCCGTGATCTGCTCGCGGCGGCCGCGCAAGCGCTGGACCGGCTGCGGGGTTTGCTCGACAACGGAACGGTCAGTGGCGTTAGCGAGCCGGATCGGTCGGAGTTGCCGCCATCCCACCGTTCCGATGTCGGTAGCTCCCGGTTCTGACCTGGAGACCTTCGGGTTGGAGGCGCTGCGGGGTTCCCGGAGATCGGCAGGGAGGAGCTGTTCCTGTTTTTCACGCTGACCCTGCGGATATGGCGTTCGTGGAGCCCGGTCGGTGTGTGGGCAGGCCCCGGCCGGTCGCCGGGCCGATGGACCGGAGCACGGCGTGGTCAGTGGGAGTCTGGTCTGGGGATATGGATGCCGGCGGCGCGGAGCTTGGTCTCGAAAAGCGCGGCCAGCCGCGCCGCGGCCGGCGTCTGCTCTTCGCCGTGGTGGGCGATCAGCGTGTACCGGGTCGCGGCCTCGGTGCGGGCTTGCAGGCCGGTGACGGTCTTCAGCAGTGCGGGGTTGGTGAGGTAGTGGTCGGCCACTGCGGTGGCGAGCTCGGCGATGCGGGGGTCGTCCGGTTCCCAGGCCGCCGCTTCGGCTGCGCGCTTGGTCAAGGCGAGGAGCCGGGTGTCTTGCAGGGCGTGCTCGAAATGGGTGAGGTAGTCGTCGAGGCCTTCTGGGACCAGGGCCTTGGCCAGCACCCAGCCCTCCCTGGTGGCCGCCACCTCGTCCGCGGGGAATCCGAGGCCGGACATCCGCTCCAGCAGCGCCACAGCGCGGTCGCCCAGCAGAGCCCGGTCACCATCGGCAAGCCGGTGCAGCGTGTCACGCCGCGCGATCAACTCCTCGATCCGTTCGGTGAGCTGCCGCTCGACGTCGGCGAGCGCGGCGGCGAACAGCGTGGCATCGGCGTCGATCAGGGGTCCGATCTCGGCCAGCGGCACCCCGGCGGCGGCCAGCGTCCGGACCTGCACCAGCCGCAACAGATCGGCCGATCCGTACCGCCGGTAGCCGGAGCTGTCGCGTTCCGGCTCCTTCACCAGGCCAAGCTTGTGGTAGTGCCGCACCGTCTTCACCGTGACGCCGACGAATGCCGCCGCCTGCCCGATCGTGACTCCGTTCATCTGCAAAATCCTGCCTTGTGCTCGAGCTCGGCGACTAGGCAGACCATAGCCGAGCGTATGGTCGGGCCAGGCCGAGCTCGTTGAGCTCGGCCTGGCCTCGGTTCGCGTTCTCCCTGATGCACGGCCGGAAGGGGTCGCCCCTCGAGGCGTGCGGGTCACAGGTGTTCAGTCCGTCGGCTGAGCCGGATCGGCCTGCCCACCGCCGAACACCTCGTTGAGGAGCCTTTGCTGGGCGTTCTGGAATGCTGCTGCGATGGACAAGTCGGCGTCGTCCACGCAGTTCAGCGCGGCGGTCAGGGTCTTGCTGCCGTCTGGTGTGCTGTACATCAGCGCCGCGTGGCCCACGGCGGCTCCGTTGTGGGAGATGACGGTGCCGCCGCCGTCCGTGGTCAGCACGAACACTCCCAGGCCGTAGTCCATGTTCGGGATGCCCGTCGGGTGCGGGGTGCACATCTCGGCCAGCAGCGGGGCCGGCAGGAGCTTGCCGCCCAGCAGCGCGGAGATGAACGTGTGGAGGTCCTGGGTGGTCGAGATCATGTCACCGCCGCTGGAGATCCAGGAGGGGTTCTGGCGGGTGATGTCGATCGTCTTCTGCTCCCCGCCGTCCTCGTAGCGGTAGTAGGCGTGGGCGTGCGGGCCGGGGATCTCCGGACCGTCGGGCACCATGGTGCCCGACAGCCCGAGTGGCCCCAGGATCAGCCGCTGCATCTCCTCGGCGACCGAGCGGCCGGTGACCTTCTCGATCAGCAGCCGGGCCAGCACGTAGTTGGTGTTGGAATAGCTCCAGCCCGTCCCCGGCTCGAACCGCGGCGGCTTGGACAACGCCAGCTCTACCAGCTCCTGCGGCCGGTAGGTCTTGAACCGGTTGTCCATCCACTCTTTGCCGGTGGTGCTGTAGGGGATGGGGATGCCCGGCACGATCGTTCCGTCGTCGTAGACCTCGCCGCTGAAGTTGAACACCCCGCTGGTGTGCTGCAACAGCATCCGCACCGTGATCCGCTCGTCCAGCCCGAACTCGGGCAGGTAGTCCGCCGCCGGGGTGTCCAGCCCGATCTTGCCCTCGGCCACCAGTTGCAGCACCACGGTCGCGGTGAAGGTCTTGGTGTTGCTGCCGATCCGGACGTGTCCGTTGATCGGCGGCTTGGCGGTCCCGCCCAGCTCGGCCTCCCCGGCGCTGCCGGCCCACTCGCCCCGCTCATCGTGCACGCGCAGCGTCACCCCGACCAAACCGGAATCGACGATCTCCTCGATCGCCTTCTGCAGCTCCGGGCGATCCTTCCCGGCAGCAGCCGCCGGCGCAGCCCCGCTGTCCGCAGTGGCCATCCCGGCGGCGTCGAGGGCGGCGGTGATTTTGCGGGCCATCTCGGCCAGGGCAGGGTTGGGCGCCCCCTGGCGGAGCTGGGCGGCTGCGTCGATGGCGATGAGGACGATGCTGCGGAAGTTGTCGGCCTCGACCGGATCCTGCTTCTCCAGCAGGCTCATGGCCGCGGTCAGGGCCGGAAGCACCTGGTCGGCGAGTTCTGCGGCGGACTTGCTCTTCAGGTCGATGTCCTTCGACTTCGCGGCGAGCACGTGCCCGATCGGGCCGGTCGCCGACGCCAGGGTGACGGAACCGTTCATGGCGGTCTTGTGGGGCTTGCCGGTGGCGTCCGCGGCGGCCACCAGCGACACGGCGCCGTACGCGGCGGTCCGCAGGGTGCTCTTGTCCTGGTCGGAAAGGGTGATGGACATGGTGGTGTACTCCTTCAAATCTGTTATGTCCGGTCGGCGTCGTGCCGCTGCGGCGAGCTTGCACCCTGACCCGAGGTCAACCTCAACCGTGATCTAGCTCACAGCCACTTTCAGTGGTATTCCGCAAGGCGATCGGCCACCGGAACACCCGATCTTGAGAGTGTTCCGGGCGCTGTCCCGGTGACGGAGGGTCATGCGGGACAATCACCGGCCATGGACGGCCAACGACGGGTCGGCTACGCCCGCTGCTCCACCAACGAGCAGGACGTCATCGTGCAGACCGAGCAACTGCGCGCCCTCGGCGTCGAGCCGGACCGGATCTATCGACCGCGGCTTCTCCGGCACCACCCGGACCAACCGCGCCGGTCGGAGTTGCCGCCATCCACCGTTCCGATTTCCCGGAAGCCGTGGCCGTCTCCGCTTCCGAGAACATGATCTTCTTGGAAGTCCGATGACCTGCGCAGATCTGCTCACCTTGGGGCTGGGGCCGCGTTCGGGAGGAGGACGCCTATCTTGCCGGTGCCGCAGGCCGCTGATCGTGAGGTGGGTCAGCTTCGAGGTCCGGTTTCGGTCCAGACGTTCGGGAACCTCGGTTTCGGGCGAGGGCCTCTTTACTGCGGAGGATCGGGGATTTGAACCCCGGATGGTGTTGCCACCAAACCGCATCAGCAGCTCGGACCTTGCCCGTCCAACGCGGTTCAACCTGGACCAACGCGCCCAGCCGGTCCACCTGGAACGGCATGGTACGACGGTGAACTGCAACCCAAACTGCAACCCGAGCCGGCTCATCACCTGCACGGACCGGCACGTCTTCGCTGCTCGATCATCCTGTCGCAGTTGTCGTCTCAGATGAAGTGCCATGCTCAAAGGTCTCCGCGCTCAGGAGTCGGAGCGCGAGAAGACTCTGCCAGACACCGAGGATGACGGTGGGTATCCGCTCGAACAGCCCGGCTGGCGAGGTCCCCCCGGTCCTGACCGTTGGCAGCCGAAACGCTGGCGAAGAAGAGCATGAAGAACACAACGGCAAGGGTGCCCGTCGCGATCGAGTAGGAAGCCCATCCGCGCCGCTTGTCGCGAGCAAAGCGCCTTACCAGCACGAAACAGGCGGCAGGGAGGGCGATGAATACGATCAGACTCGTGAGGTTGTGGATGGAACCGCCCAGGCTCGCGATAGCGGGCGTCGCCGTAGGGTAGCCGAGGACCGGGTCCGTCACGAAAGGACCGATGGCGATAAGGCCGAGCCCGACGATGAAGAACAGGATTGGTCCCCATAGGGAGCTGGCCCCAGTCCGCAAAACACGCCTGTGGCCCACCGCGAAGCACAGCGTGAGCAATCCGTAGAGCATGAAGTTGACGATCTATATCCAGCAGGAACTATTTCGCCTGGCCGAAGTCGAGAAAGACGCCCGCACACCGCCGCGACTCTCCTCATCGAACGGGCGTGGACATCAGCGTCGTTCAGGAAATCCTCGGTTACTCACAACTGACCACGACCAAGCGCTACACCAACATCACAGCGACACTTTCAACAGAGGCAGCAGCTCGCATGGGCCGGACTCTCTGGGGCTAAATGCAACTAGGCGGGCTTCCGGATCATGGAGATCGGAGAGTCCGCCCAGGTCGTTGATGGTAGGGTGCCCGGGGCTCGAACCCGGAACCTACGGATTAAAAGCCGACAGAAATTATGCCGGACCTTGCCGCACCGTAGTTTAATTTATCGCTCTGTCCGCAAATGTCGGTATCCAGAATGTCCAAGGATGCCGCCCGGTGGTATGCCGTATCAGGTGCCGACGAGCATCCAACGAGCAACCACGGGGCGGGTGGCGTTCCTTGACCGTTCCTATTCGCATTAGATTTACGAGCTGTTGTCCTCGCAGCCCACAGGAGGGTTTGATCGGGCAGTCGACCCATGCCGCTCGCCGCCTGGCCCGAGCCGCTCCGCTGCATACTGTCCCGGTCCCGGTCACGGACCCTGGGCGAATCGCCGACCTGAACATACGCCGCCGAGACCGGCTCGGCTAAGGATGTTCCGGTCAATGTGGTGTCCGGGTTGTTGTAGCGCCCCGACTCATAGGCGTAATCGTCTATGTCCATCATTATCGGGTGGGGGCAGAGGTCTGGGTGGCTTCTCGGGTCTCCTTCGTCGCGTTCGACCAGGATAAGGGCCTGTTCGGCCTGGTGCGTGGCCGCTTCCAGTCGCAGCGGGGATGAGCCGTATGGCTATTGCACGTTCATCTCGCCTGGCTTCGCGCAGATTCCGGTTCGGGTTGAGTGAAGACCGTGGGTGCTGTTACCTTCGCACGGTGGACGACAGGCGTGCACGGGCGGAGATAATCGAGGATTTCGCGACTACCCTGCGGGAACTGCGCAATGCGGTCGGTAATCCACCTTTCCGGGAGATGTCCGGCCGGTCGGGGGCGATTTCTCACACGACGTTGCACGAAGCCACGAAGGGTAACCGGCTCCCGAGTTGGGAGACCACCGTCGAGTTCGTCAAGGCGTGCAACGCGGACCCGGCCGCGTACCGCGAACTCTGGGAGAGAGCGAACAGGGCGATCAGATCAGCGAGCGCCGGGAATCCCTCAATGCGCGTGGACACCT
The DNA here is from genome assembly GCF_040648355.1 of Nonomuraea sp. NPDC049152. Taxonomy (NCBI): domain Bacteria; kingdom Bacillati; phylum Actinomycetota; class Actinomycetes; order Streptosporangiales; family Streptosporangiaceae; genus Nonomuraea; species Nonomuraea sp. NPDC049152. The sequence goes on along the minus strand of NZ_JBEZDO010000053.1, from coordinate 36,248 downwards.
CGGGGGACCGTCCGTCTGGTGGACTCGCAACCTCCGCCACAGGCGCCGCGGAGCTTCGTACCGTGCACCTCGCCAGCGGGTCGCAAGCGCCCCGGTCGGCTGGCGAGACCTCGGCATTCGTGCGTACGCCGCCGCCACCGTCCGACGAGCTCGCGGGCGACGTCCAGCCTCCGCTCCCTGCGCCGGGGAGCAGAGGGCGATTACGGCTGACCCGCCCGGGCGCGTTCGCGGCAGCGGCTGTCATCATGGGGGCAGTGGTCCTCGTCGTGGCCGCCGTCAATCGCGGCTCCACGCCCGAGGGACACAGTCTGAACCCGACCGGCAGCCCATCGATTGCCGCGCCGCCCCCAGCCGATTGCCCAGTGCGTTCGACCAACCCGCCTTGGGCCCCGCCGTTGCACAAGGGTGATGCGGCCGTGTTCATCGAGGATGTCACGCTTGCCGACTGCACGCGCGTCGGTCCCGGCAAGACCATGACCAAGGTATGGCGGCTCAAGAACGCCGGGGCCGTGCCGTGGAAGGGATATTCGCTGCGTCGCCTCGACCTCACGCAGCAAGCTGATCAATGCCAGACCATCCCCGACGTGCCGATCAAGGACACGCAACCTGGCGAGACAGTCGACATCCGGACCGTCATCACCACGCCCAAGAAGCCGGGCTTGTGCTACGTGCGATTCAAGATGGTGGACGCTTCGGGAGCGGTCGTGTTCCCCGGAAGCCGGCCGATCAACTTTCAGATCATCGTCGATGGACTCTAGTTCCCCGCCGTGCGTGACACGGCGGGGAACTAGAGTCGGACGGTCTCAGGGGGTCAGGAGCTGAGAACGATCCCCGTGTAGTAGTGCTGGAGGATCCTGGAGTAGTTCCAGCCCGCTCTGGCCTTATCGCGAGAGCCGTTCTGCGACATCCAGTCGCCATCGACCCAATTTCCGCACGCCGTCGTCGTAGCGCAGTATTGGGCTCGGAAGATCTTCCCGTTGCGAGTCAGCCGGGTGCCCCAAGTCGCGTCCACCGCGGCGCTCGTCACCGCCTTCGCGGAGCCGGGCTTGTACACCTGACTCGACGTGTGGTCGTAGACGTCGAAGCACTGGCCGCTCGCCGTCTTGCGGTTGGAGTGCAGCGCCCAGTACCAGCCGAAGTGCTTCACGGCCATCGCCCCGGCCTTGAGGGACTCGCTCGGCCAGCTCGACACCCACTCGTTGGGCAGGACGTTCTTGACGTAGGTCTTGAACTCCACCCGCTCCACGCGATCGAGGGACTTCCGGTACACGAGGATCGTCGTGGGCAGCTTGGTGTCCGTGCCGTCGGTCTTGCACCCGGTCGGCGTCGGCGGTGCGGAACTCAGGAACTGGTGCGAGGCGTTCTGGTTCTTGAGGTTGGGGTTCAGGTTGCCTTTGGCGCCTGGGGCGAAGTCCTGGTAGGTGCCGACGTGGCCGCTGTTGAAGTAGACGCGGACGGTCTTGCTGCTGCGGTTCCAGGCGGAGGCGGCGGCGTTCTTGATGCATTGGTCCTTGCCGTCGCCGGGTCCCTTGAAGTCGTAGCAGGTGGGCTGTGTGGTGGCGTAGTCGTCGATCGATCCGGTGAAGTCGGAGACCGATCCTTGGTTGTTGCTGTTGAAGTAGTAGCAGAACTCGCCGGTATCGCAGATGCCGTCGCGGTTCGCGGCCGAGGCGGGCGATGCGGTGGCGAGGACCGTCCCGCCGAGCGCCATCGCGGCGGTCGCCGCGGTGAGCCGCGAGATCAGCCGGACAGTTCGTAAAGGCACAGTTGTCTTCCTCTTCTTGTCAGTGGCCGCGAAGCGTTATCGGATGCTGTAGCCCTGGGAGTTCCAGAACGAGGTCGGGTTCGGGTTCTCCAGGTGCGGGTCGCCGACGCTCTTGGCCGCACGCGTGTACCGTCCGGGGCGCATCTCGACGTGGGTGTGTGCGGATGAACGGCTCGACACTCCATGCCACGACTCGGTGGCGATGATCTGGCCGCGGCTGACCTGCTGGCCCACGCGCAAGGAGGACAGCGGAGCGGAGTGCAGGTAGATCACCGTCTTGTTTAATGCGGCGTTGTAGATGGCGATCGTGGAAAGTCCCGCCCTGCCGGTGTATCCGCGTGCAACGTTGATGACCTGGCCCGCCACCAGGTTGTGAACATTCGAGCCCACACCGCGGGCGATGTCGATGCCTTCGTGCCGGCCGGAGGTGGAGGTGTAACCGTCGAACCCGCAGGTGATCGTGCCGCTGGCCGTGTAGAGCGAGAACGACATGTTGCTGCGCGACGATGATGACGGGCTGAACTGGTGCGAGGCGTTCTGGTTCTTGAGGTTGGGGTTCAGGTTGCCTTTGGCGCCTGGGGCGAAGTCCTGGTAGGTGCCGACGTGGCCGCTGTTGAAGTAGACGCGGACGGTCTTGCTGCTGCGGTTCCAGGCGGAGGCGGCGGCGTTCTTGATGCATTGGTCCTTGCCGTCGCCGGGTCCCTTGAAGTCGTAGCAGGTGGGCTGTGTGGTGGCGTAGTCGTCGATCGATCCGGTGAAGTCGGAGACCGATCCTTGGTTGTTGCTGTTGAAGTAGTAGCAGAACTCGCCGGTATCGCAGATGCCGTCGCGGTTCGCGGCCGAGGCGGGCGATGCGGTGGCGAGGACCGTCCCGCCGAGCGCCATCGCGGCGGTCGCCGCGGTGAGGATCCTGGTTAGCGTTCTCATGCTGTTCTCCTTCTGTCTGCGGAGTCTGGGATTCTGGATGGTCTGCGGAGTCTGGGTTTCGGATGGATGAGTCAGCGGCGCTGGTACTCCTCCCAGGTGCGGATGGTCACCTTCGGGCCGTCGTCCGGGCCACGGCCAGCGAGTCCGTTCAGGCCGAGGTAGTAGTCACCGATCTGGTGCTGGGCCTGGCCGGAGAGACTTGTGTCGCTGACGGCAGCGGCGTGGATGTGCCACGGCCAGTCGTCTTGCTGGGGGTTACGCAGCCATGCGGCGAAGCCGACAAGGCGCAACGCGCGGACGACCGCGGTGCGGGTGGCGGAATTCATCCCCTTTACCGAGATGTCGACGACGCCGCCGCCATCGTGGGTGCCCGCGGACGTGGGGTCGCCGCTGGGGTTGTACGAACCCTGATCCAGCTTGAGGTCGCGGCCGAGCAGCCGCTTGGCCTCCGCCAGCATGCTTCGCGTGCGGGTGTTGATGACGAAACCGCCGGTCGACACCGGGGTGCCCGGGTCGATGACGTCGGTGACCATGAAGCGGCCGGCACCGAGCTTGGTGAGCGACGTCTTGCCTGGCAGGCCGTTGGCGTCGAGACCAGTGAGGCCGAGCGACTTCTGGTAGTTCGCGTAGGCGGTGACCGTTGTGGTGCCGAAGTAACCGTCCACCCACTTCGTGTCGAGGAAGCTTCGGTCGCGCAGCGCCTGCTCAACGAGGAGCACGCTGGCCTTGGCGCCCGGGGTCAGCGTGCTGTCGGGCCGCCGCGGGTCGATCTGGGCCGCCTTGACAGTGGCTTCCATATTCACGCTCGGAAGGGCCTCAGCGTCGGCCGCCTGTGCCGCCGACGCCCCGGACACTCCAGTCAGCGAAGCGAACAGGACGGCCGCCGTGAGGGCAGCGGCGGATGAGGGCAGCTTCATTCGTTACTCCTGGTTCAGGGGCTGGGGCGATTCCTGTGTGGCGGAATCCAACGTTTCGGTTCGCTCACGTGTCCGCTAGAAGATCGGTGTTGTCAGCCTGTTCGACAGGCTTCTCCGTACGGGCGTACGCGCCGTTTGACAGGTGATCCGATGGCGAGAAACGCCAGCTCAGACCGGGTTATGAGCGGTACATGGGCTCGCGTTCGTCCAAGATGACCCCACAGATGCCTGAGGCGGCCACTTACGAGGGCGGCTCGGTTCTCGAACGCTCCGCGAACGGCCGGCGGGTCCCGTTGCCGCCCGATGTGGGGCTTGCGTAACTGAGGCCGATATGGCCGCACTACAGCAGGCCGACGACTTGCGGGCTCAACTGGCTGCGGTCGGGAACCGGCTGCGGAGTCCGGGCAGCTCTAAGCTCGTCGACCGCTTCGTCCAGAACCTCCGCCGCGTGGCCGGCGACGACGTGCAGTACTTCGCCAGCGTCGAACCACAAAAGCGCCTCGCCCCGCACCTGCACATGGCCATCCGCGGCACCCTCCCGCGCGCCGAAATGAAGCAGATCGCCGCCGCGACCTATCACCAGGGTCTGGTGGCCCCCGGCCGACGAAGTGAAGTACGACGGCGAACACCTGCCCGTCTGGACCGACGAAGACGGCTACCTCGACCCTGCGACGGGGGAGATCCTGCCCACCTGGGACCAGGCCCTCGATGACTTGGAGGAGCCGCAGCATGTCGTGCGCTTCGGAGACCAGGCCGACGTGCAAGGCGTCCTCGCCGGAAGTCCCGCCGCCAACAAAGCCCTGGGCTACCTGACCAAATACCTCACGAAGTCACTCGGTGACCCTCTCGACCCCGGCGACGAGGACGACCAGGCCCGCCGCGACCACGTCGCCCGAATGGTCGACGCCCTGCGCTACGAATGGTTCCAGATCCAGCGCTCGGAGTGGCTCCATGGGTGCGATGATCCGCACGCCTGCGGGAGGAAAAGGCATCGCCTCCTTGCAAGAAGAACTGCACAATCCACAGTCATGATCGGAGCTGTGGACCGACCTGCGCCAAGCCGGGGCACAACTGCTACAAGCGGCCGTGCCTGAAGGACTGCACCGGTTACGCGGACAAGTGCCCGAAGCGCTCGGGCGGCGGTCTCGTCTTCCGGCCGCGCAAGGGTAAGAGCAAGCTCACCCTGCAGTGCCCTCCCGCGCTCCTCGATCAGCTGAAGGCCCACAAGAAGATCCAGGCTGCGGAGCGTCTGAAGGCGGGGGAGAGGTGGACGGATCACGACTTGGTCTTCACGACCCGCCTCGGCGGCCCGATCGAGCGCACCGAGGACTGGAAGGTGTGGAAATCCATCCTCAAGCAGGCCGGCGTACGGGACGCCAGGGTTCACGACGCCAGGCACACCGCGGCCACCCTCCTGATCGAGCAAGGCGTCCACATCCGCGTCGTTCAGGAGATCCTCGGCCACACCAGGGTGACGACCACCGAGCGGTACACGCACGTCGCCACCATGCAGATGAAGGACGCGAGCGGCCGCATGGACTCGGCCCTTTGGGGATAACTGCAACCGAACACCAGAAAGGCCCTCACCCGGTTTCGGGCGAGGGCCTCTTTACTGCGGAGGATCGGGGATTTGAACCCCGGATGGTGTTGCCACCAAACCGCATTAGCAGTGCGGCGCCATAGACCTGACTAGGCGAATCCTCCTGGTAGCCGTCTAGCTCAGGACAGAGTACCGGCCTTCCGGCGGTGCGGCAAAGTGATTGACCGGAGGGTCGTCACCAAGGTTATCCACTGCCTGTGGGTAACGTGCCGCTACCTGTGGATGACAGCCCGCCCAGGTCGCGGCGGGCTGTGGACAAAGTGGGTCAGGCGGCGGGGTTCGCCTCGCCCTCGACCTCGATCTTGACCTTCTTGCCGACCAGCACGCCGCCGGTCTCGAGCGCGGCGTTCCACGTCAGGCCGAACTCCTCGCGGTCGAACTCGGTGGAGATGGAGAAGCCCCACACCAGCTGGCCCCAAGGGTTGGTGCCGACGCCGCCGTACTCGACGGTGAGCTCGACCTCCTGGGTGACGCCACGGATGGTGAGGTCGCCCAGCACGGTGAACTCGTCGCCCTTGTGGCCGACGACGCGGGTGCTCCTGAAGGTGAGCTCGGGGTACTTCTCGACGTCCAGGAAGTCGCCGCTGCGCAGGTGGGCGTCGCGGTCGCCGACGTTGGTGCTGATGCTGGACGCGTCGATCGTGAGCTCGGCCGACGACTCGAGCGGGTTCTCGGCGATCGTGATGGAGCCGTTGAACTTTTCGAAGCTGCCGCGGACCTTGCTGACCATCATGTGCTTGGCGGTGAAGCCGATGCGGGTGTGGTTCACGTCGATGGCGTAGGTGCCGGCGGCGGGGATGGAGAGGCCTTCCCAGGTACGAGTGCTCATGACGATGTTCTCCTCGACAGAGATGCTTGCGGTGCGGATGTTTGCTTCAACAGATGTCTACATGAGGAATATTCCGCCCGTCAACTATCGTCGTCTACGATGTGAACGTGATCCCCTTTGACGACCCCCGGCTGACGGCGATCGGCCTGCTCTCCGAGGTCTACGCCGGCCTGGTGGCGAGGATGGCCCCGGCTCTCACCTCGGCCGGCCTGTCCGAAGTCGACTTCGGAACGCTGATCAGGCTCGCCCGCTCGCCCGAGCAGAGCCTGAGGATGGGCGACCTGGCGGCGCAGACCGGGCTGTCCACCAGTGGCGTGACGCGGGTGGTCGACCGCCTCGAACGTGATGGGCTCGTCGTGCGCCAGGCGTGTGCCACCGACCGGCGCGCCTCCTATGCCTCGTTGACCGACAAGGGGGCGGAAAAGCTCCAGGCGCTCCTGCCTCAGCACCTCACGGACATCGAGGACTCGTTCACGGGGTTGCTGACCGAGGAGCAGCTCGACCAGTTCCTCGCCACGCTGCGCATCATCAGAGACGTCGTTCATCCCTGCGCTACCGCGGGGGCGATTGAGCCGGGACAGACAGTTCGTCCCTGAGCTTGGCCACCGCGCGCGAGACGGTGCTCTTGACCGTGCCGACGCTGATGCCGAGCGTTCTGGCGATCTCCGGTTCGGTCATGTCCTCGTAGTAGCGCAGCACGACCGCCGCCCGCATGCGGTCGGGCAGCCCTTTCAGCGCCTGTTCGAGTGATTCCTCCCACTCGCAGGGCGCCTCGAAGGCCACGGGGATGTCGGGAAGCTCGTCGGCGGGGAACTCCTCCAGTTTCCGCCTGCGCCATTGCGAAATGTTGATATTGATCATCGCTCGCCGTACATATCCATCCAATGCGGCGTGATCCCTGATGCGGTCCCACGCTAGGTAGGTCTTGGCGAGCGCGGTCTGCAGCAGGTCCTCGGCGTCGCAGGGATGGCCGGTCAGCTGGTGGGCGGCACGCAGGAGCGCCGGTCCGCGAGACCTGACGTATTCGCGGAACTCCTCTTCCAGCGCGGCAATCTGCATCGTCGCCAGAATCGCAGCCGGAGCCCCTATTGCGGCTGAACCGGAATCCAGGATTCGCCCCGTCAACAGCAAAGGGCAGTCAAGGTCTACCGCACATCGGTTGTCAATGCGTTCCACCGGGGATGTGTATTTTGCTCTCGTCTGGGGGGAAGAGTGGGGAGCTATGTGACGCTAGGGGTGTGAACAGCACGGAACGCCGCCGAATCCTCGCGGCAGCGGCGCTCGGCCGCGACGCAGGACACCCGGGACCCGATCCGGAAGGCGGCGATCCACTGCGTGCGGTGAGCGGCCAGATCGTCGACGTCAGCCCCCACCTGATCATCATCGACACCGAGCAGGGGGTGGAGGAACGGCTGGTCATCGCGCCGTGGGCGACGGCGTGGCACGGCGTCGACCTGGCGCCGGGTGATCTCCCCATCGGCGCCACCGTCGTGATCAGGGCGTTGCGCGACGGGAAGGTCGCCGAGCGCATCTGGGCCGACATCACCCGCATGACCGGCGCGATCCTGTCCGTCGAAGGCCGCCGCGACCTCCACGTGGAGCTGGACTGCGGTCCCCACAGGGGGCGCCGCAGCGTGTTGATCCCTTACCGGACCACCGGGCGCCTCCGCGTCCGCCATCCCCAACTCGAGCCGGGCTACCTCTTCGACGCCATCGGCATTCGCGACGAAGGGGTGGGCCACGCTCTGCTGCCCGCGACGTCGCAGCCCGGCCATCCCGCGCGTGCCGTACCAACCCCTCCCCCCGCGTACGGCGGAGCGCAGCAACGCATCAGCGGAACCGCCACCTGGTCCGACGCCTTCGACTGCGACGAACGCGGCGCGGCCTATCCCATGGTGGAACGTTCTGACGCGGCGTGTCCCGATGCCGAGGTGTCGTGCGTCGGCCTGCCGTACCTGGCAATTGGTTCGTTACTGCATATCCGTAATGTCTGCACGGAAAGGGCGGCGAACATGCCGATCGTGGCGTGCGGCTGCATGGCCGGACGGTTCTGCGATCGGTGCGTCGAGTGTGGCACCTCGCCGAGGGGCCGCATCGTGGAGCTGTCGGCCTCGTCGTTCGTGGAACTGGGTGGGGAACTGACCAAGGGGTGCTTCAATGCCCGGGTGGGATTGGGGTGACACGCATGCTCGAATCGCAGCTGCCGATCTTGATTGTGCTGCTGGCGCTGGGAACTTTCGCGAAACTGGCGACCGTCCACACTGACAGCGAGCCCGGCGCGCTGACCAGGCTGGGGCCGGCCGTGCTCGTGCCAGGTCCGCTCCGCAAGCCGGCGCTGGTCTGCTGCGCCGTGGGCGAGCTGGCGCTGGCGGCCGGGCTGCTTCTCACGACCCATCCGCTGTTCAGGTGGGGGACCGTCGTCTTCTTCGCGCTGTCGACCTACGTGCTGCTCGAACTGCGCAGGCGGCGGCCCGACGCGGGCTGCGGCTGCTTCGGCGAGGTCAGCTCCACCCCGGTCGGGGTGCGGTCGATCGCTCGCACGGTCATGCTGACGGGCATGGCGCTCATGTCGGTCTGGGCGCCGCTACCGGGCATGTCGGGGGTGTCGTGGTGGACGCTGGCCGGCGTGGTCGTGCTGGCCGTCCTGTCGCCCGAGCTGGAGGAGGCCGTCGACAGGATCCGCTACCGGGCGCCGTGCGAGCAGCGGCCCTCCGTCGAGAGCGTCGGCCTGGCCAAGCTCAAGGCGAGCTCGACCTGGCGTTCGCATGCCGACGAGCTGCTCTCCGCCGAGCCGTACGACAGCTGGCGTGAGTTGTGCTGGCGATTCTTCGTCTTCGCGAACCGGGAGAAGGACGACGTGGTGTTCGCCGTCTATCTCACGGGACGGCATCCCGTCGTGCGTATGGCGGTGGTGGGCAGGGACGACACCGACTCCATGCCGGAATATACGGCCGTATCGGCCTGACGCTAGACAGCGTTATACGAAGCGATATGTGTCTCTCTAGCCGTGCCTAGCTTCCCCTCTAGACACGGCTAGAGAGAGTCAGATGGGCTGAGCGCGCAGGAACCTCCCGAAGTGAGGCACCGTGAACGCGATCAGGCCGCGCTCGGCGGAGAAGATGAGCCCTTTCTTGATGAGGCTGTCGCGCGCGGGCGACAGGCTCGACGGCTTGCGGCCGAGCGCGTCGGCCACGTCGGAGGTCGCCACGGGCTCGTCGCCGATCGAGGCCATGGCGTGCATGTAGTCGCGCTCGGCGGGAGTGGCCCGCTCGTAGCGGCTGCCGAAGAAGCCGACCGCCAGCTCCTCCTCGGCCTCGGGCGCGGACACCTTGACGTCGTCGAGGGTGATGGGGGTGCGCGGCGCGTAGTCCCACGCGACCTTGCCGTAGGCCTGGACGAAGTAGGGGTAGCCCTCGGCCGCGTCGTAGAGCGCGTCGAGCGCCTCCTGGGTGAACTCCACGCCCTCCTCCCTGGCCGGGACGAGAAGCGCCATGTCGGCCGCGTCGCGGTCGAGCTTGTCGAGGCGCGCGTAGCGGAACAGCCGTTCGGAGTAGCTCTTGCTGGCCGACAGCACGCTCGGCAGGTGGGGCAGGCCCGCGCCGACCACGATCAGCGGCCCGCCGGTCTGGGAGAGCTCGTGGCAGGCGGCACAGAGCGCGGAGATGTCGGTGGCCTGCACGTCCTGCATCTCGTCGATGAAGAGCGCGACGCCCACCCCGAGATCGGTGGCCACGCTTGCCGCGTCGACGAACAGCTCGGTCAGGTCGATCTCCAGGTCGCCCGAGTCGGCGCGACCCCGGCTGGCCGGCACGTCGATGCCCGGCGACCAGTGGGAGGTGCCCTTGGCTGCGGCGGGATCGCGCATCGCGAACGCCTTGAGCACGCCGAGGAACTCCTCGATGCGCTCGGGCGCCCGGTGCCTCGGCGCCAGCTCCCGCACCGCCATGTGGAGGGCGGCGGCGACCGGACGGCGGATCGACTGGTCGGGCCTGGCCTCGATCTTGCCGGTGCCCCACAGCCGCTGCATCGCCATGGACTTGAACGTGTTGAGCAGGACGGTCTTGCCGACGCCGCGCAGACCGGTCACGACCATGCTGCGCTCGGGGCGACCACGGGCCACCCGCTCCAGCACGACCTCGAACTGCTGCAGCTCGCGATCGCGGCCGGCGAGCTCGGGCGGGCGTTGTCCGGCGCCTGGGGCGTAGGGATTGCGCACAGGATCCACGCTCTCGGACTTTATAGCCGGGTATAGCGGCCGTCTTAGAGTTGGGAAGAAACACCTACGGCGTGTCTGGACGAGCATGGCACCCCCTCCCACCTGGCCGAACCTCTGTTCGAGAGCCTCCCCAGAACTGTAGCGCGCCATCGAACACGTGCGCGAGAGATTCGGGTAAAGATCTTTGCAACAGCCTGAGCGCCCCGGGCGTCCCCGGTACGTGGAGTTCGAAGAATTCGTCCAAGCCAGGGGTCAGGCCCTGCTGAGGTACGGCCACGTGCTCACCGGCAACGCCGAGGACGCGGCCGACCTGGTGCAGGAAGCCCTGCTCAAGCTCGGCGACACCTGGACGCGTGCGCAAGCCCTGGCGTGCTCGAAAAGGGGAAAGCGTGATGAGGACTGAGGAAGAGCTGGTCCGCGCGTTGCGGCAGGCGGCCGAGCTCGCGCCGCAGCGCGACCTGTCGGCGGCGATCGCGGTACGGCGGCGCCGCCGTACCAAGCACAGACGGATGGGCGCGGCGCTGGCCGTCGCGGCCGTGATCGGCGTGGCGGGCGCCGGCACGGCGATCGCCAGAGGCGTCTTCTCCGGCGGGGGCGAAGGCGGCGTGGCGTCTCGGGTGTCGGAGAGCCCCGGCGAGGCCGTGGCGAGCATCAAGACCCCACCCAAGGAGCAGGCCCACCGGAAGCCGTTCGAAGAGGTCTGGCCGAAGGCGCTCTTCACGATGCCCGCGAAGAACGCCGACGGTTGGAGATACCGCCCCATCACCGGCATCAGCCCGACCGAGGTGCTGGTCACCGCGCAGCGGTCGCGGGAGAAGACGGGCGCGATCGAGATCTACAACAGCGGGACGGGAACGTTTCGCAAGGTGACAGACATACCGGCCACTCCAGGGCTGAAGCGCTACACCCCGCGGGACGTGGCCTTCGACGACAAGAGCGTCGTCTGGTGGGTGTACGCGGACAAGGCGCGCGAGATCTGGACGGCGCCGCTGGCCGGCGGCGAGGCGAGGATGGTCGCCACCTTCACCCGCGAGCACCTGGGGATGGGGGCGATGGCGGTGAAGGGAGAGCACGTCTACTGGTCGGAGGATGACGGCACGGTGTGGCGCCTGCCCCTGGCCGGTGGCGATCCGGAGAAGATCGCCGAGGGCCTGCATCTGATCAGCTGGCCTTGGGCGGGCGACGTCAGCGGGCTCGAAAGGGACAGTGACCTGAACCAGACCAAGGTCGTCAATCTGGAGACAGGCGAGACGCGGCAGATCACAGCCGCTCCGGGCGCCAGGGGGTTGCGCTGCGGACCCGCCTGGTGCCTCGGCCTAGGGTTCAGCCAGCGGGTGGACGGGACTGACGTCGATCCGATCGGCAGCTTCTCCGGCATCCTGTTGCCCCCGATCCTCGACAGGTACCTGTTCGTCGGCCGAACCGTCCGCGACCTGGAAACCCGAGCGAAGCTCGCCCTGCCCGAGAACCCCAGCAACGTGATCGGCGCGGGGATCGCGGACTCCTCGGCCCCTAGCACGATCACGTACTGGGGTGCCACCACGGGAGTCGAGCCGGACGCGTTCCGAATAGTCAACCTCGCGGCCGCGCAATAGGGTTCGACCCATGCGGAGCTTTGCGAACGTGCAGGAGTTGAAGGCGGCGGCCGGCGAGACGGTGGGCCCGACCGAGTGGCGCACCATCACTCAGGACCAGGTCAACCTCTTCGCCGACGCCACCGACGACCACCAGTGGATCCACATCGACCCCGAAAGGGCCAAGGAGACACCTTTCGGCGGGACGATCGCCCACGGGTTCCTGACGCTGTCGCTGCTCCCGTCGTTCCTGACCGAGCTGATGACCGTCGGCCAGATCGAGATGGCGGTCAACTTCGGGCTCAACAAGGTCCGCTTCCCCAAGCCCGTGCCCGTCGGATCGCGGGTGCGGGCCAGCGGCGAGCTCGTCGACATCAAGAACAGCCCCGCCGGCCAGCTGGCCACCATCAAGGTGTCGGTCGAGCTGGAAGGCGAGCGCCGCCCCGTCTGCGTCGCCGAGGCGCTGCTGCTCTACGTGCCCGTCGCCGACTAACCGATCGACCTCGCGGCGGGCCGCCGTCAGCTCCCATCGGAGTAGTAGATGGCGGCCTGCACGCGGCTCTTCAGGCCCAGCTTGTTGAGCACCCTGCTGACATGGGTCTTGGTCGTCGCCTCCGCCATGTCGAGCTCCTTGGCGATCTCCGCGTTGGACAGGCCCCTCGCCACGCAGGCGAGCACCTCCCGCTCCCTCGGGGTGAGCAGGTCCTTGGGCGGCTCACGCCGTACCGGCTGCTCGGCGAAGGCCGAGATCAACCGGCGGGTGACGGCGGGGGAGATCAGCCCGTCGCCCCTCGCAACCAGGCGGACCGCGTCGACCAGCGCCTCCGCGTCGGTGTTCTTCAGCAGGAACCCCGCCGCGCCCGCCCGCAGCGCGCCGAAGACGTACTCGTCCACGTCGAACGTCGTCAGGATCAGCACGTCCGCCACTCCCGCCAGCTCCTTGGTCGCCGTGATGCCGTCCTTCTTCGGCATCCTGACGTCCATCAGCACCACGTCGGGCCGCTGCTCGCGCGCCATCGCGACGGCCTCCTCGCCGTCGCCCGCCTCACCCACCACCTCGATGTCGCCCGCGCCGCCGAGGACCAGCACGATCCCCGCCCTGACCGCCGCGTGGTCGTCGGCGACCAGCACCCTGATCGTCACCGTTCCTCCTCCGTCGGCAGCGTCGCCCGCACCCGCCAGCTCTTCTCCTCGTACGGCCCGGCCTCGAACCGCCCGCCCACCAGCGTCGCCCGCTCCCGCATCCCGATCAGCCCCGCGCCCGACCCGGGCAGCGCCGACCTGCCGCCGTTCACCGGATTGTCGACCACGACGCTCACGTGCGCGGGCGCGTAGGTGATCGCGACCACCACCCGGTCGTCGCCGTGTTTCATCGCGTTCGTCAGCGCCTCCTGCACGATCCGATACCCCGCCAGATCCACTGAAACGGGCAGCTCCCTCGGGGTGCCCTCGACCGTCATGACCGTCTCCACGCCCGCCTGCCGCGCCCGCTCGGCCAGGTCGGCGGCGTCCCGCAACCGCGGTCTGGTCGTCGCATCGGTGTCTTCGCCCTCCTGCCGCAGCAACCCGATCATCGTGCGCATCTCGGCCATGCCCTGAACGCTGTTCTCCCTGATCGAAGCCATGACCTGCTGGACGGCTCCCGCGTCGAGATCCTTTCGCGACAGCACGGCCGTGGACTGGATAGCGATCGCGCTGAAGTGGTTGGCGATCATGTCGTGCAGCTCCCTGGCCATCCGGGTGCGCTCGGCGACGATCGCGGCGTTGCGGTCGAGCTCGGCCAGATGCGCCACCTGCTCGGCCCTGGCCCGCTCCGCCGCCGCCTGGTCACGCTGCTGCCGCAGGACCATCGCGGTCGTGACCGGCACGACGAGCACGAGGCCGGCCTGGACGCCCATGACCGAGATCTTCCACAGGTCCTCCTCGATGAAGCTGAAGATCCCTCCAATGATCACCGCGGCCGCGGCTGTGATGTAGAGCAGCCACCTGCTCAGCCGCGCCGGGCCGTACAGGGCGGCGGCGTAGAGGTTGTCGGTGAAGATCAGCGTGGTGGGCAGCGAAGGGCCGGCGAAGGCGACGTCCAGGCCCAGCCCCACCACGCCGAGCCCCAGCGCGGCCAGCGGCGCGCTCCGCCGTACGGCCACGCCGGCGCACGTCATCGCCAACGGGACGACCGGCAACCAGGCCGGGCCTCCGCGGTGGTAGTAGGAGCCGGCGGCCAGCAGGACGAGACCCACGGCGAAGGCGGCCATGGCGCCCAGGGCGTCTCGTCTCATCCCCCAATCTCATCACCGGTCGCGGGGGTGTTGATGACACCGGAGGGTGGGCTGTGGATACACAGAAGGTTGTACACAGGGTCGGCGGCGGGGATGAGGCGGCGGAATTGGTTCGAGGCATGGCTTGAGGTCCGCTATGCTTGCTTACGCAGCGAGCGGCCGTAGCTCAATGGATAGAGCATCTGACTACGGATCAGAAGGTTAGGGGTTCGAGTCCTCTCGGCCGCGCTTGACGGAAGCCCTGGTCATCACAGCGATGACCAGGGCTTTTCCGCTTCTTCGATCATGTCTCGGTGTCCGGTTGTGTGCGGCTCGGATCAGCCGGCCCCGGTTGATCCTTCCTCATGCTTTCCCGAGAGGAAGAGCGTAGGACCTCGGCGATTCGGCGCATGGCGATCTTGTCGTGGCCAACGAGGCGCTTCTCGTATGTGCGGTGGAGGACTTCCACGCTGTTGCCTGCCCTCTCGGTTACCTGTTTCGGAGACGGCCTGCGGAAGAGGTAGCTGGCGCGTGGGTAGGACGGTCGACCCCGTCTCGTGGTCGGGTAGATGTCGGCGGCCGCGGGCGCGCGGGTCCGGAGGCGGAGCGCGCCGGTCGGCCAGGAAGACCGGCCCGGCGATGCGATCTATGAGCAGGCGGAGCAGCGGCCGGGCGGTACCGGTAGCCCAGTGCACATGATCGATCGCGCCGCCCTTGGACACGACGCGGACCCACCGGAACTCGGGGTCCAGGTCTTCGACGTTCAGGGCGAGGATCTCTTCCGCGCGGGCCGTGCGTACAGCATGCGCCACGGGGACGAGCTGGACATAGTCGTTGCCTGGTTGGGCGGAGGCGCCACAGCCCTCCTTCTGTCGTTCCCCGGGATGTGGCGCCGTCCCTCTTGCCGACCCCAGCCATGGTCCACCGGAGGGTAGAGCCCGTCAGGGAACCAACGGTGCGAGGAGCGCGTGGGCGAACCCCCTTGCGACCTCGGTGTCGTCGCGGAGGCCGGGTGTGGACATGTGGCCCAGGAGGGCGTGCTGGAAGCAGGCGCCGAGCAGCAGTCCGGCGGCGGCGTGCGCGTCGACGTCCGGCCGTAGCCGGCCGGTTTCCTGTTCGGCGCGCAGATAGGCGGCGAGTGCTTCGTTGGCCTTGTGCGGGCCGGCGTCCTGGCGCCGTAGCTCCTCCTTGTGTGTGGCCAGGGTGGCGGGGTCGGCGAACATCGAGGCGAACATCGGAAAGCCGTCGCGGTAGAAAGCGATCGCCGTCTGGGCGATGGCGGTGAGGTTGTCCGCCAGGTCGCCCGTGCCCGGTCCGATCTGGAGCGCCTGCGCCAGCCGGGTCATGCCGGGCGACCGCTCCCGCACCACCGCCACGATCAGGTCGGCCTTGTTGGTGAAGTGCTTGTACAGGGCCGCCTCGGTGAACCCGGCGGCCTGCGCGATCTGGCGGGTTGTCATGTTGGCCAGTCCCCGCTCGGCCATCACCTGGGCCGCCGCGTCGAGGATCACATCCCTGGTGCCCATCTGCGTCCCTTCTTGATTCGGATCACGCTTGACGTGGTTAGTAAACGCTCGCTAACGTCTCCTTTCGAGCGCAGCTAACGAGCGTTTACTAACCACTGGGAGTGTAGATGAAACTCACCATCTTCGGCGCCACCGGAGGCACCGGACAGCATCTCGTCAGCCAGGCTCTGGACGCAGGCCACCACGTCACCGCGGTCGTTCGCGATCCGGCCCGGCTCCACCAGGCACCGCACCCTCGGCTGGAGCCGGTCATCGCCGAGGTGATGGACCCCGACGCGATCCGCGCCAGCCTCACCGGCCGAGACGCCGTCGTTTCCGCCCTGGGACCTCGCGCGAAAGCGGAGGCGACGGTATGCGCCGACGGCGCCCGCTCGATCATCACCGCGATGCGCGCCGCCGGAACCCGCCGCCTGATCGTCGTCACCGCCAGCGGACACGTCGTCGACAGCGGTGACGGGCCACTCAACCGCTTCCTGGTCAAGCCGCTACTGCGGCAACTCCTCCGCACCGGGTTCACCGACTTCGCCCACACCGACCAAGCCGTCCGCACCAGCGGCCTGGACTGGACGATCATGCGGCCTCCGCGCCTGACCGACGGCGCACACCGCCCCTACCGCACCGCCGTGGATGAGAACGTGCGCGGCGGCATCACCATCGCCCGCGCCGACCTGGCCCACGCCATCCTCGCCGCGCTGGCCGACCCGGCCACCATCGGCCACAGCCTCGCCCTGGGATACTGACCATGAAGAAAAAGATCATCCTCGGCCTGTGCCTGCTACTCGCCGCCGCGCTCGCCACCACCGGCACCGTCGGCTACCTCACCTTCCTCCGCCCGCCTGACCATGCCCCGGCCGAACTCTGCGCCCACGGGCACAGGCCGGACGCCCGCCCCCGCGTGGTCGCCGCCGGCGCCAGCATGACCCAGGGCGCACTCGGCGCGGACTGGGTCGGCTCGCTGCGCGCCCAGCCCGAACACCAGGGATACGCGTTCATCAACGCCGGCATCAACGGCAACACCAGCGCCGACCTGCGCCGGCGGGTCGAGGCCGACATCGTGGCCTGCCACCCGGCCGCGGTCACGATCCTGATCGGCACCAACGACGTCCGCAACGGCGTCCCGCTGGATCAGTATCGCGACAATCTCGCCGCGATCATCGACCGCCTCAAGTCCCGCACCACGGCCAGGATCGCGCTGATGTCCCTGCCGCCCCTCGGCGAGGACCTGGACACAGCGATCAACGGCAAGCTCGCCGGGTACAACGCCGCGATCAAGGAAATCGCGCACCAGGCGCAGGTCGACTATCTGCCTGTGCACGAGCGACTGGCCGACCACCTACGGCCGCAAGGTGGGCGGCAGCCGTACGCCTTCAGCTTCCCGCTCGCCTTCGCCGTCGCCGCCCAGCACTACCTGCTACGGCGCGGCTGGGACGAGATCGCCCGCGCCGGCGGACGCGAGTTCCTCGTCGACCACGTCCACCTCAGCGACCGCGGCGCGGCCATCATCACCGGCCTCACTTCCCACTGGCTGTCAACAGCACCCAACACCCGCTGAATCCTCCAGCTCACCCTTCACCGGAGATCACCATGACCGTTGCCATGGTCTTTGTGGGCGTGCGGCTGGTTGAGCGGCGCAAGGGGCGGCATGCGGTTGGCGGTTAGGGGTCTGCGGCTCGTCGGGGCGGTGACCGCTGGTGCGGTCACCGCCCTTCTGGGCTTGCTCTTCGTCTTGGTGGCGGCGCCGTTCGCCGACCGTCCTGCTGTGCGCCGGGCGGCCGCATGGCTGACCGGGCTGGAACTGCGGCGGCTCCGCCTGGACCTCCCGGACCGACGCGAGGGTGAGCTGCGCTTCCTGGGCGCCCGGGCGCCCGTGGGCCTCCTGGGCGGCCTGGTGGTGCTGCTGCTGGTGTACGGCTTCCGCGCGGCGGCCACGCTGGCGTGGTCGTGGAGCCGCGGCGAAGCGGTGGACGGCATGCTGCCCACCCTGCCACTGCTGGCCTACGCCTTCCTGGCAGGCTCCGTCCTGCTCTTCCTGGACGTGTCCGGCCTAGTGGGGGTGGATCTGCTGGAGCGGCGGCTGGCCGTACGCCTGCTCGCTCCCGACCCGACCGAGGCGCTCCGACGGCGGATCACCGAGCTGACCGAGAGCCGCGCGGGGGTGGTCGCGGCGGTCGACGCCGAACGGCGGCGCATCGAACGCGACCTCCACGACGGGGTGCAGCAACGGCTGGTGGCGCTGTCCATGCTCGCGGGACGCGCCCGCCGAGGCCGCGCCGAGCTGCTGGAACAGCTGCACGAGCAGGCCCCGCAGGCGCTGGTGGAGCTGCGCGAGGTGGCCTGGCGGGTGTACCCGTCGGGGCTGGACGCGCACGGGCTGGCGGAGGCGCTGGCAGGGGTGGCCGAGCGGGCCACGGTCAAGGTCACGGTGACGTACGAGCTGCCGGAGCGGCCCCCGGCGGCGGTGGAGGCCGCCGCCTACTTCGTGGCATCGCGGCGACTGTGTGGGCGACCCAGCGGCCGTCGGGAGAGATCATCGAATGCAGCGGGACGGCGCCGTCCACGATCAGCTGTGGCGTGAGCTTGCTCATCGAACCCCTCCAGCATCGAAGATCACGATCTTGCCATCTGCCCGCGAGAAAAGCGATCGAATGCCCCATCACCACTTCAGGCCTTCGTGGATCGAGGGGTGTGCTGGGGTCCGAGGGCGCGAGCTTCCTGCCACACGTACGAACCGCCCACTGGCGCACGACTACTTCCGCTGATCGGCAGCCGGCGCCAACGTCGGCGCCCCCGTTACGGGACTTCGCCCGCGTGGTCGACGATGCCGACGGCCACCTGAGCCACGGAGAAGATCACCTCGCCCTCGGGCAGCTCGCCGTACGGCGACGTCGATCCGCCGAGGTAGACGGTGCGACCGCCGAGCAGGACGTAGGTGTTGGGGTCGATGATGACTTCCTTGCGCATCCCCTCGTCGTCCGTGTAGATCCCGACTCCTTCTCTCCCCAACAGATCACGCACGTTCTCCACACCAACGCCGTCCAGCTTCGAGAGGACGGTGTAGAGAGCAGCGCGCAGGCGAGCCGGAGGAGCGCCTTCCTGAAGGATGATCAGGATCTGGCCGAACACCGCCTGTGCCTCGGGCAAGGACATCTCACTCGTGTCCTTCTTCAGGCGCTCCAACAGGGCGGACGGCTCCAAGGGGAGCGAGCGCAGGTAGGCGGGGCCGAGCCGTAGACGAGGATCCTCCCCGCCCTGACGCCTTGTGATCTTCTCGCTGCCTTCCTTCCGCAGGGCTCTCTCCTTACCGTCACCCCGAGTCCACATCTCTTCGGTGTGTCGCGAGCCGGTCTCGCCTCCTCCGTTCGGCGACGCGGCTGACTTGGGCACTATCTTGGGCGATCGGTAGAAGTCTCTTTTGGCGTAGACCCACTGATCGTCTCGCGGGTAGACGTCCGGCTGCCCCGCCGCCGCCGCCGTCGCGCGCTTGGCCAGGGTCTCGGCGTTCGCCATGGGCAGCCACGCCGGGGCGCTTGCGGTTCCCTTCCCCTGGGAGTCCGTAGCGAGGTTCTGCACTACCGTGATGCCTGCCGCGATCGTGACGCCGAGGACGCCGACGGCGGCCACGCGCACTATCGTGCGGGGGAGCCGGCGGCCCAGTGGCTCCGGAGCCATCGCGGCCAGCATCCGCCGTCGGGCGCCGTGAAGATCGCTTTCCTTGCTCTGCCGTACCTGTGACCGCAGGTCGCGGACCATGTCCAAGTCGTTCATCAGACCTCCTCGATGACGTCGATCGGATTGCTACCGCCCAGTGAGTGGGCGATCTTGCGGCGGGCGCGGGACAGCCGGGACCGTACGGTGCCGAGGGGCACACCCAGGGCCTGCGCCGTCTCCCCGTAACTGAGGTCGCCCCAGGCGATCAGCAGCAGGACGTCGCGCTCGCCTCGACCCAGCTTGGCCAGGGCGGCCGCGAGCCGTTCCCGGGTCGCCGAGGCGGAGAGACGGGCGACCACCCGCTCGTCGAAGGCCACCGCCACAGGGTCCTCGCCGGTTCTGGCGAGCGCCCGGTATCCGCGTACCTCCGCCCTTCGGTGGGTGCCGATGATGTTCGTGGTGATGCCGTACAGCCACGGCAACGCGTCCGATCGGTCGAAGGCGTACCTGTGCCGCTTCTCGAACGCCCTGGTGAAGGTCTCGGCCACCACGTCCTCCGCGTGGTCCGGACCGAGGCGCCGGACGACGTAGCGGTGCAGTACGGCGGCATGCCGGTCGAACAGTTCGGCGAAACGCTCCGGCTCGCGCAGCGACGCTCTGATGACCGCCGAGTCCTCCAGCGGGGCCGGCAGGTCGGCCACCGCTGAACCCTCCGCCAAGTCTGCTCCACGCGTATGGTCGCCTCTTCGAGGCTGCATGGACCCCGTCATGCGGAGCGTCCGGCCCGTTATGGGCGGTTCCTCGTATGGAATGGATGTCACGACCGTACTTATCCGGATGCGGGGGAAAGGTTCCAATCCACGGCGCGGTGCGTACGGGGCATGAACACCGTTGCAAGCCGTATGAGGCGTTCCCTCAGCTCAGGCCATATGGCTGGAGAATGTGCACCCCGCTCCCAACCCGGGTGCCGTACAGCTTCGTACAGCGAAGCGGAACCCGTCATCGCCACGTCATGCCCGCGGACGCCTGGCCGGGGGGCCACGGGTGACGCGACAGACCACCCCGGACGCCAAGACACTTTCTCAGGTCTCCCGCAGGATCTCGATACGGACCGGATCTGTAATGGCGGGAGGCTTTCCCGGAAAGACTCCGGTAAGCAGGGCGGCGACCGTGTATAGGTTCCAGGCCAGTGCAGGCTGCTTGACGACAGGTTCGGAGAAGAAAGCCGTCAACTCGTCGCCGCGTACGAGGCAAGCCAGGGCGTCGGCTCGCTCGAGCACGAATTCTCCGAGAAGAGCGGACAGATGGGGACCCGGGCTGGTACGCCAATTCCAGTTGTTGCCACGCTTCGGAGCCGGTGGCGTGGAAGTTCTCACGGGCGGCTTCCGCTGCCACCATCTCCGCTGTGCTTTCGCTTCCCCGGCTTGGAAGCGCCAGGGCTTGCCTTCGAGTTCGATCTCCTGCAGGCCGGGAGCCAGTCGGCTGATCAGCTCGTAGACGACTTCTTCCGAATGTCTCCATTGCTGATCGAGCGACAGCGCCTCGATCACCACGCGATTGTCGAGGAACGGCTGAACAGGATCCCCACGCCGCAGAGATCCTGTTCTTGCCGCGGCATGCCAACGTCCCACGCGGTAGGTGACATACAGGTGGTCGAGCACTTCCCACGGATTTTCACCGACGCGCCGCAGCCATGGCTCCGCAAGGCTGCGGGCATGCTCGTTCGCCTCGTCGGTGAACAGCGGTTCGCTCTTGAGGAAGAAGTCTTCGACCCTGCGACGCATCGCTTTGCCGGTGGTCTGCCCCTGACTGTAAAGGAAACCGCCCCTGAGGATCTCACCGCTCTGCCCGGACATGGTCGGCATTGTGGAGTAGGGCCGGTAGTCCACGATGCTCTCGTACGCCGAGGTCATGCCTTCGCAGGCCCGGACAACCTCATATGTGCGCACGCTCGGGTGCGGGACGAGCACGGCGTCCTTCGCCTCGGTCTGCACGGGCGGGATGACCGTGTGGTGAATACGCAACCGAGCGGCGATCTCCCTGGCGATGATCACGTCTGGGTGGGTGTCGAGACCGTTGGTCGTCGCGCGGAAAGGGACGCGGCCCGCGTGCAGAAGCGCCGCCATCAAACGGCTGTCGCGCCCACCCGTCAGCGCCAGGTTGACCGGTTCGGAGACGGCCTGCAATGGCTCAACGGCAGCGACGAGGGCGTCACTCAACTGCCTGATCGACTGACGTCTGGCTCTCGCAGATGTCGGCGCTGGTAGCGCTGGGGGCAGCGGACGCGTGGTGATCCTCCTGCGACCGTCCTTGATGTTGATCACTGAGGAGGGTCCGAGCGCCGTCACACCTTGGTAGGGGGTCTCATCGGAGAGGAAGTACCCCTGACGGATCATGGTTTGCAGGGCGACCTCGTTCCAGGCGACCTTCCCTCCGTTCGCCACGAGGTGCACGTGCAGAGCACGAGTTCCGACCAGGTGGAGGTCCTCGTTCTCAGCGTAGAAGACGGAAAGAGCCCTGGTGCTTGCGGTGGCGGCCTGAAGCTCCCCCTCCGCCACGCGGACGGCCGAGAAGCAACCAGAGAGATCCGCCATCACATCATTCAGATCGGGAGCTTGAATGAGACGCCGTACGTCCCGCTGTGATGCGAGGGTGCCGGTCATGGCTAAGCCGCCGTGGTCCTCCCGCACGATCAGCGGTGGGCGCGCATCGGCCCCTTCCTCATTGGACCAGGCCAGCAATGCGGCGCGCCTGCCGGCCCACTCGGCGGCATCGACGGTTTCCAACGGCACAGGAAAGACGTCACCGAGAAGCGAACGGGCCAAGGAGAGAGATTGACCGATGTCCACCCCCGCACGCTTCGCGGCCATACCCAAGAAAACGCGCATAAAGACTCCCATCCATACGGGCAGAGGACGCGGGGAGCGGTACACCCAAGTGCGTGCGACCCCTCCGGCCCCGCCGTCGTAGGACGCCTCGACCGTGACCGCTTTGACCCGGAATCCCTTCCGCCCAGGCCAACGGGCGCCTGCACGGCCGTGAACCCCCTGGCCCGGCCAGGACCGCGGTCACCAGACCACCGCCTAAGTTCATGCGCACCTCTCCACCGTCTGGCTCTTCATTAGCTATTACCGCTGAGCGGCCTTCGAGTTCACTTGGCGGCGTAAGAGGGGTACGGCGCGGCGTGCGCGGACTTCTCGTGAACGGCACCCCAGGGCCTCCGGTTTGCCGGCTTCGACCGCAAGCAGGGGCATCCCGATCCCTCAGAGGATCTGGCGGTCTTCGCCGCTCACGGCCTGACCGATGACTCGACTGTGGTGGATCTCGGATCCGGGACGGGGCAGTTCGCGCTGGCAGCGGCCGCCCAGTTCGGGCGGGTCGTGGCGGTTGATGTTTCGGCTGCCATGGTGGATCGGCTGCGTCAGCGGGCCGCCGAGGCCGCGCTGTCGAATCTCGAATTCGTGCAGGCGGGCTTCTTGAGCTACGAGCACGCAGGGCCCCCTGCGGATGGCGTGTTTTCGCGCCATGCCCTGCATCAGTTGCCGGACTTTTGGAAGACGCTCGCGTTGGAGCGGATCGCCGGGATGTTGCGGCGCGGCGGGGTGCTGCGGCTATGCGACCTGATCTATGACTTCCATCCGTCACAGGCGAAGGAGGTGTTCGGGCGCTGGCTGGATGGCGCCGCCGCCGATCCGGCCTTGGGCTATACCCGAGACGACTACATCGAGCACATCCGCACGGAGTACAGCACCTTCCGGTGGCTGCTGGAGCCGATGCTGGCCGCCACCGGTTTTGAGATCGTGACCGTGAAGTTCCGCGGACCGGTGTACGGCGCCTACACCTGCATCAAACGCTGAGCTGGGCGGCGTCCACTGATGTTTCGAGCCCGGCTTGGCGCGGTCGACCGGGCTCGGGCCGGTTTTGGGCCGCCCCTGAGCGCCCGGACGTGCGAGCTGTCGATCACCGCCTTGGACCGGTCGAGCTGGCCAGCGGCATGCGGTTCGGCGAGCAGGAGCTGGTGCAGCTTGTCCCAACGGCGGATTGGTGCCAGTCACGCAGCCGCCGCCTGCCACACCGGACGTGCACAGGCATGGGGCCAGAACTCACCCGAAGGTGGAACTCAGTGGGAACTCAGCGTCCCCTGATGGAAGTACACCAGCCATCCCTGCTCTGACCGCCGCCAAATGGAGCTCCGACGTGCCCGACGGCCGTTGTTGTCGGAGACGTAGGTCAGATGGACGATCCCAGGGGCAAGGAGCCTGCCCTCCATATCGCTCGCAACGATCGGGGCCGCCGATGGGTCCGCATCCTGAGTGACCGCGGCGATGATCGAAGATCGATCCCAAAGCCGCCCGGAGGCCCCG
Source organism: Nonomuraea sp. NPDC049152 (assembly GCF_040648355.1). Lineage (NCBI taxonomy): Bacteria > Bacillati > Actinomycetota > Actinomycetes > Streptosporangiales > Streptosporangiaceae > Nonomuraea > Nonomuraea sp. NPDC049152. The sequence goes on along the minus strand of NZ_JBEZDO010000053.1, from coordinate 12,627 downwards.
ATCTCAGTGAACTCAGGATCCAGGAACTCACCCATGAGCACCGCCGAGGATCGAACCTCCGGATCAAGAAGGCGGATCTCCCCCGAAATCGCGGCCTGAACTGAATCATCCTGCTCGTTCACCATGGTGATCAATATATCGGGCGGCGTCTCGGTGAGACCTGCGCGTGGCGCAGGCGCCACCTGCGGATGTACGTCGAGCGAGGCGCGGATCTTTACGTGGATGCTGCATCACATCCAGGTGGCCTGCCCGCCCGGCAGCGAGCCCGTCCTGCGGGAGTTCTACGCGGGCGTGCTCGGCTTGGCCGTGCCTGCCGGAAGTCGGTCTCGACACCGAGGTGCAACTCGATGCTGTGACCACGGAACCCACGGCGGCAGAGATTCGTCGGGACGCCCAGGCCTTGCGGGACGGCGCTCCAGGCAGTCGCCGGCGGCCAACGACGCCGAGGTCACCGCGAGGAACGACCCGATGGTGCACGACGGCGAGGCCATCGCGTGACTCAGGCCGTACCCGTACAGCCGGCTTTCCCTTTGAGCTACAACTGACGCAGCACCTGCATGGCGTCCTTCTCGATGCGCGAAAGATCGTGGAGGATGACGCCGGCCTGCTCGAGGTACCCGGCGTCGCCGCTCTCTCCAGCCTTCGTGATCAACGTGGCCACGTCCGTCCACAGGGTGGCGGCCTCGGCGTACAGCCTGTGGCCGGCGCGGAGGTTGCCGTCGTCGATCAGCCGGGTGCACTCGTCGAGGAAGTCGCGATAGAGGGCGCGAAACAGGGCGCCGCCGGTGCCGCCCTTCTCCATGATGAGGGCGGCCTGCGGCAGGTCCTGCTGCGGGTTGCCGGTGCGCAACAGCCATTTGGGCACCTGCTTGCCGGCTTTCTCGATGCCGCGGTGGCCCAGGTTCGCGATGGGAGCGGCGAGGAAGGCATCGGCGCAGTCTTTGATGGCGGGGATGATCTGGTCCTGCCAGGAAAGCGGGTGAGCCGGCAGGGTGATGGTGAAGGATCGGTTCCTGGCGGTCATCGGGCCGCGTTCGGCCCGCGCCATGGCCAGGCCGGCCCGGCTGGTGCGCACCGCCCCTCCCTGCTGGTCGGTGTCCACCAGGTAGACGTCGCGCTCGTCGTAGCCGTACATGGCGACGACATGACCGCCGAAGTGCACCTTGGACCGGAAATAGTCCAGGTGGTAGCAGTCGAGCTGGAGGCCGACCGGCCGACCGGCGTCGATGGGGGCGGCCACGTTCTCCCACGCCTTGCGCGGTGAGGTGGTCTCCTCGGCCGTCAACGTCAGCCCCAGCCTGGCGGCCAGGTTCCTGGTGAGGTCGAAAGGCTTGACGCGGCCTCCGAGAAAGGGGAACTCCATGCCCTTGCTGTCCCAATAGACGAAGGACAGGCCCGAGCCCAGCCCGAAAAGCATGGGCTCGGACAGATCAAGTCCCTCATGCCGCAACAGCACCCCCAGCGCCGTCGTCTCGCAGTGGTGCATGCCGCGGGCCTCGATGTCCTTCACGATGGTCATGCGTCGCTCTCCTCATGCTGACGCGGCGAACGGTCACACCGTCCCCATCCCTGATACCTTCATGATCAACCACTGGGGACCGCTGGGAGAAGCATGAGGCCTCCCACAGTGGGAGAGTCCAGCCGCACGACGGGGCAGCGGCGGCGGGCCGCCCCGCCCAGGGTCCGGCCCGAGAACGGCCACGCGATCTTCTTCATCGTCGAACCCGACCTGTATCGGCTCGCCGACCTGGCCCGGCGCGTCCAGGACGGACGACTTCTCATCGGAAGGCGAATAACCTGGGCGGGAAGGTGAGGAACCGTGATGACCGAACGCCATCGGGACGCCGTGCTTTCCCCCTCGGAGCAGGCGACCATGCGAGAACTGCTCGACGCCGACTGCCGGAAGACCACGGCCCGCGTCGCCATGCTGGGCCGTGACAGGGACGAGATCGTCGAATCGTCGGCGCTGACGGCCCCCGACGACGAGCACGACCCTGAGGGAACGTCCACCGCCTTCGAGCGGGCCCACGTCCAGGCCCTCCTCGACCAGGCCCGGACGCATCTCGCCGATCTGGACCTCGCCTTCGAGCGGCTACGTGATGGCACCTACGGGATCTGCGCGAGATGCGGGCGACCTGTCGCCCTCGAGCGCCTGATGGTCCTCCCGGCCACCAAGACCTGCGTCGTCTGCGCCTCCGGCCGCCGCTGACCCGCGCCGATCCTCGCCATGGCCGCCGGACCGAACGAGCGGACGGTCGCCTGTGGTGTGCGGTCCTGTACGGGGATGACGGCCCTTCCCTCGATCACCTCACGTCCTTGCGGATCACCCGCACCACGCCGATCGTCATGGGCCCGACGATCCACAGCAGCGCCGACACCGCCAGCCGGGCGGCGTCGCCGCCGGTCAGGTCGCCGGCCATCAGCGGTGTGGTGGCGTGGTTCAGGTCGACCCACTCCGCCACGAGCTCGCCGGTGGCGCCGAGCCCGCTGACGAGGTTCCCCAGGAGCGGGGTCGACAGGCAGATCACGATCGCGGCCGGCGCGTTCAGGAGCAGCATGCCCACAGCGAGCCCCATCCCGACCACGAGAACGTTCGCCGCGGCCCAGCCCAGCAGAGCGACAGGCGCGACCTCCCAGGTGGCGGGGACGTCCCGGACGGCGGCGACGACGGCCGTCACCGGCACCGCGACCAGCACCGCGAACACGGAGGCCGCCACCGCGGCGATCACCGGTGGCAGGCACTTGGCCACCAGCACCCGCAACCGCCGGGGTTCGAGCGCGAACGTGGTCAGAGCGGTGCGGTGGCTCCATTCCCCGGTCACCGAGAGGATGCCGAGGACGGGAAGCAAGGTCCCGAATCCGATGCCCGCGGTGCCGACCAACGTGTGCAGCCGCGGTCCAGAGACGACGCCGCGGGCGACGATGGCCGCGACGGTCAGCGCGATCAGGCCCAGCGTCATGATCTTCGCGCTGCGCGTGTCGAGGAGCTTGCGGGTCTCGACCGCCAGCAGCCGGGTCATGCCGCGCTCCGATCGGCGTGCGCGGTGAGTTCGAGGAAGGTCTGTTCCAGGCTGCGGCCCTGGTTGAGCTCCTCGACGGTGCCCTGGGTGAGGACGCGGCCTCGGCCGATCATCACGATGCGGTCGGCGACCTGCTCCACCTCGTGCAACAGGTGCGAGCTGAGCAGCACCGAGCAGCCCGCGTCGGACAGACCGCGGAGCAGCCCGCGCATCCACTGGATTCCCTGGGGGTCGAGGCCGTTGGCCGGTTCGTCCAGGACGAGGACCTCGGGCCGGCCGAGCAGGGCGTGACCGATGCCGAGCCGCTGCCTCATGCCGAGCGAGTAGCCGCCGACGGTCCGCCTGCTCTCCTTGCCGGTCAGCCCGATCAGGTCGAGCACCTCGTCGACCCGCGACCGCGGCAGGCCGAGCATCATCGCGCCCAGGGTCAGGACCTCCCGCCCGGACCGGCCCGGGTGCTGGGCGCCGGCGTCGAGCAGCGTGCCGACCCGAAAACCAGGGCGGTCCAGTTCGATGTACGGCCGGCCGAGCACGGTGGCCGAGCCCGAGGTGGGGCGGGCGAGCCCGACCAGGATCCGCATGGCCGTCGACTTGCCCGCGCCGTTGGGCCCGAGGAAGCCGGTGATGCTGCCTGGTCCGACGGTGAAGGACACGTCGTCGAGCGCTTTCACACCCTTGTAGATCTTGCTGACATGGCTGAACTCGATCATTGATCCAGTCCAGCGGAGCCGGGGCCGCCGGTCATCGGACCCGGGGCCAGGGCCGTCGCCCGGGTTGTGGACCTGCGTCAGGCGCGACGTCGACCCAGGTCGCTAAAGCCTCGGCCCGGCGGTCCATAGGCTGTGGCCTGTGCATGGCCGTACGGAGAACCTGGACAAGCGGGGCGTCGCGCTGCGCTACCTGTGCGCCGTGCTGCCGATGCTGTTCTTCGGCGCCATCCTGGCCTCGCTCGTCTCGCGGGACCCCGACCGGCTCGGGTCGGCGCTGGTCGACGTGGCGCTCGGCGTGGCGGGGCTGGCGCTGATGCGCCGGCGGCGTCGCCGGCCGTGGCCGATCGCGCTGGCGACCGCCCTGCTGACCGTCTTCTCCAGTACGGCGACCGGCCCCGCCATGTTCGCGTACGTGTCCCTGTGCACGCATCGCCGGTGGCGCCAGATCATCCCGGTCGCCGTGGTCTCGCTGGTGGGGCCCGCGGTGAGCGGCAGCTGGGACGGCATCACCCAGGCGACGTTCGTCTCCGCGGTGACGGAGACCGCTGTCCTCGGCGGGCTGACGGTCTTCGGCCTGTACCTTCGCGAGCGCCGTGACCTGGCCGTCTCGGAGCGGGAAGCGGCCCTGGCCGCCGAGCGCGAACAGCTGCAGCGCATCGAGCAGGCCAAGCTGGCCGAACGGGCCAAGATCGCCCTGGAGATGCACGACGTCCTGGCTCACCGGATCTCCCTGCTGTCGATGCTCGCCGGCGGCCTGGCGTACAGGAAGGACCTCACCGCCGAGGAGACCCGCGAGGTGGCGTTGGCGATCCAGGAGAGCGCGCACGAGTCGCTGAACGAACTGCGCACCGTGCTCGGCTCGCTCCGGCGGGACGGCGTGCTGGAGGCGCCGCAGCCGAGCCTGGCCGACGTGGGCGCCCTGTTCGAGGAGGTACGCGCCGCAGGTCAGAAGGTCGACGTGGCCGACACCATCGACGGCAGGGAACTGCTGCCGACGCAGACCGGCCGGCACGCGTACCGGATCGTGCAGGAGGCGCTGACCAACGCGCGCAAGCACGCGCCGGGCAGCCGGGTGACGGCCGAGCTCGGCGGGCGGCCAGGTCACGGCCTGCGCATCAGGGTGAGCAATCCGGCGCGGCCCGGGGCGGCCGCCGGGCCAGGTGGAAGGATGGGCCTGGTCGGCCTCGCCGAACGGACCCGGATGGCCGGCGGCACCCTCAGCCATACGATCCGGGACGGACACTTCGTCCTCGACGCCCGGTTGCCATGGGAGGCTCCCACACTGTGACTCGACTGGTGATCGTGGATGACGACGCGATGGTGCGGACGGGCCTGCGCCTCATTCTCGGCGGCGAGCCCGACCTGGAGATCGTCGGCGAGGCCGAGGACGGCCGGCAGGCCATGCGGGTGATCCGCGACCTCGGACCCGACATCGTGCTGATGGACATCCGGATGCCGGAACAGGACGGGCTGACCACCACCGAGCTGCTGCTGGCCCAGCCCGACCCGCCCAGGATCCTCGTCCTCACCACCTTCGACGCGGACGACATGGTGTTGCGGGCGCTCGAGCTCGGCGCGGACGGCTTCCTGCTCAAGGACACGCCCCCGCCGAAGATGATCGAGGCGCTCAGGACCGTGGCGAGGGGTGAGCCGGTGCTGTCGCCGAGCGTCACCCGGCAGGTGATCGCCGCGGCCACCGCAGACCGCGAGCCGCGGCGCCCGTCGGCGGAGCGGGAGCTGGCCAGGCTCACCGAACGAGAGCGCGAGGTCGCGATCGAGGTGGCGAGGGGCAGCTCGAACGCGGAGATCGGGCAACGGCTCTACATGAGCGTCGCGACCGTGAAGGCGAACATCACCCGGATCTTCGCCAAGCTGGAGACCGACAACCGGGTCCATGTCGCCATGAAGGTGCGCGACGCCGGTCTGCTCTGATCGACGACTCAGGCGGCGACGCGATCGCGGCCGGTGGCGTAGCGGTAGGAGGCCTCGATCACGGTCCTGGCCACGTCGAGTTCGTCGGCGGTGCGGGGGCCGTACAGCATCACCACGTTGATCTGCGCGGAGTAGAGCGGGTGCCGCTCGCCCCAGCCCCTGAGCAGCAGCTCTCGCTGGTCCTCGAACGACAGTGAGAGGTGCAGGCTGCCATCGGGATGCACGTGGGCGAACTCGGCGTTCAGCCGCGGGGGCAGCAGCACCGCGCCCTGCGGGGGGAGGGCGCCGTCCAGGAAGAAGGCCAAGGCGCCCGGCTCGGAGATCTCACTGGGGCGGATGACGGTGCCCGGTAGCTCGGTCGACATCCAGTGCTTCAGGTTCTCCCTGATCTCATCAGGGCTGTTCTGGGTGAGCTGGACGTGCGGGACGGATGGGCCGGTCTCCGGCCGCTCTCCCTCACGCGTCGGAAGTGCTGGCATGGTCATGACGAGTCTCCTTCACCGTCAGGGCGCTTGATCGGCCCGACGAGAGGAAGCTAACATCGCCGGCATAGTAGGTTCCTAAAGGATAGTGACTTCCCCTGGAGCCGTATGACGACTGGAAAGACGTCCGAACAGCCCGTGGACGCGTGCCCGATCAGCCCGGTGGTGGATCTGGTCTTCAGCCGCTGGACCACGCCGATCCTCTGGGCGCTGAGGCATCACGGCCGACAGCGGTTCAGCCAGCTTCAAGGACGCCTGCCGCCGATCAGTCCCAAGGTCCTCACCCAACGGCTGCGGCAGCTGGAGCGTGACGGGTTGCTCACCCGCACCTACCACGCGGAGATCCCGCCCCGGGTCGAGTACGAGATCAGCGAGCTCGGCCGCACGCTCAGCACGGTCTTCGCGACCTTGGTGAGCTGGTCAGACGATCACCTGTCAGCGGTGGAGGACGCCAGGCGCCGGTACGACGCCGAACACGACTCCTGATTCACGGCAGGACCCGCAACGAGCCGGTGCCGACGGACGCCACGCCGCCGCCGACGGTGACGCGCCGCACGTCGTCGGCCGTCCCGTGGGCGGTGATGGCGATCCCGCTGGGCCGTCCGGTGAAGCGTCCCTGCCGGCGAGAACGCGCCCGCTCATTGAGAACGCCGATAATCGCGTGGCAGGCATAATGCTTGCTTATGGATAGGGATTTCCAGATCGCCGACCTGCGTTCCTTCACGGCGACCGTGCGCGCGGGGAGCATCACCCGCGCGGCCACCGCGCTGAAGGTGAGCCAGCCCGCCGTGAGCCAGCGGATCCAGCGGCTGGAGCAGGCCGTCGGCGAACGGATTCTGGTCCGGGACCCGCACGGCGCCAAGCTCACACCGGCGGGAGAGGCGCTGCTCGCCTACGCCGAGCGGATGCTGGCCCTGCACGACGAGGCGCGTACCTCGATCGCCGGCCGTGCCGCCGCCCCGTCGGGGCGGCGGGCGATCGGGCTGCTGGAGGACCTGGCGATCACCACGCTGCCCGCCGCGCTCGCCGACTTCGCCGCGCTGCATCCGCTGGTGGACCTGGAGGTGATCGTCGGCTCGGCGGCGGCCTTGCGCGGACCGGCCGAGCGGGGGCGGCTGGACCTGGTGTTCGGCGACCCGTCGGTGATGCCGGGCGCCTCGGTGCGGTGGCAGCGCCAGGTGCCGTTGACGTGGGCCTGCGCTCCGGCCTTCGGCCTGTCCGCCGATCCGCTGCCGCTCGTGCTGTTCTCCCAGCCGTGCCAGTGGCGTCAGCCCGTGCTCGACGCGCTGGGCCGCCACGGGCGCCAGTGGCGGGTCTCGTTCCAGAGCACCAGCGTGCACGCCGTACAGGCGGCGGTCTCGGCCGGGATCGGCGTGGGGGCGCTGCTGGTGGGCAACGTCCCGCCCGGCGCGGTGCGGCCGTCCGAGCAGCAGGGGCTGCCGCCGGTGCCGATGGTCGACGTCGCGATCTCCCGACGCGCCGACACCGACACCGACGAGGCGGTCAACAGCCTGGAACGCCTGCTTCGCCGTACGTTCACAGGGGGCCGGTGACCATGTCGATCGTGGTCCTTGTCTGCCACCTCGTGTAGTGGAACGCTTACCGCATGACGATGTTCGCGGGCGGCAAGATCGAGGCCTTCGTCGGACCGACGGAGCTGGATGCGGCGGACAACCTCGAGCAAGTGATCATCGATTTCATCAACGGCGCCCAGCGTTTCCTCGACATCGCCGTGCAGGAGCTCGACTCCGAGCCCATCGCCCAGGCCATCCTGGACGCCCGCTTCCGCGGCGTGAACGTCCGCGTGGTGCTGGAGCAGGACTACCTGGTCTCGGCGAAGCTGCCGAAGATCACCCCGAAGGCGGGAGAAGACGAGTTCAAGGCTCGCCGGCGCGTCCAGTGGGGTGACGAGCCAGGCAGCCGCAGCCTGGAGCCGAACAGGAAGATCCTGGCCGCGCTGCTGCGCTGCAACGTCGACGTGAAGGCGGACTACAACCCGGCGATCTTCCACCAGAAGTTCATCATCCGCGACTACAGGGAACGGCCCCTGCCCACCTCGGCGATCCTGTCGGGGTCGGCGAACTTCACCCACACCGACTGCCACCGCAACCTCAACCATGTCGTGATTTTTCATGATCCGCGGGTCTGTCTGACGTACACGACCGAGTTCAACCAGATGCGCGCGGGCCAGTTCGGGCGAGGCGCCCACGGCAAGGTTCCCTCCGCCTACAGCCTCAACGGAATCCCGGTGAAGGTGCTGTTCGCCCCCGACCACGCGCCCGAGCTGGAAATCATGAAGCAGATGCTCAAGGCCGCCAACCGGGTCGACTTCGCCATCTTCACCTTCTCCGGCTCCTCGGGCATCGACGATGCCATGATCGCCCTGGCCGCGGCCAAGAAGACCGTCACCGGCGTCATGGACCCGGGCCAGGGCGCGCAGACCTGGGCCGCCACGCACGACCTGGACCGCGCGCACATCGAGCTCTACTTCCCGAAACGCAGCCCCGCGTTCGGCAAGCTGCACCACAAGCTCATGGTCATCGACGAGGCCACGGTCATCGCCGGATCGTTCAACTACACCGAACCGGCGAACAACTACAACGACGAGAACATCTTCGTCATCGGCAGTCCCTACCCCGACCTGCCCAAACGTGAGGGTGGCCCGGTCGATCCCGCCGCGTGCGCCGAACTCGCCCGCTTCTTCAGGACGGAGATCCAACGCATCGAGGCGGCGGGCGAGCGCTTCATCGGGGAGGGATGAATCGGACGGTCACCCGCTAGCCTTCTGCTCGCACGACGTCGACCCGGGCGGGAGAGCCGTATGAGCAAGGTCCTGTACGTGATCGTGTGCGCTGCCGTACCGGCGGGGGAGGTCGGGCGGCTGGTCGCCATGGCGCAGGACGACGGGTGGGTCGTCCAGGTCGTCGCCACCCCTTCCGCGCTCGGCTTCATCGACGTCGCCGCGCTGGAGGAGCAGACAGGGCGGCCGGTACGCAGCAGGTACCGCAGGCCCGACGAGCCGAAACCGCCGAGGGCGGAGGCGATCGTGGTCGCGCCGGCGACGTTCGACACGATCAACAAGTTCGCCATGGGGATCACGGACACCTACGCCCTCGGCGTCCTCGCGGAGGCCCCCGGGCTCGGGATTCCAGTCGTCGTGCTGCCCTTCGTCAACAGCGCGCTCGCGTCACGGGAGCCGTTCGTCCGCAACGTGGCGAGCCTGCGGGCCGAGGGGGTCGCCGTGCTGCTGGGGCCTGGCGAGTTCGAGCCGCCTCCCGCCAACGCCGACGGCGACCACGCGGCGGCCTTCCCCTGGGCGCGGGCGCTGGCGAGGCTCAGCGACCTGGCCGGATGAACGCGCACGGTCGGCGATCCGGAGCCTGAGGGTCTCCTCGGCCACCGATCACCTCAGGCAGGCCTCGAACACCGCGGTCAGCCTGTCGACGTCGTCCGACGAGGGGTCGGACGGCCCGAGCAGCCGCCGTAGCGACCCGATCCCGAGGAAGACCGCCGCCGCCATGCGGGCGCGCGTCAGCGCGTCGTCACCGCCGAGCCGGGCCGCCAGCGGCTGGACGAGCGCGGTCCTGAGCCGCTCGGTCATCAGCGCCTGCACCTCGGGATCTCCCGCCGACCGCTCCAGCGCGCGGAGGATCGGGCTCTCGGGGTCGGAATGCATGCGCTGGCCCGCGTACTCGGCCAGGCGCCTGGGGAGCCCGGCCAGGTCGCCGTCCAGAACTCGCGCGACCGACCGCTCGCCCGCCAGCACCTCGCCGAACAGCCCGGCCTTCGAGCCGAAGTACCGGCCGACGAGCGCGATGTTCGCGTCGGCGGCGGCAGCGATCATGCGTACCGTGACCTGCTCGTAGCCGTGCTCGGCGAACAGCGCGCGTGCCGCCGTGAGCAGGCGTTCCCTGGTCGCCTCTCGATCCCGCACCCGCACTTCCATGGCTGAAGCCTAACTCCACTTGCCGAGCGGCTAGTAAACATACGTATACTCCAATTCATGGCACAAAGCAGGCAGTACTCCCACAGAGAGATCCTCGAGATCATGTCGGGGCTGATGCTGGCGATGCTCACCTCTATGATCTCGACCTCTGTGGTGGGTACGGCGCTGCCGACCATCGTGGGTGAGCTGGGCGGACAGGAGCAGTACTCCTGGGTCGCCTCGGCCACGATGCTCACGATGACCGTGTCGACACCGCTGTGGGGCAAGCTGTCCGACCTCTATGGCAGGAAGCTCCTCTTCCAGATCTCCCTCGGCCTGTTCGTCGCCGCCTCGCTGGCCGCGGGGCTCTCGCAGGACATGGGTCAGCTCATCGCGGCGCGAGCCGTACAGGGGCTGGGCGTTGGCGGTTTGTCCGCACTGTCCCAGGTGATCCTCGGCGACATCGTGCCCCCGCGCGAGCGGGGGCGCTACTCCGGTTACATGGGCGCGGTCTTCGGCATCTCCACCGTCGCGGGCCCGCTGCTCGGCGGGTTCATCGTGGACGCCGACTGGCTGGGCTGGCGCTGGTGCTTCTATGTGTGCATCCCGTTCGCCGTGGTCGCCTTCGCCGTGATCCAGAGGGTGCTCAAGCTGCCCAAGGTCAAGCGGAACACCGCCGTCGACATCTGGGGCGCCACGACGATCACCGCCAGCGCGAGCGCGCTGATGCTCATGCTCACGCTGGGCGGCATCGAGTTCGAGTGGAACTCGTTCTGGACCTACTTCCTCGGCGCCGTCGCGGTGGTCATGCTGCTGCTGTCGGTGTTCGCCGAGCGGGGCGCGCGCAACCCGATCCTGCCGCCCAGGCTGTTCCGCAACAGGACGTTCGTGCTGACCAGCACGGCCTCGCTCTTCGTCGGCATGGCGATGTTCGGCGCGATGATCTACCTGCCGCAGTACCTGCAGATCGTCAAGGGCATGAGCCCGACGGCCTCCGGCCTGATGACGCTGCCGATGGTGTTCGCGCTGTTCGTGTCCGGCGTGATCTCCGGCAAGATCGTGACGAACACCGGCAAATGGAAGATCTTCCCCGTCATCGGCCTGCTGCTGGTCGCGGTCGGCCTGTTCCTGCTCTCGCGGCTGCACGTCGACTCGGAACAGTGGCTGATCGGCGTGGACGTGGCGGTGCTCGGCATCGGGCTCGGCCTGTCGATGCAGATGCTCATCCTCGCCGCGCAGAACGGCTCCGAGCTGCGCGACATGGCGGCCACCACCTCGGGCGTGGCGTTCTTCCGCTCGCTGGGCGGCGCGGTGGGCGTCGCGGCGTTCGGCGCGATCCTGTCCAACAGGCTCAAGGACGAGATGGCCGACCTCATGCGGGCCGCGCACGTCAGGCCGACCGGCGGCTCCATCACGCTCGGCAGCCCCGCCGCCATCCAGCAGCTGCCCGAACCCGTCAAGGGCATCGTGCTCGAAGCCTTCACCAGAGGTCTGGAGACCGTCTTCCTGGTCGGCGTTCCCGTCGCGGTGCTGGGCTTCTTCGCGGTGCTGTTCCTGAAGGAGCTGCCGCTCAGGGGGAACGCCCCGGCCGAGCTCGCGCCCAAGCCACCCAGCAAGGACGACCTGGTCCTCGCGGGCCTGCTGCTCGAGCTCATCGCCCAGCGCGTCGAACACGCCAACGGCAGGCCGTCCGCCCTCGTGGCCGCGGTCGCCAGGATGGCGCCGCCGGACGACCTGCCCGAACGCGACAGGGCGCGAGCCGTCGCCAACGGCGTGCTGCGCCCCACCTCCCGCGCGCTGCTGGCCCAGGCCACGCCGCCCGTCAACAGAGTCACCGAAGGAGTCGCACCATGATTCGCAGGTTCGTGGGCGCCGTCGCGGCGGCCCTGGCGTTGATCGCCGGGCTGTGGCTGATGATCGCGCCCTTTGCCCTGGGCACCCAGCCCGAGCTCGGCGACTGGATCGACGCCACGAACGCGGAGTTCTTCACCGGGCTCGGCGTCGCCCTCGTCGGCCTCGTGGGCGTGGTGGCCTTCGCCGCCGCCATCCACGAGGACCTCGTCGCCCGCGGTCTGGTGACCGTACGGCAGCGCGCTCCCGAACCCGAGCCCGCACCCCAGCCCGCGCCCGCCGCCACCTCGTCGGCCGAACTGGCCACCATGCTCGCCCCGCTGGTCGAGGCGCTGCGCGAAGATCTCACCACGAACGGACACCGGCGATGAAGTCCAAACTGGGCGTTTCCGCCCTCGCACTGCTGTTCCTCGGCGGCCTCTGGCTGGTCGCCGCCCCCTTCGCGGTCGGCTACCAGCCGCGCGGCGACGAATGGACCGACGCCACCGTCAACGACGTGTGGGTCGGCGGTCTGCTGGCCGGAGGCGCCTTCCTCGCGCTGGTCGCCTACGCGGCCGACGCGCTGCGCGATCTGGCGGGCCGCGGGCGGCACGCCATGGACACCACCACCTAAGCTTGTTCTTTATCGTCCGGATTGTTGTAGTGCCGCGAGGGTGCGGCCTCGTTTGACGGTTTTGCCGACGTCGTAGCGGGGTGCGGGCCGGCGG
>NZ_JBEZDO010000052.1:0-42157 GCF_040648355.1 Nonomuraea sp. NPDC049152 | reverse complement strand
CGCAGCCCGCGCGGGTCTGACCCTGCCCTACAGCTCCGGCCCGGTCGAGGGACACGTCAACCGCATCAAGATGCTCAAGCGACAGATGTATGGACCAGCCAACCCCGACCTACTGCGCAAACGCGTCCTACTCGCCGACTGAGCCCGCCCCTTCACGGAATTCGTGCCAGACCCAAGATTCAGCCGTCGTTGACAGCTGAGGAGTTCACCGCATCGCGGCCTGGGCCGCGATGCGGTGGGACTGGTTGGTCGCGACAGAGACGGCTTCCCGCATCGTGAGGTCTTCTTCGCCAAGGTGCGAGAGCACTTCGCCCTGTCCGATCCGGTCGAGGCGATCGTTCCGATGGCGCGCACCTAGTCGACGGCAGCGGGATCTACCTCGAACGTCCTGGGAAGCCATTGCGTGCCGCAGCCGGAGGCCGGGAACAAGGCGGCGCCCAGCGCCATGAGCACCGTCTTCCGCGTCGCAATCGCAGACTGCGGGGTGGGAACCATCGCCGAACCTCCGCCGACCAGAGGAACCAACTCATGCTCGGTACTACGGCAACAGCCTGGCGCCGTGCCGATGGGCGGCGTGGCTGATTCGCGCACTACTCGTCGGTGAGTTTAGACGACTACAGGCCCTCGGGGTGCTGGCGCAGAACCGGCCTTCAGCCTGCTGTGGTCTGTCCTGTGTGTCCGACCATGACGCCGCATATCCATCGGGGGCTCTGACGGATGCTGAGCTTGCGTAGTGCCAGCTCCATCTGCGGCTCCTGAGCCGCATGATTGAGGCCTCGTCGCAGTGGCCGTGGAGGACGCCCCGATGTAAGGGAATGATGCCCCCGCCGCGCTGCTTGGGCGAGGGCATCGAGGAATGGCCGCGTTCGGGAGCGTTAGCCCTTGTAGTTGAAGATCTGGCGCAAAGTGTGCTGAACCTCCACCAAATCCTTTTGATCTGCCATTACCTGGTCGATGGACTTGTACGCATCAGGGTGTTCGTCCACCAGGGCAGCAGCTCGGTTTGCATTCCACGTGCGGCCGCGCATTGCTTCCGTTAGGGAAGCCGCGGACAATTCCCGCTTCGCCTTGGTGCGCGACATGCGGCGGCCCGCGCCGTGGGAGCAGGAGTTGTACGACTCCGGGTTTCCGCGCCCGCGCACGATGTAGGACTGGGTGCCCATGGAGCCGGGGATCACGCCTTCGTCGCCCGTGTCGGCCTTGATGGCGCCCTTGCGGGTGATCCAGAGGGACTTGCCGTAGTGGGTCTCCTGCTGTGTGAAGTTGTGGTGGCAGTTGATCGTGCGGACGCGCTGACCCTTACCGACCACGCGGAACAGGGCGTTGATCAGGACCTTGTCCATCCGGGCACGAGAGGCCATGGCGTAGCGCTGCGACCACAGCATGTCCTCGATGTACGCGGTGAACTCCGGAGTGCTCTGGACCAGGTAAGCCAGGTCCGGGTCCTCCAGGCCGACCTCCTGCTTCTTCATCAGCTTCTTGGCCCCCACGATGTGCATCGTGGCGAGCTGGTTGCCGATGCCGCGCGAGCCCGAGTGGAGCACGGTCCAGACGCGGTCACGCTCGTCGAGGCAGACCTCCACGAAGTGGTTGCCGGAGCCGAGGGTGCCGAACTGGTCGCCGACCTTCTTCGTCAGCCTTGGGTTCAGGTCGGTGTGGGGGAGTCCGAGGTCACCCAGGGTGCGGTCCATCGCGGGGTCGGAGTGGCCCTTGCCGACACCGGCCGGAATGCGGTGCTCCACCATGGGCATCAATGCGGCGAGGGTGTCGGGCAGATCGGCGGCGGTGAGGTTGGTCTCGGTTGCGACCATGCCGCAGCCGATGTCGACACCCACGGCGGCGGGGATGATCGCGCCTTCGGTGGGAATGACCGAGCCGACAGTTGCGCCGATGCCGACATGCGCGTCAGGCATGAGAGCGACGTGGCCAGAAACGAATGGCAGGCGGGCAGTACGTGCGGCCTGCATGATCGCGCCTTCGTCGATCTCGCTGGCCCACGACAGCAGGTTGGGTGCGGGCTGGTTCGGCGACATCAGATGAATCTCCTTCTCGTTGTTGATCAGTCTGGCGTGATCAGGAAGGAAATCCCACTCATTTTATCGCTCAGAGGATTCATAGGGCGCTTGCTCATTTGCCCGGTATTCGAGCTGAGGCTCGTGCTCCCGACCCCGACACCGCATTGTTCGTGTCCCTCGGTCGGCGTCAACTCCGTCTGTGCGGCATGGCATGGGCCCGTGGAATCCGCAGGGCAGCGGTATCAGAAGACGGAGTGGACACCTCGGTCGGGACACACAATCTGGCAGCTGTCGGGGGCGGGGGGAATGTGGCCGTGGGATGAACCAGCCACGTGGAAGGGAGGCGGCGATATGGGGACATCCGCCAGCCGCGCCGCCGCCCGGTTCAAGGGAGCTTGGCCAGGTGGACGCACTCCGGACAGGCGCGAGCCGCGGTTGGCGAGAACGGTATCGAGGGTCCGCAGATCGGCAACCAGCGCACCGGCTCTCCACACAGGCTGACCGTCACGTCGTGGGGGGCGGCATGCTGCACCGCTTGCCGTCCAACTCCTGAGAGTCCGAGGCGGAAGTCGTCGGAAGGAACGTCCGACCCTTGTTCCATGGCGTACACCAGCAGGTCATCCCAGTGGACTGGCCGGCGTCGTATCCCGCAAGAAGACCTTCATGCTGAAGGACCTGCAGGAGCAGACGTTCGGGGTGGAGTGCCGCAAGGACGCAGGGGTGATCGACGAGATCCCCGGGGCGTACAAGGGCATCGAGGACGTCATGGCGGCGCAGACCGATCTCGTCCAGGTGGTCGCGCACCTGCGTCAGCTCATCTCGATCAAGGGCTGAGCCGCTCGGCGGGGGTCCGGTGGAGCCCCCGCCCCGTGTCGTGGTGGAGGCGCCGACGGGCGGTCGCTAAAGGGGGATTATGGTGGGCTCCATCCATCCTGGCGTGATGGCATACGCTGAACACATGTTCCCCTCGATGAGCTAGGAGGTGACCGCCCAGTGCTGAAGGACTCGTTCGGCCGGGTGGCGACCGACCTTCGGGTGTCCCTCACGGACAAGTGCAACCTGCGGTGCACCTACTGCATGCCGCCCGAAGGCCTCGACTGGCTGCCCAACGTCCAGTTGCTGACCGCCGACGAGATCGTCCGCCTGGTCACCATAGGCGTCGAACGCCTGGGCATCACCGAGGTGCGTTACACGGGCGGCGAGCCCCTGCTGCGCCGCGAGCTGGTCGACATCGTCGCCCGCACCGCCGCCCTGCGGCCCAGGCCGCAGATCTCCCTCACCACGAACGGCATCGGCCTGGCCAAGCTCGCCCCTTCGCTGGCCGAGGCGGGGCTCGACAGGGTCAACGTCTCTCTCGACACCCTCGACCGCGAGACGTTCAAGCGCCTGGCCCACCGCGACAGGTTCGAGGACGTCATCGCGGGCCTCGAGGCCGCTGACCGGGCGGGCCTGCGTCCCGTCAAGGTCAACACGGTGCTCATGCGCGGGATCAACGAGCATGAGGCGGTGCCGCTGCTGCGCTTCTGCCTCGACCGCGGCTACGAGCTGCGCTTCATCGAGCAGATGCCCCTCGACGCCCAGCACGGGTGGAGCCGCGCCGACATGGTGACGGCCGACGAGATCCTCGCCCTGCTCACCGGCGCGTTCGACCTGTGCCCCGATGATCTGGAGGAGCGCGGCAGCGCTCCCGCCGAACGCTTCCTTGTCGACGGCGGCCCGTCCAGGGTGGGCGTGATCGGCTCGGTGACGCGCCCGTTCTGCGGGGCCTGCGACAGGGTACGGCTGACCGCCGACGGGCAGATCCGCAACTGCCTGTTCGCCAGGGAGGAGTCCGACCTCAAGGTCGCGCTGCGCGACGGGGCCACCGACGAGGAGCTGGCCGAGCGCTGGATCGCCGCGGTGCGCGGCAAGCGCGCGGGCCACGGCATCGACGACCCCTCGTTCCTGCAGCCGGTCAGGCCGATGTCGGCCATCGGAGGCTGATCAGCCGCCGGTAGGAGTCCAGGCGCCGGTCGAGGTCGTAGGTGTTCATCGTCACCAGCACCTCGTCGGCTCCCGTCCGCTCGACCAGGTCGCGCAGCCGGCCGGCGACCTGGTCCTCGGTGCCGTGGATCTGGCCCCTCAGCGCGTCGTCGAGGTGGCCGCGCTCGCGTTCGGTGAGGGTCATCGCCTGGATGTCGGCCACGGGGCGCAGCGGAGGGAAGACGCCACGGGTGCGTGAGTAGGCGGTCGCCCACGCCTCGGGCAGCTGGAGCAGGTGCGCGTCCTCGCCGACGGCGATGTTGGCCGCCACGATCACGTACGGCGTTCCCCTCACGTTCTCCCTGTAACGTCTGACGCCCTCCTCGACCCGGCCGCCGCCGATCACCAGCGGCAGCCCGAGCTCGGCCGCGATGTCCGCCCCTGAGCCGATCGCCAGGACGAACGCGGGCACCTTCCTGCCCTCGGACGGCATGGCGTGCACGCCGTGCCTGCCGGTGGTGAAGTAGTCCAGCACGTCCTCGATCTGGGCGCGGAAGTCGTCGGCGTCCTTCTTGTCGTGACCGAGCGCCCGCCTGATCCCGCCGGTGAACCCGACCGACCTGCCCAGGCCCATGTCGATCCGTCCCGGATACAGCGCGTCCAGCACACCGAACTGTTCGGCGACCACGAGCGGCTGGTGGTTGGGCAGCATCACCCCGCCGGTGCCGACCCTGATGCGCGAGGTGGCCGCGGCGACGGCGGCGGCCAGCACGGTCGGCGCCGAGCCCGCCACCCCGGGTACCGCGTGGTGCTCCGAGACCCAGAACCGGTGATAGCCGAGCTCTTCGGCCTGCCGGGCGAAGGCGACGGTGTCGCGGAGCGCCTGCGCGGGGTCCTGGCCGTGCCGGACGAGGGACCGGTCGAGGATCGACAACTTTGTCACCTTCGGTGCAACACGCCCGGCGCGGAAGGATTCCCGGCTAGACTGCGTATGCCGTACTCAGTTTGGGAGGCCGTCCGTGCGCACCCGAACGATCCCGATCCTGCCCTGCCCGTCGATCGATCCCGTCCAGGAGTTCTACGAAGCGCTCGGCTTCACGGTCATCTCGAAGCAGACCAGGCCCTACGGCTACCTCGCGGCATGCGCCAGTTCCTCATGACCGACCCAGGAGGGAACACGATCAGGATCGGCCGGCCGATCGAGACTCCCGAGCCGCCCGCGCAGGGCGGCCGGCTGGAACGCGCCTTCGCCAACGCTCTCGTGCTGGGGGAGTCGGGGCCGCTGCTGGCGGAAGCCGAGGGGATCAGGCTGTCGGAGAAGGAGCCGGCGGAGGTGGCCGACGACCTGGCCCGCGCCCGCGACCTCGCCGACGCTCTCACCCGCTGACCCAGAGCCACCCGCCGACCCGCAGCCATCCGCTGCCGAGGAGCCATCCGCTGACCCCGGAGCGCCAGGACCCGGCTCGGCTCGCTCGTCTCCCGTCCCGAGCCGACGGTCAGCCGTCGAGGACCGTGGACAGGGCCGCCACCGCGTGCGCGCGATGCTCGTCGAGCCTGAGCACCGCCGCGCCGGCGTCCCCGGCCCGCAGCGCGTCGAGCACCGCTCGATGCTCGGTCACGACCCGCTCCCTGTTGCCCCCGTCGCCGTAGTACATCGACCGGTAGGCGTCGGTGGAGTCCCACAGCGTCCTGATCAGCCTGACCAGCCGCGGCATCCCCGAGCACTCGAACAGCGTCAGGTGGAACACCCTGTTGGCCGCCGCCATCTCCTGCACCTCACCGGCCGCGGCCGCCCGCTCCACCTCCTCCTGCGCCCGGTCGAGCCGCGCCAGGTCCTCCGCTCCGAGGCGCGGTACGGCCTGCCGTACCGCCTCCTCCTCCAGCAGCTCCCTGATCCGGTAGACCTCGCGCAGGTCGTCGAGCGAGAGCGTCTCCACGAAGTAGCCGCGGTGCGCCTGGTAGGTGACCAGGCCCTCGCCTTGCAGCGTCTTCAGCGCCTCCCGCAGCGGCACCCTGCTGACGTCGAACTCCTCGGCCAGCGCGTCCTGCCTGATGGGGCTGCCGGGGCGCAGCCTGCCCGTGGTGATGGCCCTGCGGAGCTCGCCGAGCACGAACTGCTGGGCCGTGGGCGGCCTGCGCCGTTCCTCGAGCGAGCTCATCGCCCCAATATCTCACGGACCCACGCCGAGTCCCGCCCGAGAGCGGGAGGGGCGAGCCGGTACGAAGCCGGGGTGGCGCCGAGCCCGACGGGGTTGGCCACCTGGCCGTCCACGACGGGTTCGAACCCCAGCGAGGAGGCCAGCTCGAAGGCGCCCGCCACGTCGTTGATCGGCCCGCACGGCACGCCCGCCGCGGTGAGCGCCGCGAACCACTCGTCGGCCGTTCGCGCGGCCAGGGCCGACGACAGCTCGGGCACCAGCACGTCGCGCGCCTCCACCCTGGCCGCGTTGGTGGCGTAGCGGGCGTCGGCTGCCAGATCGTCGCGACCCAGCGTCGCGCACAGCGCGCGGAACTGCCTGTCGTTGCCCGCGGCGATGACGATCGGCCGGTCGGCCGCCTCGAACACCTCGTACGGCACGATGCTCGGATGCCTGTTGCCCATCGCGCGCGGGACCACCCCCGCAGCGGCGTAGGCGGAGGCGTGGTTGGCCAGCGCCGACAGCAGCGAGGTCAGCAGCGACACCTCCACGCGCTGGCCCTGCCCTGTCCTGTCCCTGTGACGCAGCGCGGCCAGCACCCCGAAGGCCGCGTGCAGCCCGGTGATGACGTCGACCAGCGCCACGCCCGTCTTGGTCCCCTGCCCCTCGGGCTCGCCCGTCACGCTCATCAGCCCGCCGACCGCCTGCACGACCAGGTCGTAGCCGGGCAGGTCGGCCCCCTTGCCAGGGCCGAACCCGGTCACCGAGCAGTAGACGAGAGCGGGGTTGAGCTCGCGGACCGCCTCGTAACCCAGGCCCAGTCGCTCCATCGTGCCTGGCTTGAAGTTCTCCACCAGCACGTCCGCCCTGGCCACCAGCGCCCGCGCCACCTCCAGATCGTCTGGATCGCGCAGGTCGAGGGCGATCGACCGCTTGTTGCGGTTGACGCCGAGGAAGTAGGTAGCCTGCCCGTCGGCGTACGGCGGGCCCCACGCCCGCGTGTCGTCGCCGCCCTCGGGCCGCTCCACCTTCACCACGTCGGCGCCCAGGTCGCCCAGCAGCATCGTGGCGTAAGGGCCGGCCAGCACCCTGCTGAAGTCGGCCACCAGCAGTCCGGACAGCGCTCCTGAAGTCTCCATAGGCAAAGCACCCTATGGTGTGCGATGTTGGATATTCAATATTGGATCCAATCCTGGAAGGCCCTGAACGCATGCACCCCACCGCCCTGTTCGCCATCGACGGCCTGCTGACCGAGGAGGAGCGCGAGATCAGGGGCACGGTCCGCCGCCTGTGCGACCGCGAGCTGCGCCCCAACCTGACCCAGTGGTTCGAGGAGGGCGCGATCCCCGCCAGGGAACTGGCCCGCACGTTCGGCGGGCTCGGCCTCCTCGGCATGCACCTGGAGGGCTACGGCTGCCCGGGGCTCGGCGCCGTCTCCTACGGCCTGGCCTGCCTGGAGCTCGAGGCCGCCGACTCGGGGCTGCGCAGCCTGGTGTCCGTCCAGGGCTCCCTCGCGATGTACGCGATCTGGCGCTACGGCAGCGAGGAGCAGAAGAACGAGTGGCTGCCCGCCATGGCCGCGGGCGAGCGCATCGGCTGTTTCGGCCTGACCGAGCCCGACTTCGGCTCCGACCCGGCCGGCATGCGCACGAGCGCCAAGCGCGAAGGCGGCGACTGGGTGCTGAACGGCACCAAGATGTGGATCACCAACGGGTCGGTCTCCGACGTGGCGGTCGTCTGGGCGCAGACCGAGGACGGCATCCGCGGCTTCCTCGTTCCTGCGGGCACGCCCGGCTTCACCACCAGGGACCTCAAGCACAAGATCTCCCTGCGCGCGAGCGTCACCAGCGAGCTGGTCCTCGACGGCGTACGGCTGCCGCAGCAGGCCATGCTGCCCGGCGCCCGAGGCCTGTCGGGGCCGCTGCGCTGCCTGAACGAGGCCAGGTTCGGCATCGTGTTCGGAGCGATGGGCGCGGCCCTCGACTGCCTGGAGACGGCGATCGCCTACGCGGGGGAGCGGGAGGTGTTCTCCAAGCCGCTGGCCGCCTTCCAGCTCACCCAGGACAAGCTGGCCGACATGGCGCTCGAGCTGGGCAAGGGGCTGCTGCTCGCCGTACACCTCGGACGGTTGAAGGAGGCGGGGACGATCACGCCGGAGCAGGTGAGCGCGGGCAAGCTCAACAACGTGCGCGAGGCGCTGGAGATCGCCAGGACGTGCAGGACCATCCTGGGCGCCAGCGGGATCACCCTGGAGTACCCGGTGATCAGGCACGCGGTGAACCTGGAGTCGGTGCTCACCTACGAGGGCACCTCGGAGATCCACGCCCTCGTGCTCGGCAAGGCGCTGACCGGCCACGCGGCCTTCGCCTGACGGTCGGCCTCCGAGGGTCTTCGCCAGGCGCGATCCCATGGCCCCATGTGATCAGCCCGGTGAACACCGTACGGTGTGATTCATGGGGCATGACGCGATCATTCTCGCGGGCGGCGCGGCCAGCAGGATGGGCGGCAAGGACAAGCCGGGACTGCGTCTTGGCGGCAGGACCCTCCTCGAGCGGGTCGCCGCCGCCGTGCCGGACGCGGGCCGCCTGGTCGTGGTGGGCCCCCCGCGTGACCTGCCCGGCGCGCTCTTCACCCGCGAGGACCCCGTGGGCGGTGGGCCCGTCCCCGCACTGAGGGCGGGCCTGGCACTGGTGGAGGCTCCGTGGGTGGCTCTGCTCGCCGGAGACCTGCCGCTCCTGGAGCCCGCCCACGTGACGGCCCTCCTGGAGGCCGCGGGACACGAGGAGGACGGGCTGCGGGCGGGCGCGGTGCTGCTCGACGACGGCGGACGCGAGCAGTGGCTGGCCGGAGTCTGGCGCGCGGCGCCGCTGCGCGCGGCGCTCGCCGGGTACGAGGGCCGCTCCCTGCGCGGCCTGCTCGCCCCCCTCGACCCGGTACCGCTGCGCCTGCCGGGCACTCCCTGGCTCGACTGCGACACTATGGACGATCTCAGAAAGGTGGCACAGATGAACGTGTTGGCCGAGTGGACCGCGCTGGCCTGCAAGGAGTTGGGCGTCGACCCCGCCAGGGTCGACAGGGATCTCATCCTGGAGTTGACGAAGGAGGTCGCGCACGGCGTCGCCCGGCCCGCGGCACCTCTCACCGCCTACTTGCTCGGCCTCGCCGAGGGTTCGGGCACGGCGCCCGCCGACGCCGTCGAACGCATCACGACGCTGGCCCGTAACTGGGAACGTGCCACGACAGAGACCTTGACCGACGGCTGAAGATCCTGGTCAAGCTGAAGATTTCCTGTGAACCCGCCGGCAAACGATTTTGGGAAAGCGTGCCTATCCGACCGGCGGGCCGGAACACATTTAAGGGAGAAAAGGGCGATGCCGGGTGGTTACGGGGGCAAACCACCCGGCATCGCTTCATCGGCGTTCCGACGGGGGCCCGGAACGCCGGCACCAGCACTCCGACGGGGGACCGGAGCGCTTGGCTAAAGCGTACACCTACAACCCGTGGGATGCGTCAAGACTTAGTCACGACCCGATCTCGCGTCGGTGATGCGGTATCTCGTCTTGGTCAGGAGCAGGGGTGGAAAAGGTCGGAGGCGGGGCATCTCTTCCTCGCTCATTGGCACCGATAACTGCTATGTATGGCAAAAAGATCGCGCCCGCGATGAACAGCAGCCGATACGGCCACGGCACCGGCACCACGACCGCCAGGATCAGGCACATCGTGCGGATGCCCATCTGGAAGAGATAGACCTTCTCCCGGCGGTTGATGTCCGCGCTGAGGGACGGCCGGGCGTCGGTCACCCGGTGCACGTCCTTCTTGCGCCGCCAGCCCCTCACATCTCCCACGGTAGACCTCGGACGGCGCGGGCGCGATGAGCCCCATGGACGGTACGGCAGGTCATGCGATCATGGCTTTCAGGTAAGGGAGGAGCAGCTATGTCGGATCGAACGTATCGGGTGACAGAGATAGTCGGCACTTCGGGGGAGAGCCTCGACCACGCCATCCGCAACGGCCTCCGCAGGGCCTCGGAGACCCTGCGTCACCTCGACTGGTTCGAGGTCACGGAGATCCGCGGGCACATCGAACAAGGGGAGGTGGCCCACTACCAGGTGGGCATGAAGGTGGGCTTCAGGCTCGAGGACGCCTGATCTCTGTCACCGTTACGTGTGAGGCGTGACTTCGCCGGGCCCGCGGGGCACACTCCGGTACCAAAGGGTTCGGCGAAGGGATCACGAGATGACACCGCTCCTCGGTGCCAGGCCGCGGGCGTTACAGAGGGCGCTGGCGTTACACAGGGCGCTGGCCGTGCTGGCGCTCGCCGTGCCGCTGGCGACCGGGTGTTCGGGCGCGCCCGCCCAGGACCGGGCCGCCGCGCCCGTCAGCGGCGGAGTGCTGCGGCAGACGGCCGACGAGGTCGCTCGCACCAGCGCCGGCATCAGGCAGCTCGACGACCTGCCGATGTACGAGATGACCTTCCACGGCGGCTACGACGCCGAGGCGCCGCTCACCAAGGACGAGCTCGCCCGCAAGGCCGAGGGCTGGGCATGCTCGCTGTACCACCGCGGCACCGAGTTCGGCCGCAACTTCGACTGGGACCCCAACCCGGCGATCGTCGTGCGCGCCGACCCGCCGGACGGCTACGCCTCCCTGTCGATCGCCGACGCCTCCTACCTGCTCGGCAAGGCAGGTCCCGCCGACCTGACCGACCCGGTCCAGCGGCGCAGGCTCGCCCACGCCGTGCTCGCCCCCTTCGACGGCATGAACGAGAAGGGCCTGGCCGTCGGCTTGGCCGCCACACCCGAGGCCGATCTGCCCGTGCCCGATCCCGGCAAGCCCACGCTCACCAGCGTGCGCATCATGCGGGTGCTGCTCGACAGGGCGGCCACCGTGGACGAGGCACTGGCCCTCATGCGCGCCTACAACGTCGACTTCAGCGACGGACCCCAGGTGCACTACCTGATCGCCGACAGGAGCGGCGCGTCCGCCGTCGTCGAGTACGGCAAGGGCAGGATGAACGTCAGCGAGGACCGCGTGCTGACCAACTGGAGCGTCGTCAGCGGCACGCCCGACGACCGCCACAAGACTCTGACCAGGAGGATCGACTCCAGGACCGACGGGCTCGACCTGCTGAAGAGCGTCGCCCAGGGCCACACCCGCTGGTCGGTCGTCTACGACCTCCAGGCGGGCACGGCCAGGCTGGTCACGGCCAAGCGCTGGGGCAGGGTGCACACGCTGTCGATCGCGGGCCCGCAGGGCTGAGCCCCGCGGGCCTGCGGCGGAACGGTCAGTTCGCCTGGCTGACCGTCGACATGTTGAAGTCCGGCACCCTGACCGGCGGCATGATCGTGCGGGTGAAGTAGTCGTTCCACTCGCGGGGCAGCGTCTGCCGGCTCTCGCCGACCTCGGTCAGACGGCCCAGCAGGTCGACGGGGCTCTCGTTGAACCTGAAGTTGTTCACCTCGCCCACCACCTCGCCGTGCTCGACCAGGTAGACGCCGTCACGGGTGAGGCCGGTCAGCAGCAGCGTCTGCGGGTCGACCTCGCGGATGTACCACAGGCAGGTCACCAGCAGCCCGCGCTCGGTCGAGGCGATCATCTCCTCCAGCGACCTGCCGCCCTCGCCGCCCCGCATGATCAGGTTGTCGATCGCGGGCGTCACGGGCAGGCCGCTCAGCTCGGCCGAGTGGCGGGTCTGCAGCAACGCCGACAGAGTGCCGTCCTTCACCCAGTCGGTCGCGGCCAGCGGCAGGCCGTTGTCGAAGACCGAGCTGCGGCGGCTGGCCGCGTGCGCGGTCACGAACGGCGCGCACTGGATGCCAGGCGCCGCGGGGTCGCTGCTCAGCGTGACAGGCAGCGGAGAGAGCCGCTCGCCGACGCGGGTGCCGCCGCCCGACTTGGAGAAGACCGTGCGGCCGTCGAGCGCGTCCCTGGCGCCCGCCGACCACAACAGGTAGATCATCAGGTCGGCGACCGCGCTCGGCGGCAGCAGCGTCTCGTAGCGGCCCGCGGGCAGCTCGATCCGGTTCTTCGCCCACTCCAGGCGCTGGGCCAGCGAGGAGTCGAGCGCGGCCACGTCGACGTCGGAGAAGTCGCGGGTGGCCACGCCCGTCCACGCCGAGCG
Source organism: Nonomuraea sp. NPDC049152 (assembly GCF_040648355.1). Lineage (NCBI taxonomy): Bacteria > Bacillati > Actinomycetota > Actinomycetes > Streptosporangiales > Streptosporangiaceae > Nonomuraea > Nonomuraea sp. NPDC049152. The sequence goes on along the minus strand of NZ_JBEZDO010000052.1, from coordinate 29,921 downwards.
CTTGAGGTCGGCGGACTTGGCGTTCAGCTCCAGGCGGCCCGTCGGCTGGTCGTGGCGCAGCCGCAGGCCCCTCGAGGATCCGACGAAGGACGAGGTCAGCGTGTGCTCGGCGAAGCCGTACAGCTTCCTGCCGCCCGCCTCGGCGGCGGCGAACGTCTCGCCGAGCGCGGGCGCGAAGTCGCCGAACACGCCGATCGTGGTCGGCAGCACCGGCTCGGCCCAGTCGGCGCTCGACCCCGCGCCCTCGACCAGCGGCCTGGCGTCCTCGGCGGGCTGCGCCTCGCGCGCCGCCGCGTCGGCCGCGGCGACCACCTCGGCCAGCTGCTCGGGCCGTACCCCTGCGCGGGAGACCACGCCGACGCCCGCGCCCACGATCGAGATCACGGTCACCTGCGACGACCTGGCGACGCCGTTGGTGGTCAGCGTGTTGCCCGCGAAGCGCAGGTTGGCCGTCGAGCCCTCGTCCACGATGACGACGCAGTCGTCGGCCTGCGAGAGCTCCAGCGCCCTCTCGACCATTGCCTGAGGAGACGTCACTTTCCACCCTCCTGGACGGTGTTGAGGATCCTGACGCCGCGGAACAGCGCCGAGGGACAGCCATGGCTGACCGGGGCGACCTGGCCAGGCTGGCCCTTGCCGCAGTTGAAGGCACCGCCGAGCACGTAGGTCTGCGGCCCGCCCACGGCCTCCATCGAACCCCAGAAGTCGGTCGTGGTCGCCTGGTAGGCGAAGTCGCGCGCCTGGCCCGCGAGGGCGCCGTTCTCGATGCGGAAGGCGCGCTGCCCGGTGAACTGGAAGTTGTAGCGCTGCATGTCGATCGACCAGCTCTTGTCGCCGACGATGTACAGGCCGCGCTCGACGCGCCCGATCAGCTCCTCGGTCGAGGGGCCGTCGGGGTCCGGCTTGAGCGAGACGTTGGCCATGCGCTGGATCGGCATGTGCCCTGGCGAGTCGGCGAAGGCGCAGCCGTTGCTCGCCCCCAGCCCCTTCATCAGCGCCATCCTGCGGTCGAGCTGGTAGCCGACCAGGATGCCGTCCTTGACGATGTCGAACTCGCGCGTGGCCACGCCCTCGTCGTCGTAGCCGATCGTCGACAGGCCGTGCTCGACCGTACGGTCGCCGGTGACGTTCATGACCGGCGAGCCGTAGACGAGCGAGCCGAGCTGGTCGAAGGTGGCGAAGCTGGTGCCGGCGTAGGCCGCCTCGTAGCCGAGCGCGCGGTCGAGCTCGGTGGCGTGGCCGATCGACTCGTGGATCGTCAGCCACAGGTTGGACGGGTGGATCACCAGGTCGTAGTCGCCCGCCTCGACCGAGGGCGCGGCCAGCTTCTCGGCCAGCAGCTCGGGAAGCCCGGCCAGCTCGGCCTGCCAGTCGTAGGAGCCGTCGGTGAGGTACTCGTAGCCGCGGCCGACCGGCGGCGCGATCGTCGACATGTCGTCGAACCCGCCGGCGGACGCCTTCATCGCGTTGAGCTCGGGATGCAGCCGCACGCGCTGCTGGGTGGTGACCGTGCCCGCGGTGTCGGCGTAGAACTTCTGCTCCTTCACCTGCAGGAGCCTGGCGCTGACGTGGTCGGCGCCCTTCAGCAGCCCCGCCGACCAGTCGGCCAGCAGCGCCACCTTCTCCTTCTGCGGCACGGCGAACGGGTCGATCTCGTAGGGGGAGACCCAGGTGACCTCGCCGTGGACCGGCTCGGGTGCCAGCTCGATGGGCTCCCTGTTGATCGGGGCGCTCACCTCCGCGACCTTGACGGCCTGCGCCGCGACCTCCGCGGCCGCCTCAGGGGTGAGGACCAGGCCCGCGGCGAAGCCCCACGTGCCGTTCTTGATCACTCGTACGGCGTAGCCGAGGTCGTCGGCGTCCATGGCCCCTTCGAGCCTGGCGTCGTACAGGGCGAGGGACTCGGCTCGCACGCGCTCCAGCCTGAAGTCGGCGTGCGAGGCGCCGAGGTCGCGGGCCCGCTGAAGCGCGGCGTCCGCGAGCTGCCTGAGCGGCAGGGCGAGGAAATCGGGATCGATCTGGCGCATGTCAACGATCCTAGCCCTGTGATCTTGTGCGTCCCGGACAACGGGATACCGGCCGGTACGAGATAGCGTCAGGTCTCATGGCACGCTCTGTACTCGTCACCGGAGGCAATCGCGGCATCGGCCTCGCGATCGCCCGCGAACTGGCCGCGGCAGGCGACAACGTCGCCGTCACCTACCGATCAGGGGAGCCGCCCGAGGGGCTGTTCGGCGTCCGCTGCGACGTGACCGTCTCGGACGACGTCGAGGCCGCCTTCGCCAAGGTGGAGGCCGAGCAGGGCCCCGTCGAGGTGCTCGTCTCCAACGCGGGCATCACCAAGGACACCCTGCTGGCGATGATGAAGGAGGACACCTTCACCGACGTCATCGACGCCAACCTCACCGGCTCCTACCGGGTCGCCAAGCGCGCGATCAGGCCCATGATGAAGCTCAAGCGCGGCCGCATCATCCTCATCTCCTCCGTCGTCGCATTGAGCGGCCAGGCGGGTCAGGCCAACTACGCCGCCTCCAAGGCCGGCCTCATCGGGTTCGGCCGCTCGCTCGCCCGCGAGTACGGCTCGCGCGGCATCACGGTCAACGTCGTCGCCCCCGGCTTCGTCGAGACCGACATGACCGCCGGCCTCGACCACGAGGCGATCGTCAAGAACATCCCGCTGGGCCGCCAGGCGGCGCCCGCGGAGATCGCGCGCGTCGTCCGCTTCCTGGCCAGTGACGACGCCTCCTACATCACCGGGGCAGTGATCCCCGTCGACGGCGGACTCGGAATGGGGCACTGACCATGGGCATTCTCGAAGGCAAGCGCATCCTCGTCACCGGCGTCCTCACCGACGCCTCCATCGCCTTCTCCGTGGCCAAGCTGGCACAGGAGCAGGGCGCCACGGTCGTGCTGACCGGCTTCGGCCGCCTGTCGCTCGTCGAGCGCATCGCCAAAAGGCTCCCGCAGACGCCGCCGGTGATCGAGCTCGACGTCCAGAACGACGAGCACCTCGACACCCTGGCCGCCCGCGTCGGCGAGCACGTCGACGGCCTCGACGGCGTCGTCCACTCCATCGGCTTCGCCCCGCAGACCGCGCTCGGCGGCAACTTCCTCAACACCTCGTGGGAGGACGTCTCCACCGCCCTGCACATCTCCACCTACTCCTACAAGTCGCTCGCGGTGGCCTGCCTGCCGCTGATGAAGGAGGGCGGCTCCGTCGTCGGGCTCGACTTCGACGCCAGCAAGGCCTGGCCGGTCTACGACTGGATGGGCGTGGCCAAGGCGGGCCTGGAGTCGGCCAACCGCTACCTGGCCCGCGACCTCGGCAAGCAGGGCATCAGGGTGAACCTGGTGGCCGCGGGTCCGCTGCGCACGATGGCCGCCAAGTCGATCCCCGGGTTCAAGGAGTTCGAGGAGAGCTGGCCGGAGAAGGCGCCGCTCGGCTGGGACCTGGCCGACACCGAGGTGGCCGCCAAGGCCTGCGTGGCGCTGATGTCCGACTGGTTCCCCGCCACCACCGGCGAGATCGTCCACGTCGACGGCGGCGTCCACGCCATGGGCGTCTAGTTCCTCCCGATATGGCTTCGCGGCCACCGGGTCACCGGTGGCCGCCGTCTTCTCCGGTCAGGCCAGGCGGTGGCGGCCGCCACCCACGCGCACCGGCTCGAACGGGATCGACTCGCCGCCCTCGTCACGGCGGCGGCGCGACTGCATCACCCTGGCCGCCAGCACCGCGGAGCCCAGCAGCACGGCCGTCAGCGCCGTCCCGAGCACGTCGGAATCGGGCTCGCTCGGCCGTACGACCTGGGCGCCGATGTGATCGGACAGGTTCTCGGAGTACGGCCCAGGCCACAGCAGCTCCACCCGGGGATCGTCGGGATCCACCGGCGCGGGCTCGGGCGTGACGACCTCGTCGACGCTCTGCATGAGCTGGGGCCTGCTCATGGGCGGGGTCGGCGCCTCGACGGGCAGCGTCTCCGCGTCCTTGCGCCGCTTGGCGGGCGTGGCGCTGGGCGAGGGCGAAGGACTCGCGGTGGCCTTCGGCGCGGCCGAGGGCTCGGGCTCGTTGACGGGAGCGAGCACGCCCTCCCCATCACAGGCCAGCACCGGCAGGCAGACGTTCTCCAACGTGCTGGAGACCAGGCCGTCACCGCCGCGCTCGGGCGGCGGCCGCTCGGCGGGCTCGTCGCGCGTGTCTCTGGGGGAGCGGGTGGAGGTGGGTGCGGGCTTGTCCGTGGGCGCGATCTCCCCCACGGGGGCGAGGACGGTACCCGTGGCCTTGTCGACGCCCTCGGTCACCGGGCCGAGCGAGTTGCCCGTGACGCCGTCGACCGCGTCGGTGACGCCGTCGACCAGGTCGCACACCCCGTTGGTCACGCCGGACAGCAGCCCGCCGCCGCGCTCGCAGTCGCGCGCCCGCACCTGCGCGAACCCCTCGCCCATCGGGAGCGCGGCCAGCGCCAGCGCGAGGAGGCCGGCCGAGACCGCGGTTCTGCGGCGTCCTACGCCCATCTACCCCTCCTGTATCGTTCGCCCGATGGACAGCTTTGTGGAGTCGGAGCCGATTTCCACGCAAAGTTACGATTCGATATCGACTAGTGATACGCGAGGGTGACTCTCGTTCTACTCGCCCTCGATGCGCTAAGGAGACGATCAGCCTACTCACGTTGATCGTCGTGACGCATCCCCGCATTACCCGGGCGGGCGCGGGGCTCAGTCGAGGGAGGAGACGTCGTCCAGCGCCTCGCGGATCTCGCGCGGCAGCGCCACGTCCTCCGACAGCAGGATGCCGCTCAGCTGAGCGTGGGTGCGGGCGCCGACGATCGCCGAGGAGACGCCGGGCTGGTCGCGCACCCATGACAGCGCCACCGAGAGCGGGGAGACGCCCAGCCCCTCCGCCGCGGTCGTGACCGACTCCACCACCCTGCGGCAGCGCTCGTCCAGGTAGGGGCGGACGAAGTCGGCGAAGTGCGGAGTGGCGGCGCGCGAGTCGGCGGGGATGCCGGTGCGGTACTTGCCGGTCAGCACCCCCCTGCCCAGCGGCGACCAGGCCAGCACGCCCGCACCCACGTGGTCGGCCGCGGGCAGCACCTCGCGCTCGGGATCGCGGGCCAGCAGCGAGTACTCCACCTGCGCCGCGGTGATCGGGATCCGGGTGGGGGTCGCGCGCTGCGTCACGGCGGCGGCCGCCAGCTGCCAGCCGGTGTAGTCGCACACGCCCGCGTAGACCGCCCTGCCGGAGGCGACGATCGCGTCGAGGGCCGCCAGCGTCTCCTCCAGCGGCACCTCGGGGTCGTAGGTGTGCAACTGCCACAGGTCGACGTAGTCGACGCCGAGCCGGGTGAGCGAGGCGTCGATGGCGGCGATCAGATGGCGCCGCGAGGCGTCACGCGGCCGCCGCGCCGCGGGGGTGAGCACGGCCTTGGTGGAGATGACCAGCTCGGAACGCGGCACGGCGTCCCTGAGCAGCCGCCCGAGCAGCCGCTCGGCGTCGCCGCCTGTGTAGACGTCGGCCGTGTCGATCAGGTTGCCGCCCGCCTCGGCGAAGGTGCGCAGCTGAGCGGCCGCGTCCTCGGCGTCGGTGTCCCTGCCCCATGTCATCGTGCCGAGGCCGAGACGGGACACCGAAAGGCCGCTCCGACCGACATAGCGTTGTTCCATGAAGCTCCGGCGCTCCCGTCTGTCGATCTCGGCCAGGAATTCGGCCAGGCTACCGCCAGCCCAGGCAAAGGAACGTGATCCACGCCTGCAAGACTTGTCTCATGGCGACCGTCCTCCTGGCCAGACACGGCCTCACCGCTCTGACCGGTCCCGTCCTCGCCGGCTGGACCCCTGACGTTCATCTCAGCGACGCCGGATGCGACCAGGCCAAGGCGCTGGCCGAGCGGCTCGCCGCGGTGAAGCTGGACGCCATCGTCTCGAGCCCGCTCGAACGCTGCCAGGAGACCGCGCAGGCCGTGGCGGACGCCAGAGACCTGGAGGTCCAGACCGACGACAGGTTCGGCGAGTGCGGCTACGGCGAATGGACCGGACGACCGCTGACCGAGCTGGCCAAGGAACCACTCTGGCGGGTCGTGCAGTCCCATCCGAGCGCGGCCGTCTTCCCCGGCGGAGAGGCGCTGGCCGACGTCCAGCACCGCGCGGTGGCAGCGGTGCGTGACTGGAACGAGCGGCTCGGGGAGAAAGGCGTCTACCTGGCGTGCACGCACGGTGACGTGATCAAGGCGATCGTGGCCGACGCTCTCGGGCTCCACCTCGATCAGTTTCAGCGCATAACTGCTGATCCGGCCTCCATAACGATCATCCGCTATACCCCCTTGCGTCCCTTTGTTCTCAGGCTTAACGATGTGGGGGAATTGCGGCTTCCTGAGGGTTCGGAGGAGAAAGACGGGGGAGAAAACATCACCGGGAGCGATGCCGCCGTCGGCGGCGGACCAGGAACCACGTAAGGTCGGGCTATGCCGGTCTTCGACTACGACCCACCAGAGAGGTTCGTGGCGGGTGCCTTGGGGCAGCCGGGGGCACGGATCTTCTTCTTGCAGGCCCGAGCCGAGGGCAGACTGACCACGGTCGCTCTTGAGAAGCTGCAGGTCGCCGCCCTCGCCGGCAAGCTCGAGGAGCTGCTCGACGAGGTGCTCAGACGCAGTGGGGGCACCGCTCACGTGCCGGCCGTCGCGCCCGCCGACCTGACCGACAACGCGCCGCTCGACCAGCCGATCACCGAGGACTTCAGGGTCGGCACGATGGCGCTGGCGTGGGACCCCGACAGGGACCAGGTCGTGATCGAAGCCCAGGAGATCACCGACGAGGAAGACCTGGAAGCCCCGGAGCCCTGCATGCTGAGGGTCCACATCAGCGCGGGCGCCGCCAGGGCCTTCTCCCAGCGCGCGCTGAAGATCGTGGCGCAGGGCCGCCCTCCCTGCCCGCTGTGTGGTCAGCCACTCGACGCCGAAGGCCACATCTGCGTGCGCCTGAACGGCTACCGCGGAGGTGAGGTCGCTACGTGAGCGTGCCCGAGCGCGAGCTTGAAGACCTCCGCTACGACGAAGAAGCCGCTCTCAGGCTGCTCAAGGACGGCCGGCTGGAGGTGGCCGGCCGCCTGGTCGAGGCGACGAACATGACCCTCTACTGCGGCATCACGCTCGGGGGCCGCTCGGCGGCCTGCGTCTACAAGCCGGTGCGCGGCGAGCGCCCGCTGTGGGACTTCCCCGACGGCACACTCGCCGCCCGCGAGGTCGCCGCCTACGAGGTGTCCAGGGCGACGGGCTGGCGGATCGTGCCGCCCACGGTCTACCGCGAGGGCCCCTTCGGCCCCGGTATGTGCCAGCTGTGGATCGACACCGACCAGGAGACCGACCTGATGAGCCTGATCCGCAGCCGCCACCCCGCGCTGCGGAAGATGGCCGTCTTCGACGCGGTCGTCAACAACGCCGACCGCAAGGGCGGCCACCTGCTGCCCATGCCGGACGGCGAGTCCATCTACGGCGTCGACCACGGCGTCTGCTTCTCCGCGGAGGACAAACTCCGCACCGTGCTGTGGCAGTGGCGGGGCAAGACGCTGCCGCGCGAGGCCGTCGGCGTGCTGGCCAAGCTGGAGCGTGATCTGGAGTCGGGACAACTCGGCCGCCGACTTCGCGAGCTGCTCACCCTCGCCGAGGTGGAGGCCACGTGGGCCAGGGTCAGGCGGCTGCTCGACACCGGCGTGCACCCCTACCCCTCGGAAGACTGGCCCGCGATTCCCTGGCCGCCCATATAGGTAGTCTGTCCGCGTGTGTACGGTCATCGTGCGGACGGGTGAGCCGCTGACTCTGCTGGGTGTGCGTGACGAGTTCGCTGATCGGCCGTGGGAGGGCCCAGGCGAGCACTGGCCCGAATACCCGGGCGTCGTCGGCGGGCGCGACCTCAAGGCGGGCGGCACGTGGCTGGCGGCCCTGCCGTCCCATGATCGCGTCGCCGCGCTGCTCAACGGGCGCGGCCTGCCCGCCGACGAGCGGACCAAGATCTCCAGGGGCGAGCTGCCGCTGCGCGCCGTCGTGACCGGCGACATGCCCGAGATCGAGCTGTCCCGCTTCGACCCCTTCCACCTGGTGGTGGCCGACCGATCCCGCGCGCGCGTGTGGTCGTGGGATGGCGAGCGCCTGACGGCCGCCGAGCTGCCCGAGGGCACCACCGTCATCGTCAACAGCGGCCGCGACGACGACCCCAAGGCGGTCGAGCTGCGCCCCCTGTTCGCCGCCGCCGCCGACTGGCGCGACCTGGTCGAGGCGGCCACCGTACGGCACGAGCTTCCCGACGGCCGGATCTACGCCTCGCTGTCGGCCACGCTGATCACCATCGGCGGCGGAGGGCTCGGCTACGAGTTCTCCGATCTCAGCAGGTGGAATGCGGTGCGGCTGCCTCGCGTTGATCGTGGTGTTTCCCGAGACGGATAAGGTCAAAGCATGCGATCGTGGTCTACCCCTGATGTTCCCAGCCTGCCCGGCACCGCCGTACCTCTGAGGTTGTATGACACCGCGGCGCGCCAGGTGCGGCTGACCGAGCCGGGGGCCACCGCCAGGATGTACGTGTGCGGGATCACACCGTACGACGCCACGCACCTCGGCCACGCCAACACCTACCTGGCCTTCGACCTGGTGAGCAGGGTGTGGAGGGACGGCGGCCACGAGGTCCACTACACGCAGAACGCCACCGACGTGGACGACCCGCTGCTGGAGCGGGCCGAGCAGACCGGGCAGGACTGGCGCGAGCTGGCCGAGCGCGAGATCGAGCTGTTCAGGACCGACATGCGGGAGCTGCGCATCCTGCCGCCGCGCGAGTACGTCGGCGTGACCGAGGTCGTCGACCAGGTCGCCGGCCTGATCGAGCAGCTGGCAGCCAAGGGCGTCACCTACTCCGTCGACGGCGACGTCTACTTCAGCGTCGCCGACGCGCCCAAGTTCGGCGAGGTGTCGGGCTACAGCCGCGAGGAGATGCTGACGCTGTTCGGCGAGCGCGGCGGCGACCCCGAACGTCAGGGCAAGCGCGACCCGCTCGACTGGCTGCTGTGGCGGGCCGAGCGGCCTGGCGAGCCCTCCTGGCCCTCCCGGTTCGGACCGGGCCGACCCGGCTGGCACGTGGAGTGTACGGCGATCGCCCTGGCCAACCTGGGCGCCGGCTTCGACGTCGCGGGCGGAGGCTCCGACCTGATCTTCCCCCACCACGAGTGCGGCGCCTCCGAGGGTTACGCGGCCAGCGGCGAGTGGCCGTTCGCCAAGTTCTACACCCACGCGGGCATGGTGGCGCTCGACGGCGAGAAGATGTCGAAGTCGCGCGGCAACCTGGTGTTCGTCTCCAAGCTGAGGGTCGAGCACGACCCGATGGCGGTCAGGCTGGTGCTGCTGGCCCACCACTACCGCGCCGACTGGGAGTACACCGACGACCAGATCGCCGCGGCCGAGACCAGGCTGGAGCGGTGGCGGGCCGCCGTCGCGCTGCCGTCCGCGCCCGCCGCGGACCGGCTGCTGGCCACGGTGCGCGAGCGGATGGCCGACGACCTCGACGCGCCCGGCGCGCTGGCCGCCATCGACGCGTGGGCCGCCACGGCCCTGGCGGAGGGCGGCTCCGACGCCGCCGCGCCCGGTCTGGCGCGCGACCTGGTCGACGCGCTGCTCGGAGTGAAGCTCTAGAGCGCCTCGTCCCCGGCCATCAGGGCGGCCGACATGTTGCGCTCCATCAGGCGACCCGCTCGACGCGCTCACGACCGACTGAGCGGCGAGGGAGTGGACGGAGCGGACCCGGCCCCCGCACGCGCCGGGTCACGCTTCCCGTTGCACGGCGCGATCCTCCACCGGCCCGCCGAGCCGCGCGAGCGAGTCGAGCCCTGCGAACCACTCGACCGTACGGCGCAGCCCCTCCTCGGCCCCGACCAGGGGCCGCCAGCCCAGCTCGGCGGCGGCCAGGCTGGTGTCGGGTCTGCGGACCTTCGGGTCGTCGACGGGCCTGTCGATGAACGCGATCGGCGACGACGAGCCCGCCAGGTCGCGGATCAGCTCGACCAGCTCGACCATGGTCAGCTCGTCGGGGTTGCCGATGTTCACCGGGCCCGCGAAGTCGCTGTCGGCCATGCGCAGGATGCCCTCCACGGTGTCGTCGACGTAGCAGATGGAGCGGGTCTGGTTGCCGTCCCCCGTCACGGTCATCGGCTCGCCCGCCAGCGCCTGCCTGATGAAGGTGGGGATCGCCCTGCCGTCGAAGGGCCGCATGCGGGGACCGTAGGTGTTGAAGATCCGCACGATGCCCGTGTCGGTGCCGTGCGAGTTGCGGTAGGCGGTGGTCAGGGACTCGGCGAAGCGCTTGGCCTCGTCGTAAACGCTGCGCGGCCCCACGGGGTTGACGTTGCCCCAGTACGTCTCCCGCTGCGGGTGTTCGAGCGGATCCCCGTAGACCTCGCTGGTGGAGGCCAGCACGAACCGCGCCGCCTTCTCCTTGGCCAGGCCGAGCGCGTGCAGCGTGCCCAGGCTGCCCACCTTGAGCGTCTCGATCGGGTGCCTCAGGTAGTCGGTGGGCGAGGCGGCCGAGGCGAAGTGCAGCACCAGGTCCACCGTGCCAGGCACGTGCACGAACCCCGTCAGGTCGCACTCGACGATGTGCAACCGGGGCCTGTCCAGCAGGTGTTCCAGATTGCGCGGAGAGCCGGTGAGGAAGCTGTCCATGCAGACGACCTCGGCCTCCCTCTCCAGCAGCTTCTCGCACAGGTAGGAGCCGAGGAACCCGGCGCCTCCCGTCACCACGGCTCTCATCGCGGCATCGCCTCGATCACTTCGTCGACTTCGATCTCCAACAGACCTGGATCGGGGGAGCAGCCGCGCGGGTCGCCGGAACCGCCCTTCCACAGCACGGTGTGCGGGCCATCGGGGGGCGGCCCCCACAGGGCGGGGGAGACGGGGCCGAACAGCAGTACCGAAGGGGTGCCGTAGGCGGTGGCCAGATGCGCGACCCCCGTGTCGCCGCACACCACCATCCGGGAGTCGCGGACCAGCGCGGCCAGCTGCCGCACGTCCGTCCGCCCCGCGAGCACCAGGGCCCCGCTGTCTCCTGCCACCCGCTCGGCCAGCCCCCGCTCGGTCGCGCCTCCCGTGACGGCCACCTCGTGCCCCCTTCGCCGCAGCTCCGCGACCACCGCGGCGAACCGGTCGGGCGGCCACCTCCTGGACGGGAAGGCCGCGCCGGGATGGACCACCGCGGGCCCGCCCCTGTCGCCGCCTCCCAGGCGCAGGTCGGCGGGGTCGGCCCGCACGCCGTACCACTCCAGCAGGTCGCACCAGCGGCGCACCTCGTGCACGCCCTCGCGCCACGGCGGGCCGCCGCCCCCGTGGGTCAGCAGCCGCCCTGGGTGGGTCGCCCGCAGCGCCCGGGTGCTCTGCGGGCCCTTGCCGTGCAGGTTGACGGCGATCTCCGGGGACTCGTACGGGACGGGGCCGGGCCCCCGCACCTCGATCACCTGGTCCACCGGCAGCAGCGGTTCCAGCGCCGGAGGACCGGCCAGTACGAGGCGGCTGGCGGGGAAGGCGCGGCGCAGCGCCCGCAGCGCGGGCACCGCCGTCAGCAGGTCCCCCAGTCCCAGCCCCCGCAGCACCAGGACCTCTAGGGCCACGAGGTCTCCGTGGAGGGGCAGACCACGAGTTCGCGCACCTCGCAGCCGGACGGCTGCGACAGCGCGAACACCACGGTCTGCGCCACGTCCTCAGGCCGGTTGAGCTTGGCGCCGGGACCCGGCCTGTACTGCTCGGGCCGGTCGTCGAAGAAGTGCGTCGACATCCCGCCGGGCACCAGCATCGTCACCCCCACCTGGCCCGCCAGCTCGGCCGCCAGCGCCCTGGTGAAGCCGACCACGCCGAACTTGGCCGCGCAGTAGGCCGTCGCGTCGCCGACCGCGCGAAGCCCGAGCGTCGAGGCGCAGGTCACCACCCGTCCCGACGACCGCTTCAGGTACAGCAGCGCCGCCCGCACGACCGAGGCCGTCCCGACGAGGTTGACCTTGATCACGCGCTCCCAGTCGTCGGCGGGCACCTCCTCCAGCCGCCCGCAGGCGTCGATCCCCGCCGCGGTGACCACCCCGTCGAGGCCGCCGGCCCGCTCGGCAAGCTCCCGCACCGCCTGTTCGGCCTGCTCCCGTACGGCCAAATCGGCGATCGCCTGGTCGAATCCGTCCGTGGCGCGCACATCCACCACCAGCGGCCTGCCTCCCGCCTTCGCGACCGCCTCGGCGACCGCGAGGCCGAGGCCCGAGGCCCCGCCGGTGATCAGGATGTTCCCCAGCATCGCTTCCCTCCTCATGTCTCCTGCACGGCGGCGATGAGCCCGGTCGTGGACCTGCCCGGCACGCTGGCCAGCACGACGGTCTCCGCGCCGACCCGCCGCAGCGAAGCGGCCTCGGGCAGTTCGCGGCCCGAGTAGTCGCCGCCCTTGACCCACACGTGCGGCCGCAGCCGTTCGATGGCAGGGCCGGGGGTGTCCTCCTCGAACACCATGACGGCGTCCACGCAGGCCAGTGCCCTCAGCACCTCCACGCGGTCGCGCTGCCCCACGACCGGCCTGCCGGGGCCCTTGAGCCGCTTGGCCGAGGCGTCGGAGTTGACGCACACGATCAGCGCGTCGCCCAGCGCCCTCGCCCTCCGCAGGAGGCTCACGTGCCCGGCGTGCAGCAGGTCGAAACACCCGCCGGTGGCGATCAGCCGTCCCCCACCGGCCCTGACCAGCTCGGCGACCTCCATCGGCGTACGCGGCCTGTCGCCCATCTCGTGGCTCTGCAGCCTGATGGCCGCCGCTCCGCCGCTCTCGACGAACCTGGAGGCCTCGCCGACGCCGACGGCGACCGCGTCCTCCACCGGCAGCCCGTCGCGCAGCGCCAGCGCGGCCGCTCCGGCGAACCTGTCGCCCGCCCCGCACACGTCCGGGCCGGAGGTGAGCATCGGCGGCGGGATCCTGCTGTGGTGGCCGCTCGCGTGGGCGAACGCCGCGCCGTGCGGGCCCAGCGTCACCGCGACGGCCTGCGCGTGCAGGACCTTCGTCAGGTGGCGGGCCGCCAGGTCGGGGCTGGTGTACGGCGGCGGGCACAGCCGCCTGGCCTCCGCCTCGCTCGGCGTGATCAGCACGCACCCCCGCACCGGCACCGCGCCCCTCGGATGCGGATCCCACACGACCGGCACGCTCACCTCGCCGAGCAGGTCGAGCACCGAGTCGGCGACGCCTCTGCCGTAGTCGGACACGAGCACGGTGCCGGCCCCGCGCACCGCCGCGCGCACCGTGTCGGTCACGCGGGCCGGCGCCCGCCCGTCACCGGTGTCGATCCGCACCAGCGTCTGCCCCCTGGCCCTGACCCTGGTCTTGCACACCGTGGTGCCGTGCAGCGGCAGCCTGACGACCTCCACATGGCCGTTCAGCAGCGAGCGCAGCGTACGGCCCTGCGGGTCGTCGGCGAGCGCGGTGATCAGCACCACGTCCGCGCCGTCGCGGGCGGCCAGCAGTGCCGCCAGCCCGGCCCCGCCCGGCCGCACGTGTTCCTCCTCGACGTCGACGACAGGAACGGGCGCGTCGGGCGCGATGCGCTCGGCGGCTCCGTCGATGTCGACGTCCAGCAGCGTGTCGCCGATGACGACAAGCGGTCCTGTCTTCACGCGCACGCCTCCTCGATCGAGTCGCAGAGCAGGTGGATCATCGCCAGATGCACTTCCTGGACGGTCGCCGTGTCGGCCTCGGGCACGGCGACGACCTCGTCGCTCAGCTCGGCCAGCGGATTGGGCGCCATGCCCGTCATGGCCCACGTGATGAGCCCGCAGTCGCGGGCGGCCCGCGCCGCGGCCAGCACGTTGCCGCTGCAGCCGCTGGTCGACAGGCAGATCAGCACGTCGCCCTGGCGGCCGTGCGCGCACACCTGGCGGGCGTAGACGACGTCCGCGCCGAAATCGTTGGAGATCGCCGTCACCGACGAGGTGTCGGCGTGCAGCGCGATCGCCGCGAACGGCCGCCGCTCGCCCCTGAACCTGCCCACCAGTTCGGCCGTCAGGTGCTGCGCCTCGGCGGCCGAACCGCCGTTGCCGCACACCAGCAGCCTGCCCCCGCCGCCGAGGACGGCCGCGAGCTTGCGACCCCACGCCTCGACCGTGGGCGCCTGGTCGGCGCTCATCGACAGCGCGTCGCGCAGTCTGATCAGGTGCCTGTGCATCTCATCCCCCTTCTCACCCTGCCTTCCAGCACGCTCAGGTAGACGGCCTCCGTCTGCTCGGCCACGTGCGGCCAGCCGTACCGCGCCCGTGCTCTGCGGGCCCCCGCCGCGCCGAGCTGGGCGGCCCTGTCCGGGTCGTCGAGCACGTCCCGCAGGGCGCGGGCCAGCGCCTGCGGGCGGCGCGGCGGCACCAGGAGGCCGGAGCCCGCGACCGTGTCGAGGTGGCCGCCCACCGCGGAGGCGATCACCGGCACCCCGCAGGCCATCGCCTCGAGCGGCACCATGCCGAACGGCTCGTACCACGGCACCGTCACCACCACGTCCGCCGAGCGCATCAGCACGGGCACCTCGTCACGGGGGATGCTGCCGATCACCTTCACCCTGCCGGCCAGCCCGTACGCGGCCGCCAGCTCCGACAGCCTGACCGCCTCCGGGTCGTCGGCCGAGCCGCCGGCGATCATCAGCTCGACCTCGGGCACCTCGCGCAGCGCCCGCAGCACGGTGTCGACGCCCTTGCGCGGCACCAGCCTGCCGATGCTCAGCACCCGTTTGACGGCACCCTTGGGGGCCCGGGGACCGTCGGGGGTGAAACGGTCCAGGTCGACCCCGCACGGCACGATCGACACCCGGCGGTCGGGCACGCCCATGGCCCGCAGCTCGGTCACCTCGTCGGCACAGGTCGCCACGACCGCCGCCGCCCGCCGTCCGATCTGCGTCTCCACCGCGATCCGGCCGGGCGGGCTGGTGTCGGCCCTGCCCTGCCAGCGCCGCTTGACCGAGCCGAGCGCGTGGAAGGTCTGCACCACGGGACGGCCGCGCGCGGCCAGCAAGGCGGCCCTGCCGCTCATCCAGAAGTGCGCGTGCGCCATCTCCGGCGGCCGCGCCGCCCACCGCCGCGACAGCTCCTTGGCGAAATCCGGCATGTACGGCGGCAGCTCGTCCTTCGGCACCGGCGCGGCCGGCCCCGCGGTGACGTACTCCACCCGCACCCCGTCCGCCAGCGGCACGCTGCGCGGCTGGTCAGGAGCGCTTCGCCTGGTGTGCACGACGATCTCGTGACCGCGCTCCGCCAGGGCGACGGCCAGGGCTGCGACGTGGACGTTCTGCCCACCCGCGTCGACCCCGCCCACCACCGCCAGCGGATCGGCGTGCTCGGAGATGAGATCGATTCTCATGTCACCAGCTCCCTCACTGCTTTGACGACCTGTTCCGCCGTCACTCCCGACAGGCACGGATGGCCTCTGACCGGGCACAGGCGTGCCCTCGTGTCCTTGCACGCCGCCTGCTGATCGCCCAGCAGCACGTACGGCACGCCGTACGGCGCCCAGCGTCCTGCGGGCACGACGGGGGCGAAGAGGCTGACCACGGGAGTGCCGACGGCGGCGGCCAGATGGGCGGGCCCTGTGTTGCCCGCGACGAGGGCGCAGGCGTCGCCCAGCACCCCCGCCAGCTCGGGCAGGCTCGTCAGGCCGCCCAGGTCGACGCCATGCCGCCCGGCCACCTCGGCCGTCAGCGCCCGCTCGCTCCTGCCGCCGGTGACGACCACCGTGAAGCCCTCGAAGGACAGCGCCTCGACCGCCTCCCTGTGCCGGTGCGGCGGCCACGCGCGGGCGGGCGCGGCGGTGCCCGGATGGACGACGACGTAGCCCGGCGGGCCGACGACGCTCGGCGGCGGCCGCTTGACGGCCGGCGTGGCGTCGCCGCCGTCGAAGCCCGCCGCCCTGGCGACGGCGAGCATCCGCTCGGCCTCGGGCAGGTGCCTGGTCTCGTCGACCCGGACCCTGACGTCGAGCAGGGATCCCGGATAGTCCTCGCTGATCGCGGTGATCCGCCCCACGCCCCGCAGCCTCAGGAGCAGGGCCAGGGGGAGCGCGGACTGGTGGAAGGAGGTGAGGATCAGCGCCTCGTCGGCGGCAGGCAGCAGCTCCATGAGCCGGGCGACGTGCTCGCGGGTGACCGGCGGCGGATCGATGTCGATCCACGGGGTCCGCCACTCGATCACGCGATCGACTCCCGGCAGGAGTTCCGCCGCCGCGCGGCCCAGCGGACCCGCCAGCAGCACCACCGCCTCGGCACGGGCCCTGACCGCGCGGATGGCCGGACCTGCGAGGATCACGTCGCCCGCGCTGTCCGGCCGGGCCACCAGGACGGTCCCCGTCACCGGCGTACCTCCAGCTCGCCGCGCAGGCGGTGCAGGCAGGCGGCGGGCGGGATGACGACGCTGGTGACCGTCATCCTCGCCACCTCGCCAGGCGTTCCGGGGCCGGGGACGATGCGCTCCCACGCGAACCTCGCGCTGAGCGCCGCCCATCCGGCCGCGGCGGCCAGCGCGCCACGCCTCGTCCCCGCGAGCGCGAGAGCCAGGGCGCCGAGCCCCAGCACGGTCGTGGCCGCGTGACGGGGCAGCAGCCCGCCCGCCCCGATCCGCGACCGCCAGCCGGGCCCGTGCACCCTGCGCATCAGGGCGTCGTCGGCGTTGCCCCGCTGGAAGCGCACGCTGGCCCAGAAGCCGTCGTTCCGCACCGGATGCCGCGTCACCCGCTCACCCCTGACCAGCCGGAAGCCCGCCTCCCGCACTCTCAGCGCGAGATCGGCGTCCTCCCGGTAGGCGCGAGGAAAGCGCTCGTCGAACCCCCCGACCTTCTCCAGCGCCGACCGCCGGTAGGCCATGTCGGCGGTGATCCACTCGGCGCGGGCCAGGCCGGCGGTGTTGCGCTCGGCGTCGGTCGGGCGGCGGCCGGACGGCAGCGGCACCTCGATCCTGCCCTGGCTGCCGCCGACGTCCTCCGGCAGGTCCGCCAGGTCCCTGATAAGCGCCTCCAGCCACCCCTCGCCCGGGACCACGTCGTCGTCGAGGAACACCACCCAGGGCGTCCGCGCCTGCCGCCACCCCCTGTTGCGCGCCGCGGCGGGCCCCTTCCGCTCGGTGTCCTCCACCACGATCACCGGCACCCCGTCGGGGATCGCCCGGGCCAGGGAGGCCCGCCCGATCGTGGGGATGACGATGGTGATCACGTCGCCCTCCGCACCACGAACGGCCCCGTCACGAGCACGTCCACGGGCGAGGAGCCGAAGCACTCCAGCGCGTCCCTCGGCGAGTCGACCATCGGCCTTCCCGCGGTGTTCAGGCTGGTGTTGACCACCACGGGCAGCCCCGACAGCCCCTCGAACCGTTCGAGGACCTCGGCCATCAGCGGGTCGTGCTCCCGCGACACCGTCTGGATGCGGGCCGTCCCGTCCACGTGCACCACGGCGGGGATCCGCTCCCGCCAGTCGGACCGCACGTCGTGGACGAACAGCATGTACGGCGAGGGCACCGGGCCCCTGGCGAAGATCTCGTGCGCCCTCGACTCCAGCACCATCGGCGCGACAGGACGGAACTGCTCGCGTCCTTTGACGTCGTTCAGCCGCTCGGTGTTGCGGGCGAAGCCGGGGTGGGCCAGCAGGGAGCGGCGGCCGAGAGCGCGCGGGCCGTACTCGCTGCGGCCCTGGAACCAGGCCACGATCCTGTCCTCGGCCAGCGCCCGCGCCACCTCGGCCGCCAGATTCTCCGGCCGCGAGTACGGCACCCGCGCCACCTTCAGCCACGCGGCCAGCTCGCCCTCCGTCCAGCCGCGGCCGAGGTCGGCGCCCCGCATGGGCGCGGCGGGCTCGCCGTACTCCTGGGCCAGGTGCAGGGCGCCGCCCAGCGCGGTGCCCGAGTCGCCCGCGGCCGGCTGCACCCAGATCTCCTCGAACGGCCCCTCGGCCAGCAGCCTGGTGTTGGCCACGCAGTTGAGCGCCACCCCGCCCGCCATCGCCAGGCATCGCGCCCTCGTCCTGTCGTGCAGCCAGAAGGCCAGTTCGAGCAGCACCTCCTCCAGCCGCGTCTGGACGCTGGCGGCCAGGTCGGCGTGGTCGGCGGTCCAGGTCTCGCCATGGCCGAGCCGCTTGGCGAAGCCGCCCCAGTCGATGGGCTCGACGCTGAAGCCGCCGTCGCCCGTGGCCGTGACGAGCTCGCGCAGCACGTCGAGGTGGCGCGGCGTGCCGTAGGAGGCCATCGCCATCACCTTGTACTCGTCGCTCGAACGCGTGAAGCCGAGGTGCTCGGTCACCTCCTCGTACATCAGGCCGAGCGAGTGCGGCAGTTCCTGCGTGGCGAGCGTGGTCAGCTCGCCGCCCCTGTAGTGCCCCGCCAGGTGCGAGACGGCCTCCCCGCGGCCGTCGCACACCAAGACCGCGCACTCCTCGTACGGCGCGGCCAGCCCCGCCGAGGCCGCGTGCGCCACGTGATGCGGCACGAAGCGCACCTGGGCGGGGTCGAGCCCCGGTAGCGCCGTGGCCAGGAAGCTCGGCGCCCTCGTCGTGTACATGGTGCGCAGGTCCTCCCACGGAGCCCCCGTCTCCTGCCGGACCAGCGAAGGGTCGTAGGAGTAGGCCACCGCGTCGAGATCCTCAGGCCGCAGTCCCGCTTCGGCGAGACACCACGCGGCGGCCTGCTCGGGCAGTTCCCAGGCCGAGAACGGGACGGGGCGCTTGCCGTGCTTGCGGCGGCTGAACCGTTCCTCCTCCGCGGCCGCGACGACGTCGCCGTCGATCACGAGGGCAGCGGCCGGGTCGTGAAAGACCGCGTTGATCCCCAGGAACCTCATGGGAGAAGCGCTACCGAGAGAAGCCCTTGTTAAACACAAGGTAGACGGGGTAGCCGCCACTCATGTTCACGCATCGGCCCGCCGCGGCCGTGCTTTTCGACCGCGATGACACCTTGATAAAGGATGTCCCTTACAACAATGATCCGAGCCTCGTCGAGCCGATGCCCGGCGCGCTGGAGGCGTTGACGGCGCTACGCGCGGCTGGGATCCCTGTGGCGGTCGTGACCAACCAGTCAGGCGTGGCCAGCGGGCTCATCACGCCCGACGAGCTCCACCAGGTCAACGAGCGCGTCGAGGAACTGCTCGGCCCGTTCGACGCGTGGGCCATCTGCGTCCACGGCGAGGACGACGGCTGCGCCTGCCGTAAGCCGAACCCCGGCCTGGTGCTGAAGGCGGCGGGGGCGCTCGGCGTCGACCCGGCCGACTGCGTGGTCATCGGGGACATCGGCAAGGACATGCAGGCGGCCAGGGCAGCGGGAGCCCGCGCCATCCTGGTGCCCACGCCGAAGACCCGGCCCAGCGAGATCGTCGCCGCTCCCGAGGTCGCCCACGACCTACGCGAAGCGGTGGGATGGGTGCGCGCATGAACATCCTGCTCTGGCACGTCCACGGTTCATGGACCACCTCGTTCGTCCAGGGCAGCCACACCTACCTCGTGCCGCTCACACCGGGACGCGACCCCGACGGGCGGGGGAGGGCGCAGAGCTTCGACTGGCCGTCCTCGGTTCGCGAGGTGCCGTGGGACAGGCTCGCGGACGAGCGCATTGACCTCGTCGTCTACCAGCGCCCGCACGAGATCGAGTTGGCCGGGGACTGGCTCGGCAGGACGGTCCCCGGCGTCTACGTCGAGCACAACACGCCCAAGGGCGACGTCCCCTCCACCCGGCACCCGCTCGCCGGGCAGTCGGCCATCCCGCTGGTGCACGTCACCCACTTCAACGCGCTCTACTGGGACAACGGCATCGCCCCCGTCCACGTGATCGAGCACGGCGTCGTCGACCCCGGCCACCTCCACACCGGTGAGCTCCCTCGCGCGGGCGTGGTCGTCAACGAACCGGTCCGCAGGACACGCGTGGCGGGCACCGACCTGCTCGCCGCCTTCCAGGTGCCGCTCGACGTCTTCGGCATGAAGACGTCGGGCCTGCCGTACCCGGCCTTCGACCTTCCCCAGGCCGAACTCCACGCCGCCCTCGCCCGCCGCCGCGCCTACCTGCACCCCTACCGCTGGACCTCGCTTGGCCTCTCGCTCATCGAGGCCATGATGATCGGCCTGCCCGTCGTGGCGCTGGCCGCCACCGAGGCGATCGAGGCCGTCCCCCCGGAGGCGGGCGTCCTGTCCACCAAGCTGCCCGTGCTGGTCGAGGCGCTGTCGGCGTTCGTCGGCGACCCCGCCATGGCGAGCCAGTACGGCAAAGCCGCCCGCGCGGCCGCGCTGTCCAGATACGGCATCGCCAGGTTCCTCGCCGACTGGGACGGTTTGCTCGGCTCATGACCGGGTACCCGGGCTGGACACGCCGCCCGCTGACACGTCTGGAATTCCATGTTCATCCTCGAGCGCTCGCGCCGGGCCGCCTGCCTGGACGAGGACCCCGAGATCTTCTTCCCCATCTCGCTCCAAGGCGCGGGACACGCGCAGGTGGAGCGGGCCAAGGCCATCTGCCACGGCTGTCCCGTCAGACGGCCGTGCCTCGACTACGCGATCACCACCCGCCAGGCCGACGGCGTCTGGGGCGGCACCGATCCCGCCGAACGCCGGGCGCTGGCCCTCACTCCTGAACCAGCCACTCTCCGTCGCGCATGAGATCGCGATCCTTCAGCTCGTTGACCTCCCGCCACGCCTGCACCCGTTGCGGCGTCACGCGGAAATAGAGGTAGGGACTGCGCAGCCGCCGCGGGTCGAAGCCGGTCTTGACCGCGAACGCGTCGCCGACCTCCTGCGAGATCTCATCCGACGCGAGCGTCTGCACGCTGCCCTCGATGAGGACGACGTCCCTGGTGAGCCCGAGGCCGAGCCTGACGGTGCCCGACACCTCCAGGTTGCGAGCGGTCGGGTTGCTCGCCGCCGTCGACAGCAGCAGGCCGGTGCCGTCCCACAGGAAAGACAGCGGCATCAGATACGGGCCGCCCTCCTGATCGGCGCTCGCCACCCACACGTCCACATCGTGCTCGAGCCTGTCCAGGGTGTCCTGCTTACGCTGCTTCGGCGTACGAGCTTCAGGGGGCATGTCGGTCATCTCCATAGATTGTCACATCGGCGTGGTTTGCCGGGTCAGTGGTCTGACACGTCGACACGGGAGAAAGTGACCGATGAGCGAACACGATTTTCTGGCGGACCGTTTCGAGGAGTACCGGCCCCACCTGCGGGGGGTCGCCTACCGGATGCTGGGCTCGCTCAGCGAGGCCGACGACGCCCTCCAGGAGGCCTGGCTACGGCTCAGCCGCTCCGGCACCGGCGACGTGGAGAACATGGGCGGCTGGCTGACCACGATCGTGAGCAGGATCTGCCTGAACATGCTGCGCTCCCGCACCACGCGCCGCGAGTACCCGCTGGATGACGACGGGCGCGAGCCGATCGTCAGCGGGGACGACCCCGAGAACGAGGCGCTCATGGCCGACTCGCTGGGGCTCGCGCTGCTCGTCGTGCTCGACACGCTGACACCCGCCGAACGGCTGGCGTTCGTGCTCCACGACCTGTTCGGCGTGCCGTTCGACGAGGTCGCGCCCGTCGTGGGCCGCAGCCCCGCCGCGAGCAGGCAACTGGCCAGCCGCGCCCGCCGGCGCGTGCAGGGCGCCCGAGGCGCCGGCGGCGCTGAGGGGGCAGGGAGTGCCGAGGATGCCAGGAGCGAGGGTGCCGGGAGTGCCGAGGGAGTTGTGGGCGTTGGGGGAGCCGGGGGCTCCGCCCCCACGCCCGGCATCGACCTCGTCAGGCAGCGCGAGATCGTCGACGCCTTCCTGGCCGCCTCCCGCGGCGGCGACTTCGCCGCGCTCGTCGCGATGCTCGACCCCGACGTGGTCCTGCGGGCCGACGGCGCCGCGGTGGCGGTGGGCGCGACGGGGCTCATCAGAGGCGCGGACGCGGTCGCCGAGTCGTTCTTGGGACGCGCCCGTACGGCGGTACTCGCGCTGATCGACGGGGCGGCGGGCGCGGTGTGGGCGCCGGCCGGGAAGCCCAAGGTGGTGTTCGCGTTCACGCTCACCGAGGGCCGGATCACGGCGATCGACCTGATCGCCGACCCCGCCCACCTGGACGAACTCACCCTCGAGCCCCTCACCGACTGAACCCTCGTCCACCCAGCCGCCCCCTCGCCCGGAGGCGCGCCCACACCTTCACCGCATCCGCACGCTCGCCTGGAGGCGCGCGCAAGATAGGGCCGCATCAGCGAGCCGTCGTTCACGACCGCCGCCGACAGCATGGCGATCTGGAGTGGAGTGGAGCGGCCATCCGACCCTCGCCGCACCCGTACACGAAACGTCGCCTGCGCCGGGCCGGGTCTCGGGCCCGGCGCGCGCGAAGCCGGCGGCCCGGGCTGTCTCGGGCCTCACACGTGGCTGCGGATCCGTCTCGGGTCCTACCTCATGCGTGGTCTTCGGATCCGTCTCGGGTTCAGGCGAGGCTGTTCAGGGGGTTCAGGCGAGGGTGATCAGGTCGGCGTACCCGGCGTTCCAGAGGTCCTCCACCCCGTCGGGCAGCAGCAGCACCCTGTCAGGCCGCAACGCCTCCACCGCGTCCTCGTCGTGCGTGACCATCACCACCGCCCCCTTGTACGCCCCGACGGCCCCCAGCACCTCCGCCCGCGAGGCCGGATCGAGGTTGTTGGTCGGCTCGTCGAGCAGCAGCACGTTCGCGCCCGAGCTGACCAGCCCGGCCAGCGCCAGCCGCGTCTTCTCGCCGCCCGACAGCACCCCCGCAGGCTTGTCGACGTCGTCACCGCCGAACAGGAACGACCCCAGAACGTTGCGCGCCTCCCCGTGCGTGAGATGCGGCGCCGCGTCGGCGAGGTTCTGACCGACCGTGCGACCGGGATCGAGCGTGTCGTGCTCCTGGGCGAAGTAGCCGAGCCGCAGCCCGTGCCCGCGCACCACCCTGCCCGAGTCGGGCGCGAGCCGCCCCGCCAGGATCTTCAGCAGCGTGGTCTTGCCCGCGCCGTTCAGCCCGAGCACCACCAGCCTGCTGCCGCGGTCGACGGCCAGATCCACGCCCGACAGCACAGGCAGCTCGCCGTAGGACTTGGCCAGGCTGACCGCCCCCAGCGGGGTCCGCCCGCTCGGCGCGGGCTCGGGCAGCCTGATCCTGGCCACCCTCTCCGTACGGCGGGCAGGCTCCACCCCCGCCAGCATCCTGTCGGCCCTGCGGGCCATGTCCCTGGCGCGGACTGCCGTCGCCACGTTCGAGCGCATCCTTCCGGCCTGGGCGTGCAACGCGGCGGCCTTGCGCTCGGCCGCGGCCCGCTGCCTGCCCCTGCGCCGCTCGGCGGCGGCGCTGTCGGCCAGGTAGGTCTCCCATCCGGTGTTGTGCACCTCGATCGCCGCCAGGTCGGCGTCCAGCCGCCATACCCTGTTGACCACCTCGGCCAGCAGCTCGGTGTCGTGACTGATCACCACCAGGCCGCCCGGGTATCCCGAGAGGAACGACCGCAGCCACGCGATGGAGTCGCCGTCGAGATGGTTGGTCGGCTCGTCGAGCAGCAGCGTGCCGCGCTCGGCGAACAGCACCCTGGCCAGCTCCACCCGCCGCCGCTGCCCGCCGGACAACGTGCCGATCGGCTGGGCCATCACCCTGTCGGGCAGACCGACCCCCGCCGCGACCCTGGCGGACTCCGCCTCGGCCGCGTAGCCGCCGCGCGCCTGGAACTCGGCCTCCGCCCGCACGTAGCGGGCCATGGCCGCCTCGCCGCCCCCGCCCATGTCGTGTTCGGCGGCGCGCAGCGTGCGCACCGCCTCGTGCAGGCGGCGCGCCGACAGGATGCGGTCGGTGACGGTGAGCTCGGGATCGGCCGCCGCGGGATCCTGCGGAAGGTAGCCGACGGGCCCCGTACGGCTGACCATGCCTGCCGCGGGGGCATCCTGGCCCGCGAGGATGCGCATCAATGTGGTCTTGCCCGCGCCGTTACGGCCGACGAGGCCGACCCGGTCGCCTGGACCGACGTGAGCGGTGATGCCGGACAGCAGAAGACGAGCGCCGACGCGCACGTCGACATCGCGAAAGGTAATCATGAAGTAACGCTCCGGAGAAGCCAGTGGACACACTTGTGACGCGAAAGCTGGTGTCCTGGCTAAGAAGTCCGGGGCGTAGACATGCGGCCCAGGCTACGCGGCCCGCCCACCTGGCCGCATCGGATTTTCCGGCGCCGGGCCCTGCCGGGCCACCGCTACCCGGCCTGGCTGGCTGGTCACAACGCACGGGGATCACGATCGAGACGTGGGCGCTGCCCGCCGAGGGGCTGCCCCAGAGGGTCGCGGACGCGGTCCTGGGCTGCTTCGCCGAAGCGCTGTCCAACGTCGAGAGGCACAGCGGCGCACGCGTCGTCTCCATCGCGGTGACCAGGGGCGCGAAGGGGTTGCGGGTCACGATCAGTGACGACGGCCGAGGCTTCATGGGCGAGGCGAAAGGCCGCGGCATCGTCAGGATGGGGGCACATCTGGCCGCCGTGGGCGGGCGCTGCACCGTCAAGGGAACTCCCGGCGGGGGCACCACGGTCGGTGCCGTCGTTCCTCTCCCGGTGCTCGACGGCGCATAGGGCCGCATCGCCAGGACGCGGCGACCGGGTGTCACAAGGAGGGGGATATTCGGTTGTTCCGTCTGATACCGGTGGGCCACAGTCCTCGCATGCGTGATGTTCTCCTGCTGCCGGGCGCCGGCCGCACCAAGGCGGACTGGCGGTTGGTCCGGCCGATGCTGGAGGCGGCTGGATTCCAGACCCTCGCGATCGACCTGCCTGAGCTGGGCACATGGTCGTGGCAGGGGGCGCTCGACGCCGTCGCCGCCGCGATCGACGACCACGGCCTGGACCAGCCGATCGTGGTGGGTCACTCGCTGGGCGGGCTGGTCGCCGCCCTGTGGGCCACCCTTCACCCGGAGTGCCCGCTGGCGGTGAACGTCGACGGGCACACCAACCCGACCGGGCCGCTCGAGGGAATGGATGCCATCGAAGGCGTCCAGATCATGCGGGCGTTCCTGACCGAGCAGTCGACCGACCCCGCGCTCGCGCACCTGGTAGCCGAGTTCGACGCGCTCGACCTGCCGGCGACCTACCGGGCGACGCGCTGCCCGCTGCTGGTCATCTCCTCGACCGGGTCGGACATCCGGGAGATGCTGCCACCCGAGGTGGCGAAGGTGTTCGCCGCCTACGTGCGGGGGTTCGGCCTTGAACTGGCCTCGATCGTCCGGACGACTCCTCTGGTGTCGATCGCCGACCTGCCGACCGGCCACGACGTCCATCTGGAGGCGCCGCATGAGGTCGCACGACTGATTCTGGAGCACCTGCCGTGAATGCTTCGGTTGATCAATACCAGTGCCGTCATCGCCTGCGACTGGATCGTCGAGCTCGCAGCGGGCAGTCACGTCCCCTGCGTGCCGTACCAGCGCCACTCGGTGAGTCGTGGGCGATGGGGGAGGGCGGCGCGTCCGGTCGCCCACAGCAGGGTCTCCCAGACGTCAGAATCAATGGCGACATGGGGAAAGAGCTTCTTCAGGACCCGTTCGCACAACTCCCTTGGCGGCGACCATTCCAGATTCAACCCCTGAGTGACGTCATGGGTGTGCACGAGGGTCTCGACAACGGCCATCGCGGCGAAGCCCTCTGGATCCGAGGGGCCGAAGACGTGGTAGGCGACGGTGCTCGAGGGGGCGGTGCGTAGGACGGAGGCGAGCAGGCCACCACACGCCTCCAGGACGGTCATGAGGCCCTCGGGGCCAGAGGCCCGCTCGACGAAGATGACATTCGCCGGCCCGCCGCTTCGGTCACTGCTCGTCCGGAACGGCAACAGCGTGGACATCGGCGGCTTCGTGAGCCCGAACCTCGCGGCGTAGGTGAACAGGTCATCGGCCAGATGCTCGAGCGTCTCCCAACACGTCCACTCGAGTGTTCCCGCCTTGGCCTCCCACGCCTGGGGATCGGCATCCCTCAGGGCGTCGATGGCCAGGGTGACGACCCGGCGCACGTCCTCTCCGTCAACTGGGGTGTCTGCGCTGTGCATGCGGCGGATCGTAACGTGCGGCCGTTCTCACCCGTCGAGTGCCTCCGCCATGCGGTCGAGGTCGGCGAGGAGCTCGGCGAGACGCCGCTCCGGGACGGCGTCGGTCATGCGCTGGTCGATGGCGTAGACGGCGGAGCGTGCCGACGCGAGGTGACGGTGGCCCTCCTCGGTGAGGTGGGCGGGCAGAGCGCGACCGTGGTCGGTGGTGGCGGGCCGGGTTATGAGGCCGGCGTCCTGCAGTCCGCGAAGGACGACGTTCATGGACTGCCGTGTGACGAAGGCGCCGCGGGCCAACTCGGCGTTGGACAGGCCGGGGCGCTGGTCGAGGAGTTCGAGGCAGGCGTACTGCGGCACCGTCAGGCCGTACTCACGCAGTGCTCTGTCCATCGCGCTGCGCAGCGCCGCGGCGGCGCGCTTGAGGCGGTATCCCAGGCGCTCGGTCACGTCGGCGGCCGGCGGGGTGTGGCTGGAGAGAGTCCCTTCATGCATGTCAGGAGTTTGACATGTAAGCGCGGTGCCGTCTATTTTCTCCTATGTCAAAGTCCTGACATAAACCATGATCGAGGAGTACTCATGACCGTCACCGTCAGCGGGCCGGACTTCGTCGCTCTGCAGGTGCGCGATGTCGAAGCGGCTGCCGCCTTCTACGAGACGCATCTTGGGCTGCGCCGGGTGCCTGCCTCGCCGCCCGGCGCGGTGGTGTTCGCCACCGAACCGGTTCCGTTCGCCGTCCGCGAGCCGCTGCCGGGAGTGGATCTCGACGCCGTCGAGCGGCCCGGCCTCGGGGTCGCCCTGTGGTTCCGGACCACTGACGCGCAGGCCCTGCACGACCGGCTCCACGCCGCCGGGATTCCCATCGTCAAGGCGCCCGAGGATGGTCCGTTCGGCAGGATGTTCACGTTCGTCGGCCCTGAGGGCTACGCCATCACCACGCACGAAGACTGACCATGACCGCCATCGCCATCGCCCCGCGCGGGCCGTTCTCGCTTGCGGCGAGCATGCGGTTCCTGGAGGGCTTCACACCCGCCGGGTACCGCGACGCCTCAGACGGCAGGGCGCTGCGCCTGGCCTTTCCCGCCGACGACGGCCGCTCGACGGTGAGCGCGGAGGTGGGGCAGGCGCAGGGCTCCGAGGGCACCGTACAGGCGGATGTCACCCTGCACGCCGGGGATCCGGGTCGGGACGCTGCGGGCACGGCATCCGCGGAACCGGATCGCATGGGCGCGGCGCGGGCGCGGTCGCTCGGTGAGGTGACTCACAGAACGCTCTCCGGAGGGCCCTGTGGTGCGACACCGCACGTCAGGTCGTGCTCCAGCGTTCGCGCGTAGGACTCGACACCGGCGACGATGTCGATCGTGTCAGGGTCGAGCAGCCATTGGGTCTGCAGGCCGTCCAGAGTCGCGATGATCTCGGCCGCCTTGGCCACGGGGTCGATGTCCAGCCGGGTGACACCGGCGGCCTGAGCGGAGCGGATGCTGTCGGCGACGATGGCCCGCATCGCGCGGTAGCGGTCGACGAAATGCTCGTGGCCTGGAGAGTCGGGCTCCAGGCTCTCCGCCACCAGTACGGTGAACAGCTTGGCCAGCCCCGCCCGTTGCCGGTTTCGGCGCGCGAACTCCGGCATGGCTCGCAACCGCCCTTCGGGTGCCATGCCCAGCAGTTCCATCGCGAACGCTTCGCTGTCATGGTCACGCCGCTCGATCACCGCCAGCAACAGGCCCGCCTTGCTGCCGAAGTGATGGAGCAGCCCGGGCTGGGTGATGCCCGCCGCGGCGGCGACGTCGGCCAGCGAGGTGCCCCGGAAACCGCCGCGGGCGAACAGTTCGCAGGCGACGGCGATGATCTCTTCTCGCCGCCGAAGCGCGCGTTCCTGCCTGCTGGGGGCTTGCCTGCCGCGGGTCACGGTGCTAAATCTAACCCATTCACTTACCGAGTACTAGGTAAGTGAACACCCTCTACGAGTTGGGAGGTGCGACGATGCCCTCGAGACGACAGCACGTCGGGCCGTTACTGATCGCTGCGCTCAGCCTGCTGACCGGGCTGTGCACCGGCCAGCAGGCCCAGGCCGCGCAACGGGAGCCCGTCATCCTGGTCCACGGCTGGAACGGAACGCCCGCCGTCTTCGACCAGATGAAGACGGCGTTGGAGCAGGCCGGGCACCCGGCGTACGCGATCGATCTTCCCGGCGAGGAGAACCTCGCCAACGCCGAAGCGATCAAGAACCTGGTGGATCAGGTACGGCAGGCGCACAACGGCAGCAAGGTCAGCCTCGTCGGGCACAGCATGGGAGGGCTGTCCGCGCGCCACTACCTGAAGTTCCTCGGCGGCGCGGAGCAGACGCTCAGCTACGTCTCAATGGGCACCGGGCAGCTCGGCTACTGGCCCGCCTGCCTTCTGCAACCCGGGCAAGGCGGGCAGATGTGCCCCGCCAACAGCTTCATCAAGCAGCTCAACAGCGGCGACCCCACTCCGGGCCCGGTCCGGTACACGGTGCTGGCGAGCTCGCTCGACGAGACCCGCAACGACGTCATCGCCGGCACCTCGTGCAGGGCCGAATTCCCCGGCCTACCCCATGCCGACGAACCGAGGACGCCGGTGTTCATCGACGCCGTCCTCAGCGCCCTCGCCGGTCAGTGCCCATCCTGATGCTCGGGACGCCGCGGCACCGGCTGATCAGGCAAGTGGCCCGACCGCCTGGACGCGGCCTCGATGCGCAGCCGGGCCCTCAAGATCCTCGCGTCGGATGTACGGCTATCGTGCGTGAATGCCATACGAGCTCAGCGCCGTCATCGGACGGTTCGATCCACTGAGAAGCCGGATAGCCGGGGTGCGGGAAGCGACTGTCACCCCGCTCCGGCAGCGTATGGGGCTGGTTCCTGTCACCGGACGACTCCTGGAAGAGCTGACCGGCTCGCTGAACAGCCGGGACAGCGGAGGATCAGCGGCTCGGCCGTTCACGCTGATGTCCCCGGCCGTTGATCAGATCTTGGGTGACTGGTCTCGCGGTGGGCCGATCGGTTACGTGGAGGCGGACTTCCACGGCGGGGACGGATATCAGACCTCCGCCGTGTGGCGGTCCGGTTCGAGGGTGTGGGGTCCGGCGCATACCTGGGACTTCACCGGTCCACGGGAGGGCTGGCCGATCAACGCCGCGCTCGCCCGGCTCGGTGTCGTTGCGAGCAGTTCCGAGGAGGCGGACCATCACGACCTGTTCCTGGAGGTGGGGCTCGGTGGGGAGCAGGACATGGACGGCTGGCGATCGGCCGGCCGGCGTGCCGAATGGGCGAGGGACTATGACGAGTGGCATGAGGAGTGGCTGGCAGAGCGCGAGAGAAGAGCGCGTGCCGCCGAGGAGAGCGAGAGATACAAGAGGCTGCCCGACGTTCCGGTGATGTTGGACGGCAAGGCGATCATGGAGTTGCTCGGCATAGCTCCAGGCCCGCTGGTCGGTGCGGCCACGCGCTATCTGCAGGATCTGCGTCTGGAACGCGGTCCGCTGTCACGGGACGAAGCCGTGGCCGGACTGCGGGCCTGGGCCATGGAGCAAGACCTCGGTCGGCGAGGCCGCTGATCGATCAACGGCGTGCTCGGTGCCGTGCACGCGTTCGGCGAGCTCCGCCCAGCGCTCGTGCGGCGCGGCGACGAACCGTACTGAGCCTGGTCCTTTCGCGAAGCCGCCGGTTCCGCTCCACCGCAGCGTGTCGGGCCCGCGCCGGAGACGACCACCTTTCCTCCGTCGCGGGCCGACACGCGCAGGTCGCGTATGGGGACCGTCAGACTTCTTCGACGCTGCTCGGCTCGCGCCGCGACAGATCGATACCGAGCTCCTCGGCCGCCCTGAAGACGTCCTCGTCGGTGTCACGCATCTCGATGGACATGCCGTCGCTGGA
>NZ_JBEZDO010000051.1:0-42499 GCF_040648355.1 Nonomuraea sp. NPDC049152 | reverse complement strand
TAGTTACAAGATCGCGACGCACCGTACGCTGCCCCGGATCCTCCGCCTGACTCACCCTGCGTCACTGATCATCAAAAGTGAGCCAGAGCCCATTCCAGCCGCGTTCAACACCGGGCCGGCCTGATCGTTACTGGAAGACCTCCACTTCGGTGATGCGGGAGCCCACACTTTCCAGCAAGGATGCGATCGTTTTAACAAGATCTGTTAAATTGACGACATCCCTTCACATCGTGGCCACTTCGACGGTGTGGTGGCTTTCGCGCAGCCGCCGCATGGCCTCCTCGGGCGTGCGCGAGTCGACCACGATGACGTCGAAGTCGTCGAGCGGGGCCACCCTGTGCAGCGCCACCCGTTCGAGCTTGGTGTGGTCGACGGCGAGGATGCGGCGCGCGGCCGCGCCCATCATCGCCCTCTTCACCAGCACGATCTCCTGCTCCTCATGGAAGGCGTAGCGGTCGGAGATCGCCGAGGTCGACACCACGACCAGGTCGGTGCTCATGGCCTCCACCACGTCGACGTAGGCCACGCCGAGGAAGGAGTCGTGCGTCGCGTGGTACTGGCCGCCGAGAGCCGAGAGCTGGACGCCGCGATCTGCGCGCCGTACACCTTCGACCTGAGCCTGACCCCAGGAGAGAACACGATCGAGATCCTGGTGCTGGGGCACCCTCGCGCCCAACCTCGACGCCGTCAGCCCCACCCACTTCGTCTTCCCCGGTCAGCGGGTGACCGGCCGGTTCGGGCCGGTCACCCTCACCGTCCACCCCCTGGAGGAACCCTTATGAGAGTCGGACTCGTCGCGGGCGGCCTTGGCGCCTACTGGCCCCAGTTCCCCGACCTGCTGCCCCAGCTGAAGCGTTCGGCCGCGCGCGTCTCCGAACGGATGAACGGGTTCGGCTGCGAGGTCGTCGACGTCGGGTTCATCTCCGACGCGCAGGAGGGCGCCGCCGCCGCCGAGCGCCTGCGCGCGGCCGGATGCGACCTGATCGTGGGCTTCCTCACCACCTACATGACCGCCACGATGCTGCTTCCCGTGGCCCAGCGCAGCGGCGCGCCCGTCCTGCTGATCAACCTGCAGCCCACCGAGGCGATGGACCACAACACCTTCGACACGGGGCAGTGGCTGGCCTACTGCGGCGCCTGCCCGCTGCCGGAGATGGCCAACACGTTCACCCGCGCGGGCATCCCGTTCCGCTCGGTGTCGGGCTACCTGGAGGACGAGCGCGCGTGGGCGCGCATCGAGCGCTGGGTGAGGGCGGCGGGCGTGCGCGCGGCGCTGCGCCACGGCAGGCACGGGCTGATGGGGCACCTCTACCCCGGCATGCTGGACGTCTCCACCGACCTGACGCTGGTGCCCGCCAACTTCGGAGGGCACGTGGAGGTGCTCGAGTTCGACGACCTGCGGGTGCGCGTGGACAAGGTCACCGACGCCGAGGTGGCGGCCAGGACGCGCGAGGTCGCGGACGTCTTCGACGTGGACGCCTCCGTCTCCGGCGAGGACTTCGGCTGGGCCGCGCGGGTCTCGGTCGGGCTGGACCGCCTGGTGTCCGACTTCGGGCTGGACAGCCTCGCCTACTACCACCGCGGCCTGGAGGGGGAGATCCACGAGCGGCTGGGCGCGGGGATGATCCTGGGCGCCTCCCTGCTGACCGCGCGCGGCGTGCCCGCCGCGGGCGAGTACGAGCTGCGCACCTCACTGGCCATGCTGATCATGGACAGGCTCGGCGCGGGAGGGTCGTTCACCGAGCTCCAGGCGCTGGACTTCCTGCGCGGCCACGTGGAGATGGGGCACGACGGCCCCGCGCACCTGGCGATCAGCTCACGCCGGCCGCTGCTGCGCGGCCTTGACGTCTACCACGGCAAGCGCGGCTGGGGCGTGTCGGTGGAGTTCGACGTCACGCACGGCCCCGTGACCGCCTTCGGCCTGCTCCAGCGGCGCGACGGCCGGTTCGGGTTCGTCGCCGCCGAGGGCACGACGGTCGACGGCCCGCACCTGAAGATCGGCAACACCACGTCCAGGGTGGACTTCGGCCGTGACCCCGGCGAGTGGACGGACGCGTGGAGCGCGACGGGCATCTCGCACCACTGGGCGCTGGGGACCGGGCACCGCGTCGCGGACCTGCGCGCCCTCGCCGATCTGCTCGAGCTCGACCTCGTCGTCGTGTAGCGCTTGATTCCGATCATGCGGGCCCGGCCGTATCCCTGTATAGTCGGGCCCGTCACGCGATACGAGGAGGTGAGCCCGATGACCATGTTCCGTCCTGTCCGGGCCCTCCTGGGAGCTTTGCCTGTCTGAGCTGCGCCCAGGAGTGCCCATGTCGAGCACTTCTGAACGAAGGAACCATGGCAGTCAAGCCTTTTCAGATCACCGTTTCCGATGACGTCCTGACCGACCTGCGTGCCCGCCTGGCCCGCACCCTGTACACGACCGCGTCGGACGAGGCCTACTGGGCCGCCGGCGTCGACCCCGGCTACCTGCGCGAGCTCGTCTCCTACTGGGCCGACGGCTTCGACTGGCGCGCCGTCGAGACGGCGCTCAACAACTTCCCCCACTACGTCGCGGACGTCGACGGCCGGCGCGTGCACTTCGTGCACGTCCGCGGCAGGCGGGCCGAAGGCGCGCCCGAGCCGCTGCCGCTGGTGCTGACACACGGCTGGCCGAGCAGCTTCGTGGAGATGCTGCGCGTCTCACGGCTGCTGGCCGACCCCGCCGCCCACGGCGGCGACCCGGCTGACGCGTTCGACGTGGTCATCCCCTCGCTGCCCGGCTTCCTGTTCTCCGACCTGCCGCGCGGTCTCTTCACCCGCAGGGGCGTCGCGGAGACCTGGCACGCGCTCATGACGGAGACCCTCGGCTACCCGCGCTTCGGTGCCTTCGGCGGCGACATCGGGGGCGGGGTGACGCAGTGGCTCGGCGCCCTCTACCCCGGCGAGGTCGCCGGCGTCCACATCACCTCCGCGGTGGTGACGACCGACTTCGAGGAGAGCCCGCCGACCGCGGAGGAGAAGGCGTTCCTCGACGCCCTCGACGCGTACGACGTCACCGACCAGGGCTACAGCGAGATCATGTGCACCAGGCCGGACACGATCGCCGCCGCCCTCATGGACTCTCCCGCCGGCCTGGTGGCCTGGATCGTCGACAAGTACCGCGACTGGAGCGACTGCGGCGGCGACCTGGAGAAGAGCTGGGACAAGGACACGATCCTGACGGTGGCGACCCTCTACTGGGCGACCGGCACCATCGGCTCGTCCTTCCGTCAGTACTACGACTACGCCAACAACCGGCCGGTCCCCAGGATCGGCGTGCCCGCCGCGGTCACGCTGAGCCATGAGCCCGCGTTCGCGAACTTCCCCAGGAGCCTCGCCGAGCGCCTGTACGCCGACCTGCGCCACTGGAGCGTCCCTCAGCGCGGGGGCCACTTCATGGCGCACGAGGAGCCCGAGCAGGTCGCGAGAGAGCTGCGGGAGTTCTTCCGCCCCCTGAGGTCCGCCGGCTGACCGGGCCAGGCCGCTTCCGACGGTTCGGAAGCGGCCTGCCGGTTCAGCGGCCGAAGCCGTTCAGGATCGGGACCAGCTGCTCCTCCTCGTAGTCCAGGTGGGCCTCGAGCTCCGCGGTGAGCAGGTCCACCTCGGCGACGAGCGCGTCGTGGTCGAGCTCGTCGCCCGCGAGCAGGGCCTGCAGCCTGGCCAGCAGCTGAGCGACCACCTCGTGCTCGTCCCGCAGCCGCTTCATGGCGGGGGCGAGCTCGGGGTGACGCTCCTCCAGCGAGGGGAACATCCTGCCGTCCTCGTTGGAGTGATGGTGATGCAGCCCCTGGCACAGGGTCAGGCAGTTGACGCGCAGCTGCGCCCCGAGCCCAGGCCCCGACGCCGCGATCTCCTTGCGGATCAGCGCGAGCTCCCTGCGGAAGGCGCCGTGGATCGTCTTGAGCGCATCGCCCATGGGGCCGGTGGGCGGGCCGCTGTGGATGGGGTGGAGCGCGACGACGGGAATGACTCTGCTCGTCCTGGCCTGGTACGCGGCCCATCCCGGGTCCGCCTCCACCGCGCGAGCGAACAGCCGGTCCCGCTCCTCGCCCTCCAGCACCACCGCGTCGGCGTCGTAGGTGAAGGCCCCGTCCTCGACGGTGACGCGGGGGTGGGCGAGCAGGTTGTGGTACCACGCAGGGTGGGCGGGCGCCCCCATGGCGGAGGCGATGACCAGCAGCCTGTCGCCGTCGGGCAGGTAGCCGAGAGGCGTCGTACGGCTGGCGCCCGTCCTGGCCCCCTTGGTCGTCAGCAGGAGCAGTCTCGCTCCGTCGAACATGCCGACCTGGCCGGCGTTGGCGCGGAACTCGTCGATGATCGGCTGGTTGAAGTCATTGGTCATGCTTGGGGTCTGCTCCAGGTGTGGAAGAGATCATGGGAAAGAATGAGGGATGCCCGCTCGGGCATGAAGCGTCGCCGCTTCGGCACGTCGACGTGGGAAGGATCGCCGGATACGGCGAGGTGGGGAAGGGCGCGCGAGAGCGCTACGCGGTCAGCCGCGTCCCGTGGACTGAGAAGTCACGACATCATCCCCCTGATACGGCGCCTCCATGCCACCGCCGTCCTCCGGGCCGGTGGCACGCGACATGAAGGTCATTACAGGGCTATCCGGCAAATGTTGTCAAGGCGACTCGGGCGCGACCAGCCCGGCGGACGGGGCAGGCGCCATCCCGACGTGGAGAGCGCCGTCGCCGCCGGACTCGAACTCGTCGACGTGCGCATGGAGCGGCTGCGGATGGAGTTCGCCGACGTCGGCGCGGTCGTCTACTTCCTGCGCAAGGTGATCTGGACCGACGCTCGCCGACGTGAAGGGGCGAGCCGCGCGTCCGGCCGCGCGGCCCGCTCTGGTGGCCTCCCCGCTAGATCGGGGGGGTCAGCTCGACGAAGGTCGAGCAGTTGCCGGGCCATGCCAGGTTGCCGCCCGTGCCGGGCGTGGGCTCGAGCTTGCAGGACGTCTGCCAGACCTCCCCTTCGGCGGTGCGCACGGTGACGTGGAGGTCGCTGCCCTGGTCCGCCAGCGAAACGGCGGTCACGTTCCCCGGGTAGCTGGGCACGGTCCCCAGGCTGTTCCATGTGGGAGTGGTGCGCGGGTCACGGACCAGCGTGCTGCCGTTGCCTGGCGCGATGGCGACGAACTTGAGGCCGCCATGGAACGTGCTGTCGACGCTGCCGGCCGCGCCCCCCGCCGGTCCGGTGGGACCGGTCGGGCCGGTAGGACCGCTCGGGCCGGACGGGCCGGACGGGCCGGACGGGCCGGTCGGACCGGTGGAGCCCCCAGGACTGGTCGGGCCGGTGGGGCCGGTCGGACCGGTAGGGCCTCGGTCGCCCTGCATCCCCTTCGGCCCCCTGGGGCCGGTGTCGCCCTTGGGCCCCCTCGGGCCCTGAGGTCCGCGCGGTCCAGGAGGACACTTGCACGGTCTGCTGGGTGAGCAGCAGTGCGGTTCCGCCACCGGTGTCTTCCAGGAGAGCGCCGAGGCGTGCGCGCCGGGGAGGGCGGCCTCCGCCGCGTTCGTGGCGGCCCCCGCGTGGGAGGTGGGCAGCACGAGGGTCCCCGCGAACAGGGTGGCCAGCGTCAGCCGGCGGATCTCGGCACGTGAAAGGGTAATGTCTGTCGTCATTTCTTTCCGTTTCGAATCGGGCAGGCCGAAAGAGTGACGGGCCTGGATCGTCCTGGATCTACCCTTTGTGCTGTCGCATCAGCAGCGCTCTTGCGCCATCAGATCTACAAGAATCGCTATTCAATAAGAAATAGCGACCCCCTTCCGAATGGACGAAACGGCCATATATGAAGAATTAGCGGCGGCGACTCGCCGCGCTGGTCGCGCGCCGGATCCGGCCCTTCATGCCCGGCTCGACGATCATCGCCCCGGCACTGATGAAATGCCCGAATTGTACGACCGGCTCTATTTCAGCCGATTTGGGAAACGTGTCCGGTGTCCTTTTCGCCCCCGCTGGTGGCGCGCCGTTCACGTCGAGAATCCAAACCGAAGAGGGCTCCAGAAGGCACTCACTGGTCCATACGCTGCTGAAGAGCGAGCGGGGGGCTGCGCGGAGGCAGGCTCGTCTTCGACGACAAGGCGCGCTCGATCGGGAGCGAGTCAAGACCGGTTGAGCGCTTGGAGTGATACCGGGGTGCGGCCCAGGAGGGTGCGGGAGGTGCGGGTGAGGTGGGCCTGGTCGGCGAATCCCGCCGTGGCCGCGGCCGAGGCCACCGACGCGCGGCCGAGGTGGGCGACCGCCGTCCGCAGCCGCGCCCACTGCCGCAGCCGGACGAGGGGGATCCCGACGGACACGCGGACCAGGGCGCGCAGCCGGGGTGCCGACAATCCGACCTCGCCGGCGATGGAGCCGAGAGACGCCAGGTCGGCAGCCCTGCTCAGCGCGTGGGCCACCCTCGGGTCCAGAGGAGGGCCCGCTCCCACGAGCGTGACGAGCTCGGCCATGGCCGCGTCTGCGCCGGAGGCCAGCGCGGCCCGCACCCGCCGTACGGCACGCGCGTCCAGCGCCGTCACCTCCTGCCCGGATCGCGGCAGCAGCCATGGGTCGACGAACAGCGCCGTGTAGGCGGAGGAGACGGCGGCGGTGTGAACGAGCTGGGGCGGCACGAGCAGCCCCGCCGCCGACAGCCGCCCCGCCTCGGCGTGCCCCCGGTCCGGCAGGACCACCTTCCACGCGGGATGCAGATGACGGGCCACGCTCGCGGGGCCGTCCTCCGCGAACACGGTCAGCCCGTCGGAGGCGATCACCAGCCGGCGATCGTTCTGTTCAAGCGCCCGTGCGGCCGCGGGGGTGAGCATCGCGTCATGCACGATATCGCCGCCATCGCACTGGCGCTCTTCCTGGTCGTCGTGGGGACCTCGCACTTCGTGTTCCCCGCCTACTTCCGCACCCTGGTCCCCGCCTGGTTCCCCTGGGCCGGACCGGCCGTCGCAGGCAGCGGGGTGGCGGAGATCGTCGTGGGCGTGGTGCTCGTCGTGCCGGGCGGCAGGGCGGCGGGAGGATGGGCCGCCGCCGCGCTCATCACCGCCTACCTCGCCTCGCATCTCGACGCGCTGCGGCACGCGCGTCCCGATCGGCCCCGGCTGCTGGACCGGCCGATCGGCGTCGCGGCGCGGCTGGTGGTCAACGCCGCCTACATCGGCTGGGCGGTCATGGTGGCGCTGACCGCGCCGTGACCACACCCTCAGCGGTCGATGGTCCGCATGAGGAAGGCCACACGGCAGAGGTCTAGCGCCGGGTCGCGAAGGCGACCGCGGCGGCGGCCAGCGGGAAGAGCGCGACCACGGCCAGCGTCCTTACCAGCCCCATCGGCGCGGACAGCGCGCCGGTCAGCGCCGAACCCGCCGCGCCGCCGACGAAGAAGGCGAGGTTCAGCAGCCCCATTCCCATCCCGCGGACCTGAGGCGCCAGCCTGGCCGACATCTCACCGGTCAGCACGACCTGCGTGACCGCGAACGCGGCCAGCGACAGCGAGGCGGCGACCGCGAGCAGCCACCCGCCCGCCGCGCCCGTCGCCGCCGCGGCCAGCGCGCTGGCGGCGGCAAGCGTCGTGCCGACCAGCAGACCGCGGGCCTTGGCCGCGTCGAGCAGCCCCGCCTTGCGGGAGAGCACCGCGCCCACCGCGGCGCCCGGCAGCAGCGCGGCGCCGACGGTCAGCACGCTCCAGCCGTGGGCGCCGGTCAGGATCTGCGGAACCGCGTACATGGTGGCGAACAGCCCGCCGAAGACGCCCACCCCGATGGCGACAGCCACCCAGAACGGGCCGGAGGCGATCACCGCATGCGGGAGGAAGCCCTCGGGCCGGCCGCGGGTCCACCACACCAGGGTCGCGGCGGCGGCGAGCATGACGACGGCCAGCGCGACCACGACCGGCGCTTCCAGCCGCAGGCTCCGCCCCTGGATGAGCACCAGCAGCGTGCTCGCCGTCACCGTGAGGAGGGTGGCGCCTGTCACGTCGAGC
This sequence comes from Nonomuraea sp. NPDC049152, assembly GCF_040648355.1. NCBI lineage: Bacteria > Bacillati > Actinomycetota > Actinomycetes > Streptosporangiales > Streptosporangiaceae > Nonomuraea > Nonomuraea sp. NPDC049152. The sequence continues at coordinate 34,515 of NZ_JBEZDO010000051.1, read as the reverse complement.
GGCCCCCTGGAGCCCGCCCGCCGTACCAGCGGCAGGCAGGCAGGTACGGCGGGCAGCGACAGCACGGGAAGCACGAGCGTGACCCGCCAGCTCAACCACGTCGTCACCACCCCGCCGACCAGCGTCGCCCCTGCCGCGAACGTCGCCATGACCATGCCGTAGCCCGCGAGCACCCTGGGCCGCCGCTCCGGCTCCACGCCCGCCAGCAGGGCCACCCCTCCCGCGGCCATCGCGCCCGAGCCCGCGGCCAGCACGAGCCGGCCCGCGACCAGGACGCCGAGGTCGGGGGCCATGACGCAGACGAACGCGCCGATGCCCAGCACGGTCGCGCCCGCCAGCAGCGCGGTCCTGACGCCCCGCGTGTCGGCGAGCCTGCCGAACACGGCGGTGCCGATGCCGAGCGCGAGCGCGTGCGCGGTGATCACCCAGGCCACGGCCGCGGGCCCGGACCGCAAGGCGGCCGCGACCTCGGGCAGGGCGACGCCCGCGGCGGTGACCCCGAAGACCGAGGGTCCGAACAGCGCTCCCAGCCGCAGCGCGGTCGAGAGCGTGCCGATCTGCCCGCGTGTGGCGGGCTCGGCAAGGGAATGCGACATGTCAGCTCCTCCAAAGATCGGATTCCATTCGAATCCGGGAAGAAGCGGCGAACCAGAAGCAGTTGTCGCCTCCAGAAATCAGCGATCGTGATGAATGGGGGAGGGCGATGGAACTCCGGCAACTGCAGTACTTCGTGGCCGTGGCCGAGGAGAGCGGGTTCAGCCGCGCCGCCGAGCGGCTACACATCGTCCAGTCGGCGGTCAGCCAGCAGATCCGCCGGCTGGAACGCGAGCTGGGCGTGACGCTGTTCGACCGCTCGACCCGGCACGTGCGCCTGTCGGCCGCGGGCGAGCGGCTGCTGCCCGAGGCCCGCGCCGTGCTGGCGGCGGCGGACAGGGCGGTCAGGGTGGCCGCCGACGTCAGGTCGGGCGACGACGGCGTACTGCGGCTGGGCGCGGTGAACGCGCCGGGCGACCGGATCTATCGCATGCTGAGCGAGCTGGCCGCCGTGGCGCCCCAGCTCCAGGTCAGACTGCGGCGCCTGGGCCTGGCCGACCGGCTGGCGGCCGTGCGCTCGGGCGAGCTGGACGCCGCGCTCGTGCGGGCCATGCCCGCCGCTCCCGAGCTGGAACTGCTGCCCGCGTGGACCGACCCGCTGTATGTGGCGCTGCCCGCCGACCACCGGCTGGCGGCCGAGCCGACGATGCGCCTTGAGCAACTGGCCGACCTGCCGGTACGGCTCGCGCCGCGCGAGAACAACCCGCCGTTCCATGACCTGATCATGGACGCGTTCCGCGCCGTGGGCGTCGAACCACGCCTCGGCCCGCCGTTCACCGACTTCCAGGAGACCCTCGTCTCGATCGCGGCCGGCCCGCCGTCGTGGACGGTCTTCTACGAGGTGTCGGGGCTGCCCACCTTTCCCATGGTGGCCCTGCGGCCGCTGGCCGGACCCGCGCTCGTCACCTCGCTCGCCATCAAGCCTGGACCGCCGAGCCCCCACCTGCGCCACCTGCTCCACGCCCTCGCCGTCACCTCGACGGACGGCTGAGCGCCGGCGGTCCCGTTCGCCGAACGCGGGCGGCCGAGGCGGTCGGCCGGAGGCCGGTGATCGTCGCGCGCGCAGGGGTTTCGCCGGGACCGCGGCGTGGCAGGTGTCCTGGATGACAACCGTCTGGGACTTGGTGGTCGTCGGCGGCGGGCCCGCGGGCTCGGCGGCCGCCCTGCGCGCCAAGCAACTCGATCCCGACGCGCGCGTCCTGCTGCTCGACAGGGACGACTTCCCCCGCGACAAGGCGTGCGGAGACGGCATCGCCGCGCACGGCAGGGACGAGCTGGCCCTGCTCGGCCTGCCCGACCTCATCGCCGACTACCGCCCGACGCAGCGCCTGTCGGTGGTCTCGCCCGGCGGCGTGCGCGTCTCGGCCACGGTCGCCCGCCCCAACCACGTGGTGCCCCGCCTGGTGTTCGACGCCCGCCTCGTCGAGGCGGCCCGCGCCCGAGGGGTCGAGGTGCGCCGTCACCGCGTCCGCTCGCTGGCCGCCCACGACGGCCAGGTTCTCGTCGACGGGGAGGTGCGCGCCCGCGCGGTCGTCGCGGCGGACGGCGCCCAGTCGACGGTGCGCCGCCTGCTCGGCGTGCCACCGACGCCGGACAGGCACACCGCGATCGCGGTTCGCGGCTACGCCGACCTGCCCGACGCCGACGACGCCCAGCTCATCGCCATGCAGCGGGCCGGTTGGCCGGCCTACGCGTGGGCCTTCCCCATCGGCGACGGCACCGCCAACGTGGGCTTCGGCATGCTGCTGCCGAAGTTGCGCGCGACCGGCCTGCCGGGCAGGCGGGTCCTGTACGGCAGGCTCGCCGAGCTGCTTCCCGACCTGCCCGCCCGCGACCTGCGCGCCCACCACCTGCCACTGTCGCCGGGCCGCCCTCGGCCAGGCGTCGGCAGGGTGATGTTCGCGGGCGACGCGGCCAGCCTCATCAACCCGCTCACCGGCGAGGGCATCTACTACGCCCTGCTGTCGGGCAGGCTCGCGGGCGAGGCGGCCGTCACCGCGCCCGCCGACCCGCTGGCCGCCTACCGGCGCGGCCTGCGCCGCGCGCTCGGACGGCATCTGCGCACGACCGACGTGCTCGCCCGCGCCGCGCAGTCGCCCGGATTCATCGACGCGGCGATCGCCACGGCCGCGCGCCGGCCGGAGGTGTTCGACCTGCTGGTGGAGGTGGGCCTGGGCGCGGGCACCGTACCGATCCCGCTGGCCTGGTCCGTGGTGAGCCGCTGGCTCATGGGAAGCCTGCGCGGCAACCCGTGACCCGCCGCAGGGCGGGCGTCGCGACGGCCGGCGGGACCCTGGCTAGGCGGTTAGCCGGGCGCCGTTGGCGACCAGGAGGGCGACGTCGATCGCGGCCACCACGATCGCGGCGGCGAAGGGCGCCTTCGGCACGCGACCGCTCAGCAGCAGGCCCGCCGCGGCGACGGCGCTCGCCGAGAGGAGCGCGCCCCACGCGGCCGCGCCCGCCTCGCCGTACGGACCGAAGGCCAGCAGTGCCGTCGCCGCCAGCAGCGGCAGCGGGACCAGCGCGGAGACGAGGACGCGCCCGAGCCGCTGCGGCAGGCCGCGCACGCCCGCCGCCAGGTCGGCCTGGATGTCGGGCAGCACGTTGGCCAGGTGCGCGCCGACACCCAGCAGGGCGGCGGCCATGACCGCCCACCACGCGGGCCACGGCCGTCCCGGCAGTCCGAGCGTCACGAAGGCGGGCAGCACGCCGAAGCCCACGGCGTACGGCAGCCAGGACAGGACGGTGGCCTTCACCCCGAGGTCGTAGGCCCACGCCGCCCCGACGCCCGCCAGGTGCGCGGAGCCCGCAGGCAAGCCCGAGGCCAGCGACAGCGGCACGCAGAGCGCCAGCGCGACGAGCGCCGCGCCGCGCACGGCTCGCGTGCTCACCACTCCCGTCACGATCGGCTTGTCGGCCCGCCCCGCGGCCGCGTCACGGTCTGCGTCGACCGCGTCGTTGCACCAGCCGATCGACAGCTGCCCGGTCAGGACCGCCGCCGCGACCAGCGCGCACCCTGCCGCGTCCCGCCCGCTCGCCACGGCCAGCACGGTGACCAGGACGGTGACCGCGGCCGTCGGCCCTGGATGACAGCTACCGGCCAGCCCCCCGAGCACCCGCACCGCGCTCACTGCCTGTCCCACCAACCGATCAATGGCAGCCGAATCCATGCCGTCCCATGGGCATAGTAGCCACCGGTCAGGGCAGCCTCCCGGGAAGCGTCTACCGGAGGGGTATCGATGACCTGGATCGCAGCCGTCCACGGCGTGCTGCCCCCCAACAGTTATTCGCAGGGAGAACTCACCGACCTGGCCGCCCGCACGTTCCTACCCGAAGGCGCCGACCGCCGCCTGCTGGACCGGCTGCACACCAGCGCGAGGGTCGAGCGGCGCCACCTCGCCCTCCCGCTCGACCAGTACGGCAAGCTCGACGGCTTCGGCGCGGCCAACGACGTGTTCGTCTCGACCGCCGTGGAGCTCGGCGTCGAGGCGGTCGGCGCGGCGCTGGACGAGGCAGGACTCTCGCCCGCCGACGTCGACCTCTTCATGTTCACCTCGGTCACCGGCGTCGCGGCGCCCTCGGTGGAGGCCAGGGTGGCGGGCCGCCTGGGGATGCGGCCCGACATCAAGCGGATCCCCGTCTTCGGACTGGGCTGCGTGGCGGGCGCGGCGGGGATCGCCAGGCTGCACGACTACCTGCTCGGCTGGCCCGACCACGTCGCCGTGCTGCTCTCGGTCGAGCTGTGCTCGCTGACGCTGCAGCGCGGCGACGCGTCCACGGCCAGCCTGGTGGCCAGCTCGCTGTTCGGCGACGGCGCCGCCGCCGTGGTGGCCTGCGGGTCCGAACGTGAGGGGAGCGGGCCCAGCGTGGTCGCCACGCGCGGCCACCTGTATCCGGACTCCGAGCGGGTCATGGGGTGGGAGGTCAGGGACAGCGGCTTCGGCGTGGTGCTAGACGCAGGCGTGCCCGACGTCGTGCGCGCCTATCTCGCCGACGACGTGCACGGCTTCCTGTCCGACCACGGCCTGTCGGTGGACGAGGTGACGGCGTGGGTGTGCCACCCGGGCGGCCCGAAGGTGCTGGACGCCGTGGCCGACGCGCTCGACCTGCCGCCGCACGCGCTGGAGTTGACCTGGCGCTCGCTGGCCGCCAGCGGCAATCTGTCGTCGGCCTCCGTGCTGCACGTCCTGCGCGATACGCTGCGTCTCCGTCCTCCGCAGCCCGGCACCGCGGGGCTGCTCATCGCGATGGGCCCCGGATTCTGCTCCGAGCTCGTCCTGCTGCGCTGGTAGCCGCCGATGCCGTGGTATTCGATCCTCATACTGCTCGTGGGCGTGGAACGCCTCGCCGAGCTCGTCGTCGCACGCCGTAACACCCGCTGGAGCATGGAGCGCGGCGGGCTCGTCTACGGCCGGCGCCACTACCCGTGGATGGTGGCGCTCCACATCGGCCTGCTCGCCGGGTGCCTGCTGGAGGTGTACGTGGCCGGCAGGCCCTTCATCCCGGCGCTCGGCTGGCCGATGCTGGCCCTCGTGCTGGCCGCCCAGGCGCTGCGCTGGTGGTGCATCCGGGCGCTGGGACCGCGCTGGAACACCCAGGTCATCGTGGTGCCGGGGCTGCCCCTGGTGCGCGGAGGGCCGTACCGGTTCGGCTGGCTGCGCCATCCCAACTACGTGGCGGTGGTCGTCGAGGGGGCGGCGCTCCCGCTCGTGCACACCGCCTGGATCACCGCGCTGGTCTTCACCGTGCTCAACGCCGTCCTGCTGGGGGTGCGGATCCGCTGCGAGAACGCGGCCCTGGCCACGCTCCCGACGTGATCGACATCATCGTGGCGGGCGGCGGCCCTGCGGGGCTGGCGACCGCGATCCACGCCGCGCTGGCCGGGATGAGCGTCGTGGTCGTCGAACCGCGCGCGGCCCCCGTCGACAAGGCGTGCGGCGAGGGTCTCATGCCCGGCGGCGTCACCGCCCTGCGGGCGATGGGGGTGGAGGTCAGCGGTCATCCGCTGTGCGGGATCGACTACGTCCACGCGGCGACCCGCGCGCGGGCCGGCTTCGGCCGCGCGCCCGGCTGCGGAGTTCGCCGTACCTCGCTGCACGCGGCCCTGTCCGCGCGGGCCGCAGAGCTGGGCGTCCCCGTGATCACCGGCAAGATCACCCGAGCCCGCCAGGACGCGCGCGGGGTGGAGGCGGGCGGCATGAGAGCTCGCTGGCTGGTGGCCGCCGACGGGCTGCACTCCCCGCTGCGCACGTGGCTGCGGCTGGGCCTGCGGGACCCCAGGCCGGCCAGGTACGGCCTGCGCAGGCACTATCACGTCGCGCCTTGGTCCGACTTCGTCGAGGTCCACTGGTCGGGAACGGGGGAGGCGTACGTGACCCCGGTGGGCGGCGACCTGGTGGGGGTGGCGGTCCTGAGCTCCGAACGCCGCCTCTACGACGAGCACCTGGCCGCCTTCCCCGGCCTCCTGCGCAGGCTCACAGGACCGGCCGCGACGCCGGTGCGCGGCGCGGGACCGCTGCGGCAGCGCGTGCGAAGCAGGGTGGCGGGACGGATCCTGCTCGTCGGCGACGCCGCGGGATACACCGACGCGATCACCGGCGAGGGCGTCAGCCTGGCCGCCCTGTCCGCGCAGGCGCTCGTGGACTGCCTGGTCGCCGACCGCCCTCAGGACTACGAGCGCGCGTGGCGGCGGCTCTCCCGCACCCACCGCCTGCTCACCGAGGCGCTGCTCGGCGTCGCCCGTACGCCGAGCGCGGCCCGCCTCATCGTTCCCGCGGCCGCCCGCCTGCCCGCCCTGTTCACCACGGTGGTGCGCACCCTCGCGTGATTGAACCCCGGCCACCCGGGTAGCCGCCCGACCATGGCAGAAGACGTCATCACACTCATCACCGCAGATCACCGCAGGGTCGAGAGCCTTTTCGAACGTCTGAAGAGCAAGAAGGGCGACCAGAAGGCCACCGTGATCGAGCTGCACGCCCTCCTCACCGCGCACGCGCGCGCGGAGGAGGATCGCGTCTACCCGGGCCTCGAGGCGCACCACGGTCTCGAGGAGCACAAGGAGGCGGAGATCCTGCTCGACGCCCTGAAGCGGGCCGACGTGGGCAGCCCCGAGTTCGAGCAGACGCTGACCGAGCTCGCCGAGTCCGTGAACCACCACGTCGAGGAGGAGGAGAGCACGCTGCTCCCGATGCTGGCGAAGAAGGTCGGGCAGCAGGGGCTGAGGAAGCTGGGCACGGCCTTCGCCGAACGCAGGCAGGAGGAACTGGAGGCGCTCTCGGCGGCCGAGGGCGGCCGGGCCAGCCGCGTCGGACGGACGGGCGGCACGGCGACCGGTCGCGGCGCGGGCCGTACCGCACGCGGCATGACCAAGGCCGAGCTGTACCGGCGGGCCCAGGCCGCCCACATCGAGGGCCGGTCGCAGATGACCAAGCAGCAGCTGGAGAAGGCGCTGCAGAGGAAGTCCTGAAGATCACCGCATATCCTCACGCGGTATGCGGTTTTCTGAACGAGTTCTGGACCTGTTCGGCGACGACGCGGTCTGGTCCGACGATCATGAGGGTATGAGCGGGCACCTGCTGCGCGTGACCAGCGCGGCGGGTGTCTTCTACGTCAAGCACGGACCTGCCGCCGAAGCGGAGTACGAGCGGCTGCGCTGGCTGAAGCACTGGATGGCGGTGCCCGACATCGTCGCCTTCGACGAGGACGTGCTCGTGCTGGCCGATGTGGGCTGGCCCAGCCTGGAGCGCCGGGCGCCCGCCGACATCGGCTCGGTCATGGGTGGGGTGCTGCGCGAGTTGCATGCCGTACCGATCGAGGAGTGCCCCTTCGACGAGAGGCTGCCGGTACGGCTGGCCCGCGCCGAGGAGCGGTTGAGGGCCGGGCTGGTCGACGCGGACGACTTCGACGACGACCACGCGGATCTGAGCGCGGAGCAGGTCTACGAGCGCCTGCTCGCCGAGCGGCCCGCGCGGGAGGACCTGGTCGTCGCGCACGGTGACTACACCCCCGGCAACGTGCTCGTCTCCCGCACCGGACAGCCCGTGCTGATCGACGTGGGCGGGCTCGGCGTCGCCGACCGGCATCTGGACCTGGCCGTCGTCCTGCGAGAACTGAGCGAGGACTTCGGCGAGTCGGCCGTGGGCGACTTCCTCGCGGCCTACGGGCCGGAGGAGGTCGACCGGCGGCGGCTCGACTACTACCGCCTGCTGGACGAGATGTTCTGAGAGTACGGCCGGAGCCTGGGCCACCGGCCGGGCAGGTGCGCGCTGGCGCGAGGTGGAGTCAACGGCTCTCCCGGGTCACCAGCCCGTCCAGTGCGAGGCGGGTGAAGCGGCGCCAGTCCCCGCTGCCCGTGCGGATCACGGCCGCGAGCCCGCAGACGATCATGTAGAGGTCGCCTGCGGCGGCGTCCCGCCTGACGGCGCCTTCGGCGTGGCATCGCTCGATGAGCGTCTTCGCCAGCTTCTCGAACCTGACCCTGGTCCCGCCCTGCGGCTCGGTCGAGCCCATCGCCGACTCGATCGCCCCCGACAGGCCCCGATCCCTGGCCAGGACCTCGCCGATATTGCCCAGCAGGCGCTCCACCGCGTGCACGGGATCGGGATCGGCCGCGCACGAGTCGGAGGCGAAGGCGAGGATCTCGGCGAACCTGTGCTCGGCGGCCGCCTCCACCAGGGCTTGTCGCGTGGGGAAGTGGCGGTAGATCGTGCCGATGCCGACCTCCGCCGTCCTGGCCACGTCCGACATCTGGACCTCGTCGCCGTGCGCGGCGAACAGGTCGCGCGCGACCTCGAGAACGCGGTTGCGGTTGCGTTCGGCGTCGATGCGTGGCTTGCGCGACATGTGCCCTCGGCTCGTGCGGAATCGGATTCCGCCTCGATTCTAGGCGCGGAACTCGGCGGCGTGATGGGCGGCCCACTGCGCGTAGGTGTGCGCCGGCCTGCCCGTCACCTGCGCGACCGTGGGGAAGACCGGTCCCGCCTTGCCGTCGAAGAACGCGCCGAAGTCGAGCATCGCGTCCACGAACTCGGGTTTGGCGAAGCCCGCCATGTCTATCGCGAACGCCTCGGGTGACTGGTGCTCGAATCGCAGCTCGCGACCGAGCGCCTGGCCGAGGATGTCGACGCGCTGCTTGACGGTCAAGGACTGAGGGCCGGTGAGCGTGTACGCCTGCCCGATGTGGGCGTCGTCGAGCAGGGCGCCCACGATGACGGCGGCGATGTCGCGCTCGTCGATGAGCGCGGTTCCCGCGTCGCCGTACGGGCTGCGCACCACGTTCTCGGCCCTGATGGTTTCGGCCCAGGTCAGGTCGTTGGCCATGAAGCCGCCCGGCCGTACGAACGTGTAGGGCAGCCCCGCCTCCGCGACGGCGTGCTCGTGGGCGAGGTGGGCGTCGCTGATCGGGTTCGGCCGGTCGTAGCCGGGGACGGAGGAGGACAGCAGGGCGACGTGCCGCACACCCGCCGCGCGAGCCGCGTCGGCGAACGGGCGCAGGTCGGTCTCGCCGGGGAACAGGAAGATCTTTTCCACGCCGTCCAGCGGCGGCGGAGCCGCGAGGTCGCCGCGCACGACCTCCACCTCGGCGGGCAGCCCCGCTCGCTCGGGGGAGCGGGAGACGGCACGCACCCTGGCGCCCGCTCGCAGGAGTTCGCCGACGACGTTGCGGCCGACCTTCCCGGTCGCGCCGGTTACGAGAATCATGTGGTGCCCTTTCTGCGGATGGGACGATTAAAGGTTAAGCGGATTCCGATTCCGATTAAGCCTACGGGAAGGTGTCGGCGGCCCGTCGACCGGCTGTGGCGCAAGGCGGCTCCGCGCTTCGGCCTGGACTCCGGCCACGTGACCGGCGCAGCCGAGCGGCTGTGGGGCGCGGCCGGACGCCTGGGACTCCGGGCGGCGCCCCCGCCAGACCATGCAAAGAAGGACCTCTTGCACAAAACCGGTCTTGACATCCGCATTCCACACCCGCACCCTGTTGCGTATAGCGCGAGATGTTTCTCTTTGCGAAACCGAGGTGTGACACGATGATCCCAGCGTGCCCACTTGCATCACTGCCGCGGGGTGAGGCCTTCCGTGTGGAAGCCGATCCGCCCATCGCCGTCTTCCATACCGAGGACGGCGAGCTCCTGGCCATCGACGACACCTGCACGCACCAGGATGCCTCGTTGGCCGACGGCTGGCTCGAGGGGTGCGAGATCGAATGCCCGCTGCACGCCTCGCGGTTCGATCTGCGTACCGGCCAGGTCGACGCCCCTCCGGCCAAGCGTCCCGTCCGCACCCACCAGGTGGTCGTCGAGGACGACGTCATCTACGTCGTGCCCTCCGACGAGGAGCCGAACCTGCCCCCAGGGGTCACGCTCAAGGGGCAGGCGTGAACACCGTCTGCGTCGTCGGCGCCTCGCTCGCCGGACTCCTGACCGCCAGGGCCCTGCGCAGCCAGGGCTACGCGGGCAGGCTCGTCCTGGTAGGCGACGAGCCGCACCGCCCCTACGACCGGCCCCCGCTGTCCAAGGACTTCCTCAAGGGCGCGATCGGTGAGGCCGATCTCGCCCTGGAGGGCGAAGGCGAGGAGCTCGACGTCGAGTGGCGGCTCGGCGTGGCCGCGACCGCGCTCGACCCCGTCGCCCGCAGCGTCACGCTGAGCGACGGCACCTCGATCAGAGCCGACGGCATCGTGATCGCCACCGGCGCCTCCGCCCGCGAACTACGGGGCTCACGAGGGCTGTCGGGCGTCCACACGCTGCGCACGCTGGACGACGCCCGTGGCCTCCGCGGCGACCTGGAGAGCTCCAAGCGGATGGTCGTGATCGGCGGCGGCTTCATCGGCGCCGAGGTGGCCGCGACCGCGAGAGACCTCGGCCTCGACGTCACCCTCGTGGAGTCGGGGACCGCGCCGCTGGCCGGCGTCCTCGGCCACTCGATGGCGGAGGCGATCGCCACGCTGCACGAGCGGCGAGGCGTGCGCCTGGTGCGCGGGATGTACGTCGCGGAGCTGACGGGAACGGGACGGGTGGACGGCGTACGGCTGGCCGACGGCACACACCTGCCCGCCGACGTCGTCGTCGTCGGGATCGGCGCGACCCCCAACATCGCGTGGCTGGAGGGAAGCGGCGTCGAGCTCGGCAACGGCGTGGTCTGCGACGAGGGCGGCGGCACCAACGTCACCGGCGTCGTCGCTGTGGGCGACTGCGCGGCCTGGTTCGATCCCGCGCAGGGCGGCCACCACAGGATCGAGCACTGGACGGGCGCCAGGCAGCGGGCGACCGTCGCGGCGGCGACGCTGCTGTCGGGCGGCACCGCCCGCCCGGAGCCCGCGCGCCCCGCCTATTTCTGGTCCGACCAGTTCGACATCAAGATCCAGTTCATCGGGCAGGCCAGGCACGCCGACTCGGTGACCGTGGAGGAGGGTGACCCCGCCGACCACAGCTTCCTCGCCGTCTACCGGCAGGGCGACCGTCCTGTCGCGGTGCTGGGAGTCAACCAGGTCAGGCTGTTCACCCGCTGGCGCCGCCATTTGGAGACCGCGCCGGTCCAGGCCGGCTGACACAGGAGTGAATCAGAATCATGGCTCATGAAGTACGCGGCGTGGTCGCGACGGGCAAGGGCAAGCCGGTCAGCCTGGAGACGATCCTGGTCCCCGACCCCGGACCCGGCGAGGCGCTGGTGAAGGTGCAGGCGTGCGGCGTCTGCCACACCGACCTGCACTACCGCGAGGGCGGCATCAGCGACGACTTCCCCTTCCTGCTCGGCCACGAGGCCGCCGGAGTGGTGGAGGCCGTCGGCCCCGATGTCACAGACGTCGCCCCTGGCGACTTCGTCATCCTCAACTGGCGTGCGGTCTGCGGCTCGTGTCGCGCCTGCCTGCGGGGCCGCCCGCAGTACTGCTTCGCCACCCACAACGCCGTGCAGAAGATGACGCTGAAGGACGGCACCCCGCTCAGCCCCGCGCTCGGGATCGGCGCGTTCGCCGAGAAGACGCTGGTGGCGGCCGGGCAGTGCACCAAGGTCGACCCCGCGGCCTCCCCCGCAGCGGCGGGGCTGCTCGGCTGCGGCGTGATGGCGGGTCTCGGCGCCGCGGTGAACACCGGCGCGGTCAGCCGGGGCGACTCGGTCGCGGTGATCGGCTGCGGCGGCGTGGGCAACGCGGCCATCGCGGGGGCGCGCCTGGTAGGGGCCACCACGATCATCGCGGTGGACGTGGACGACCGCAAGCTCGCGTGGGCGCGCGACTTCGGCGCGACGCACACGGTCAACGCCAAGGAGAACGACCCCGTCGAGGCCGTCAGGGAGCTCACCGGCGGGTTCGGCGCCGGCGTGGTGATCGACGCGGTGGGCCGTCCCGAGACCTTCAAGCAGGCGTTCTACGCCCGCGACCTGGCGGGGACCGCCGTCCTCGTGGGCGTGCCGACCCCGGAGATGACCCTCGACCTGCCCCTCCTCGACGTCTTCGGCCGCGGCGGCGCGCTGAAGTCGAGCTGGTACGGCGACTGCCTGCCCAGCCGCGACTTCCCCATGCTGATCTCGCTCTACCTGCAGGGCCGCTTCGACCTGGACGCCTTCGTCACCGAGACCATCGGCCTCGACCAGGTGGAGGACGCCTTCGCCAAGATGCACCACGGCGACGTGCTGCGCTCGGTGGTGGTGCTGTGATGCGCGTCGAGCGCCTGGTCACCTCGGGGACGTTCAGCCTGGACGGCCAGACCTGGGACGTCGACAACAACGTGTGGCTCCTCGGCGACGACGACCAGGTGCTGGTCATCGACGCGGCCCACGACGCCGACGCGATCGCCGCGGCCGTCGGCGACCGCAGGCTCGTGGGCATCGTGTGCACGCACGCCCACGACGACCACGTGAACTCCGCTCCCCAGCTGGCCGCGCGCACCGGCGCGCCGGTCTTCCTGCACCCTGACGACTCGGTGCTGTGGAAGCTCACGCACCCGGTCGCGGCTCCCGACAGGGCGCTGGCGAACGGGCAGCTCATCAGGATCGGCGACAGCGCCGTCCATGTTCTTCACACCCCAGGGCACGCTCCGGGCGCGGTCTGCCTGTACGTGCCCGAGCTGGGCGTCCTGTTCTCCGGCGACACGCTCTTCCAGGGCGGTCCCGGGGCGACGGGCAGGTCGTTCAGCGACTTTCCGACGATCATCTCGTCGATCAGCCGAACGCTGCTCACCTTGCCGGCCGAGACGGTGGTCCACACCGGCCACGGCGACGACACCAGCATCGGAGCCGAGGCTCCACAGCTCGAGGACTGGATCCGCCGAGGACACTGACCCGGCCCGTACAAGAGGAGTACTCCCGTGACCACCTCAAGCCCCGCCACCACCTCCAGCGTGATCCCCACCCTGCCCGGCCACTACTACACCGATGAGGAGCTGTTCGCGCGGGAGCAGAAGAACATCTTCGAGGCGATGTGGTTCTGCGCGGTGCGCTCGTCCGACCTGCCCAAGCCCGGCTCGTTCAAGACGGTCCAGGTCGGCGGCGAGAACATCCTGATCACCAGGGCGCGCGACAAGTCGGTGCGCGCCTTCTACAACGTCTGCAGGCACCGTGGCGCGCAGCTGCGCACCGAGGAGTCCGGCGAGGTCGCACGGGCCTTCCAGTGCATGTACCACGCGTGGACCTACGACTTCGAGGGCAAGCTGATCGCCGCCCCCAACCTCACGAAGATGGCCGATCTCGACCGTGTCGAGTACGGCCTGGTCAAGGTGCACGTCCGGGAGTGGCTCGGCTATGTGTGGGTATGCCTGGCCGATGAGCCTCCCTCCTTCGAGGAGGACGTGCTCGGCGCCGTGACCGAGCGGCTCGGCGCCCTCGACCTGATCGACAACTACGACGTGGCCGGGCTGGAGGTCGGCCGTAGGATCGTGTACGACGTGAAGGCCAACTGGAAGCTCATCATCGAGAACTTCATGGAGTGCTATCACTGCGCCACGATCCACCCCGAGCTGACCGAGGTGCTGCCCGAGTTCGCCGACGGTTACGCGGCGCAGTACTTCGTCGGGCACGGCGCGGAGTTCGGCGAGGAGATCCAGGGCTTCACCGTGGACGGCTCCGAGGGACTCGACCGCATCCCCGGTGTGAGCGAGGACCAGGACAGGCGCTACTACGCCATCACGATCAAGCCCCAGGTCTTCATCAATCTGGTGCCCGATCACGTCATCGTGCACCGTATGTTTCCATTGGCGGTCGACAGGACCGTCGTCGAGTGTGACTGGCTCTATCTTCCCGATGTGGTGGCGAGCGGAAAGGACCTGGACAAGTCCGTCGAGCTCTTCCACCGCGTCAACGAGCAGGACTTCGAGGCGTGCGAGCGCTGCCAGCCCGCGATGGGCTCGCGCACGTACGCCAAGGGAGGCGTGCTCGTGCCGAGCGAGCACCACATCGGCGCCTTCCACGAATGGGTACAGAACAGGATCGGCTGACAGTGGTTCGAAAGGCGCCGCACGACGACGTCGGCGACGAGGGCATGCGCGTCCGCCCGCCCAAGGACTGGGCGGGCGGGCTGCCCGCCGTTGCGCATGCGATGGAGACGGCCTACCGCCAGATGGGGGTGGGCCGCACCGCGCTGACCCTGCTCCAGGTCAACCAGAAGCGCGGCTTCGACTGCCCGGGCTGCGCCTGGCCCGAGGGCGAGCACCGCAGCCCCGCCGAGTTCTGTGAGAACGGCGCCAAGGCCGTCGCGGAGGAGGCCACCACGCGAAGGGTCGGGCGGGAGTTCTTCGCCGCCCACCCGGTGGACGAGCTGGCCGTCCGCAGCGACCACTGGCTCGGCCAGCAGGGCAGGCTCACCGAGCCGATGCACAAACCCGCGGGCTCCGACCACTACGTGCCGATCGCATGGGACGCCGCGTTCGAGATCATCGCCAGGGAGCTGCGCGCTCTCGACGGCCCCGACGAGGCGGTGTTCTACACCTCAGGACGCACCTCCAACGAGGCCGCCTTCGCCTACCAGCTGCTCGTGCGCCGCTTCGGCACCAACAACCTGCCCGACTGCTCCAACATGTGCCACGAGTCGAGCGGCTCCGCGCTCAACGAGACGCTCGGCATCGGCAAGGGCACGGTGTCGCTGGAGGACCTGCACAGGGCCGAGCTGATCTTCGTCGTGGGCCAGAATCCCGGCACCAACCACCCCCGCATGCTGACGGCGCTGGAGCGCGCCAAGCGCGGAGGGGCGCGGATCGTCGCGGTCAACCCGCTGCCCGAGGCCGGCCTGCTGCGCTTCAAGAACCCGCAGAAGCCGTCGGGTCTCGGCAAGGGCACCTCGCTGGCCGACCGCTTCCTGCAGATCCGCCTCAACGGCGACATGGCGCTGTTCCAGGCCCTGTCCCTGCTGCTGCTCGACTCGGCGGACGAGGAGTTCATCGAGCGGCACACGCACGGGTTCGAGGAGTGGGAGCGGCGCCTGCGCGGGCTCGACTGGGACCAGGTGCTGGAGGCCACCGGCCTGACCATGGCCGAGCTGGAGGCGACGGCCGAGGACGTGCGCGCGGCGGGGTCGGTCGTGGTGTGCTGGGCGATGGGGCTGACACAGCACCGCAACTCCGTGGCCACGATCAGGGAAGTGGTCAACTTCCTGCTGCTGCGCGGCAACGTCGGCAGGAGCGGCGCAGGCGTGTGCCCCGTGCGCGGGCACTCCAACGTCCAGGGCGACAGGACCATGGGCATCTACGAGAAGCCGGCGCAGGCGTTTCTCGACGCGCTGGGCAAGGAGTTCGGCTTCTCGCCGCCCAGGCATCACGGCCTCGACACCGTGGAGGCGATCCGCGCCATGCGCGACGGGTCGGCCAAGGTGTTCGTCGGGATGGGCGGCAACTTCGTCAGGGCCACACCCGACAGCGACGTCACCGAGGCGGCGCTGCGCCGTACGAGGCTGACCGTGCAGGTCTCCACCAAGCTGAACCGCTCCCACGCGGTGTGCGGCAGGGAGGCGCTCATCCTGCCGACGCTCGGCCGTACCGAGCGCGACGCGGCCGGGTACGTGACCGTCGAGGACTCGATGGGCCTGGTCCACGCCTCCCACGGCAGGCTCAGGCCCGCCTCTGCGGAGCTGCTGTCCGAGGTGGCCATCGTCTGCCGGCTGGCCGGCGCGCTCTTCGGCGAGGACCCGCACGTGCCGTGGACGGACTTCGAGCGCGACTACGGCGCGATCAGGGACAGGGTGTCGCGGGTGATCCCCGGCTTCGAGGACTTCAACGCACGCGCGCTCGCGGGCTTCGCGCTGCCCAACGCGCCCAGGGACGAGCGCAGGTTCCCGACCGCGACGGGGAAGGCCAACTTCACCGTCAACGAGCTGGAGGTGCTGCGGGTCCCGCAGGGCCGGCTGCTGCTGCAGACGGTCAGGAGCCACGACCAGTACAACACCACGATCTACGGACTCGACGACCGCTATCGAGGGGTCAAGGCGGGGCGCAGGGTCGTCTTCGTCCATCCCGGCGACCTGGCCGAGCGCGACCTCGCCGACGGCGACCTGGTGGACCTGATCAGCGAGTGGCCGGACGGCGAGCGCAGGGCCGAAGGGTTCAGGGTGATCGCCTACCCGACGGCCCGCGGCTGCTGCGCGGCCTACTTCCCCGAGACCAACGTGCTGGTGCCGCTGGACTCGGTGGCCGAGACGTCCAACACCCCGACCTCCAAGAGCGTGGTCGTACGGCTGGCCAGGGCTAGCCCGCGTACCCGAGGCGACGGCTGATCTCGTCGGCGCCGCTCATCAGGACGGGGGCCAGCTCGTGCATGCGCTCGTCGCTGAACCGGTAGGCGGGCCCCGACGCGCTGACGGCCGCGACCACCTCTCCGTGGTAGGAGCGGATGGGCGCGGCCATGGCGTTGAGCCCCTCCTCCAGCTCCTCCAGGCAGAAGGCGTAGCCGGCCGCGCGCGTCTGGGCCAGCTGTTGCTCCAGCGCGTCGATCCCGGTGATCGTCCTGGGCGTGAAGCTCTTCAGCTCGCCGTCGGCCAGCAGCCTGGCGCGCTGCCTGTCCTCCAGGTAGGCCAGCAGCACCTTGCCGCTGGAGGTGGCGTGGAGCGGGGTCACCTGGCCGACCCAGTTGTAGGCGGTGACCGCCGAGGGACCTCTGACCTGGTCGAGGTTGACCGCGTAGGAGGAGCGGAGCACGGCGATGTTGACCGTCTCGCCGATCTCCTGGGCCAGCCGCTGGCAGACGGCCCGCCCGCGCTGGGTGATGTCCATCTGCGTGCTGACCCCGCCGGCCAGCCGGATGATGCCGAATCCGAGGCGGTACTTGCCCCTGTCCTCGGCCTGCTCGACGAGGCCGCGCGCCTCAAGGGCGCCGAGCAGCCTGAAGGCCGTCGACTTGTGGACGTCGATCTCGGCGGCCACTTCGCTCACTCCGGCCTCACCTCGGCGCGAGAGTATCTCCAGCACGCTGATGGCCCGATCGACCGACTGCACGCCCCCGCTGCTCGAGTCGTTGCTCATAGCGGAACTGTAAGTGCTGAAGGCAACCGGCGTCGAACACAAGACCAAAAGATCTCCTGTTGCGACTAGTGCAACACAATGCGTATAGCGCTACGATTTGGTGAAACGCGCGAGCGAGACGAGGCAACATGACGTCACAGCAGTACGACTTCGTCATCGTCGGAGGCGGCTCGGCGGGCAGTGCCCTGGCCAACCGGCTCTCCGCGGACCCCGCCACGCGGGTGCTGGTCCTCGAGGCCGGCCGGTCCGATTATCCGTGGGACGTCTTCATCCACATGCCGGCCGCGCTGCCCTTCCCGATCGGCAACCGCTTCTACGACTGGAAGTACGAGTCGGAGCCCGAGCCGCACATGAACGGCAGGCGCATCTACCATGCGCGCGGCAAGGTGCTCGGCGGCTCCAGCAGCATCAACGGCATGATCTTCCAGCGCGGCAACCCCCTCGACTACGAGCGGTGGGGCGCCGACCCGGGGATGAAGACGTGGGACTACGCCCACTGCCTGCCGTACTTCAAACGGATGGAGAACTGCCTGGCCGATCCAGGCACGCCCTTCCGCGGCCATGACGGGCCCCTGGCGCTGGAGAGGGGAGCGGCGAGCACGCCGCTCTACAGAGCCTTCTTCGAGGCCGTGCAGGAGGCGGGCTACCCCCTCACCGACGATGTCAACGGTTACCGCCAGGAGGGCTTCGCCCGCTTCGACCGCAACATCAGGCGCGGCCGCAGGCTCAGCGCGGCCCGCGCCTACCTGCATCCGGTCATGAAGCGCCCGAACCTCACGGTCAAGACGCGCGCGCTGGTGACGCGGATCATCTTCGAGGGCAGGCGCGCCGTCGGCGTGGAGTTCGACGGCGGCACCGTCCGCGCGGGCGAGGTCATCCTGTGCGGAGGGGCGATCAACTCGCCGCAGCTCCTGCAGCTGTCCGGCGTCGGGAACGCGCGGGAGCTCGGCGCCCTCGGCATCGACGTGGTGCACGACCTGCCGGGCGTGGGGGAGCACCTCCAGGACCACCTGGAGGTCTACATCCAGCACGGCTGCAGCCAGCCCGTCTCCATGCAGCCGAACCTGCAGAAGTGGCGCCACCCGTGGATCGGCGCGCAGTGGCTGTTCCTGCGCAAGGGCCCTGGCGCGACCAACCACTTCGAGGCCGGCGGCTTCGTCCGCAGCAACGACGACGTCGAGTATCCCAACCTGATGTTCCACTTCCTGCCCATCGCCGTGCGCTACGACGGTTCGGCGCCCTCGGGAGGGCACGGGTACCAGGTGCACGTCGGGCCCATGTACTCCGACGCCCGGGGCTCCGTCAAGATCAAGAGCACCGATCCGCGGGAGCATCCGGCCCTGCGCTTCAACTACCTGTCCACCGAGCAGGACAAAAGGGAGTGGGTGGAGGCCGTCAGGGTGGCCCGCGACATCCTGGGCCAGCCCGCGCTCGGCGCCTACAGCACGGGCGAGATCTCGCCCGGGCCTTCCGTGGAGACCGACGAGGAGATCCTCGACTGGGTGGCCAAGGACGGCGAGACGGCTCTGCATCCCTCCTGCACCGCCAGGATGGGCGTGGACGACATGTCGGTCACAGACCCGGAGACCATGCGGGTGCACGGTGTGGACGGGTTGCGGGTGGTGGACGCCTCGGTCATGCCGTACGTCACCAACGGCAACATCTACGCGCCGGTGATGATGCTGGCGGAGAAGGCGGCCGACCTGATCCTCGGCAACACGCCGCTGCCGCCCGAGACGACGGAGTTCTACCGGCACCGCGCGTGACGCGGACGCCCGCGGCGCCCGAGGGGGGCCGCGGGCGTCCGTCGTCGGCGGGGCATGAAGAAGGCGGTGGGGGACGCAGTACCCCCACCGCCTCATTCTTCGGCGTCGCTCAGCGGAAGACGACCGTACGGTCCCCGTTGAGCAGCACGCGGTGCTCGCTGTGCCACTTGACGGCCCTGGCGAGCACCTGGGCCTCGACGTCCCTGCCCGCCGCGACCAGGTCCTCGGGGTCCAGCTCGTGGTCCACCCTCGCCACGTCCTGCTCGATGATGGGGCCCTCGTCGAGGTCGGCCGTGACGTAGTGCGCGGTCGCGCCGATGAGTTTCACCCCCCGCTCGTGAGCCTGGTGGTAGGGCTTGGCGCCCTTGAACCCCGGCAGGAACGAATGGTGGATGTTGATGGCGCGGCCCTCCAGACGCTTGCACATGTCGTCGGACAGGACCTGCATGTAGCGGGCCAGCACCACCAGGTCCGCCTCGTACTCCGCCACCAGGTCGAGCACCTTGGCCTCGGCCTCGGCCTTGCCGTCCGCTGTGACGGGGACGTGGTGGAAGGGCACGCCGTAGGAGGCCGCGAGCGGCTCCAGGTCGGGATGGTTGGAGACGATGGCGGGGACGTCGATGTTGAGGCCCCCCACCTGCCTGCGGAAGAGCAGGTCGTTCATGCAGTGGCCGAACTTCGACACCATGACGAGCGCCCGCGTGGGCGTCGCCGCGTCGTTGAGCTGCCAGGTCATCTGGAAGGACTCCGCGACGTAGGCGAAGCCCTCACGCAGCTCCTCCAGCCCGTCCTGGGCGGCGAAGTGGACCCGCATGAAGAAGCCGCCGCCGAGCCGGTCGTTGAACTGCTTGCTCTGCAACATGTCACCGCGGTGCTGCACGAGGAAGCTGCTCACCGCGTACACGATGCCTGGCTTGTCCGAGCAGGAGACGGTGAGGATGAACTCGCGGCCGGGGCCTGGACGAGGAGACATCACACCTCCTTGTGTTGCGTATTACGCAAAATGGTGATGTATACGCAACAGCGTGGACGTGCGCAGGCCCGCCCGTCAAGAGGGACAGCCGCGCGGAAACGGAATCACAACGTATGGATTCGCCCAGTGATTCCCTCAAAGCCTTGACGAACGGAGGGTAACGGGTCAATTCTGTTCCTCACTGAGCATTGCCTTGCGCCATACGCAACGATCAGAGGTGCGCCGATGACCGATCTCTACATCGGCGGCACGTGGACCAAGCCGGTCGCCGGCGGACAGCGAAGCATCCTTTCGCCCGCCGACGGCAGCCTCGTGACCACGGTCGCCGAAGCAACAGCGGCCGACACCGTGGCCGCCATCAGTGCCGCGCGGCACGCCTTCGACAGCGGCCCGTGGCCCGCCACCCCCGCCAGAGAGCGGGGCGCGCTGCTGTCCACCGTCGCCGACCTGGTGGAGCGCGACCGCGACGCATTCGCCCGCGCCGAGTCGGGCGACACCGGCAAGCGCCTGGTGGAGAGCGAGTACGACGTCGACGACTCCGTCGCGTGTCTACGCTACTTCGCCGGAGTGGCTGGAACCGACGCAGGACGGGTCATCGACACCGGCCGCGACGACGCGATCAGCAGGGTCGTCTACGAGCCCGTCGGCGTCTGCGGCCTGATCACGCCGTGGAACTACCCGCTGCTGCAGACCACCTGGAAGGTGGCCCCCGCGCTCGCCGCGGGCAACACCTTCGTACTGAAGCCGAGTGAGCTGACCCCGAGCACGGCCATCCTGCTCGTCCGAGCGCTCGAGGAGGCCGGCCTGCCCAAGGGCGTGGCCAACCTCGTGCTCGGCGCGGGACCCGAGGCGGGCGCGCCGCTCGCCGAGCACCCCGACGTGGACCTGGTGTCCTTCACCGGCGGCCTGGCCACCGGACGGCGGATCATGGCGGCGGCCTCGGCCACGGTGAAGCGCGTCGCGCTCGAACTCGGCGGCAAGAACCCCAACATCGTCTTCGCCGACGCGGACTTCGAGACCGCCGTCGACTTCGCGCTCACCGCCGTGTTCCTGCACTCCGGGCAGGTCTGCTCGGCGGGCGCGCGACTGCTGGTGGAGGACTCCCTGCACGACGCCTTCGTCGACGAGGTGGTCAGGAGGGCGGAGCGCATCCGCCTCGGCGGCCCCTTCGACGCCGAGGCACAGGCGGGTCCGCTCATCTCCGCGGCCCACCTGGCGAAGGTGGAGGAATACGTGGCCGCGGGCCTCGCCGAGGGCGCGACCCTCCGCTGCGGGGGACGCAAGCTGGACGGCGAAGGCTTCTTCTTCCCGCCCACCGTGCTCGACGACTGCAAGCAGGGCATGCGCGTGGTGCGGGAGGAATCCTTCGGCCCCGTGCTGACCGTCGAGCGCTTCACCACCGAGGAGGAGGCGATCCTCCTCGCCAACGACACCGAGTACGGCCTGGCCGGCGCGGTCTGGACCCAGGACGCCGGCAAGGCGCAGCGGGTCGCGGGACGGCTCCGCCACGGCACGGTGTGGATCAACGACTACCACCCCTACGTGCCGCAGGCCGAGTGGGGTGGCTTCAAGCAGTCCGGTATCGGCCGCGAACTCGGGCCGACCGGACTCGACGAGTACCGCGAGATCAAGCATGTGTGGCAGAACACCCGCCCGCGCCCCCAGCGGTGGTTCCCAGCGAACTGACGCTCCGACGACCAAGAGGTGGTCATGACCGTGCCGTCACTGACCGAACGTAGTCAGCTCGACACCGAAGCCCCGCCCATCCTCGATGTCAGAGGTCTGTGGAAGGTGTTCGGTCCCAAGGCCGAGGGCGTGGTCGGTTCCACGCTCAGCCGTAAGGAGCTCAAGGAGCAGACCGGCTGCGTCGCAGCCGTGCGTGACGTCTCCTTCGAGGTACGGCGGGGCGAGGTGTTCGTCGTCATGGGCCTGTCGGGCTCGGGCAAGTCCACCCTCGTGCGCTGCCTGACCCGGCTGATCGAGCCCACGGCGGGCGAGGTCGTGCTGGACGGCGAGGACATCCGCAAGGCCGACGACCGCAGGCTTCGCGAGCTGCGCAGGCACCGCATGGCCATGGTCTTCCAGCACTTCGGCCTGCTGCCGCACCGGTGCGTCCTGGACAACGTGGCCTTCGGCCTGGAGATCCGCGGCGTGCCCAAGCAGGACCGCTACGCCCGCGCCCGCGAGGTCGTGGGGCTGGTCGGCCTCAACGGCTTCGAGAACTCCTACCCCGACCAGCTGTCCGGCGGTATGCAGCAGCGCGTCGGCCTGGCCCGCGCGCTGGCCGCCGACCCCGAGGTGCTGCTGTTCGACGAGCCGTTCTCCGCGCTCGACCCACTGATCAGGCGGGAGATGCAGAACGAGGTCATCCGCCTGCACCACGAGGTCGGCAAGACGATGGTCTTCATCACCCACGACCTCAGCGAGGCGCTGAAGCTGGGCGACAGGATCCTCATCATGCGCGACGGCGAGCTCGTCCAGGTCGGCACGCCCGACCAGGTGGTGGGCGCCCCCGCCGACGACTACGTCAGGGACTTCGTCAGCGACGTCCCTCGATCGCACGTCCTGACGTTGCGCTGGATCATGCGCAAGCCCCTCATGGACGAGTCCCTCGACGGACCCGTGCTCGGCCCCGACGTCGTCATCCGCGACGCGGTGCACACCGTGCTCTCGGCCGACCGCCCGGTCCGCGTCATTGAGGGGGACAGCCTGCTCGGGGTGGTCACCAGCGCGGAGATCCTCGAAGTGATCGCGGGAGGGCAGGAGCGATGACCTCCGTGGCGGTGGTGGCCGCCAGGCTGCCGGCCCGCAGATACCTGCTCCTCGCGGTGCTCGCCGTATGGGTGCTCGGCTGGGCGCTGTTCGACGGGCGGGACACGCTCGACCTCGGCGGCGCCGAGCTGACGCCCCTGCATACCTCGCTCAACGAGGGCATGGACGCCATCGACGACAGCCGTAACAGCAACCCGTTCTTCCTGTACTTCATCAACTACGTCAGGCTCTTCCTCGACGAGATGGTGACGTTCGTCCAGGCGCTGATCAGCCAGCCCTCCTTCGGCCGTCCCCTTCCCGTTCTGGGCTGGCTCGGCGTCGTCGGGCTCGCCACGGCCATCGCGTGGCTGTGGGGCAACGGGAAGGTGGCGCTGCTCACCGCCGTAGGGTTCCTCTCCTTCGGCGTGCTGGGGCTGTGGCAGGAGAGCATGGACACCCTCGCTCTCACCCTGACCGCGGTCGCGCTCTCGCTGGCCGTCGGCATCCCGCTCGGCGTGTGGGCGGGGCTGAGCGACCGGTTCAACCGGGTGGTGACGCCGGTGCTCGACTTCATGCAGACGATGCCGACGTTCGTCTACCTGGCGCCGCTGACGCTCTTCTTCCTCATCGGGCCCGCCAGCGCCACGATCGCCACGATGATCTATGCGATCCCGCCGGCGATCCGCATCACCTCGCACGGCATCAGGCAGGTCTCGTCCGACACGCTGGAGGCCGGCGCCTCGCTGGGCGCCACGGGCGCGCAGTCGCTGCGCCACGTGCGGCTGCCGATGGCCAAGCAGACGATCATCGTCGGCGTCAACCAGACCATCATGGCGGCACTGTCCATGGCGACGATCGCGGCGCTCATCGACGCGCCCGGCCTGGGCAAGACCGTGCTGAAGGCGCTGCAGACGCTCGACGTCGGAACCGCGTTCAACGCGGGCCTCGCCATCGTCGTCATGGCCGTCGTCCTGGACCGGGTCACCTCGGCCGCCAGCAGGAGGGTCGAGGTGGAACGGCGCGCGGGCCGCTCGCGCAGCGCGGGACGGCGCAGGCTGGAGCTGGCCGGCACGTTCGGCGCCGTGGCCGTGCTCGGCTACCTGTCCTACACCTACATCTGGGCCGCGGAGTTCCCGATCCAGGCCGAACTCGGCTCCTACGTGCGCCAGGCCGCGGACGCGGCGAGCCTGTGGGTGCAGGACAGCCTCGCAGCCTTCACCGAAGCGCTCAAGAACGCGATCACCAACACGCTGCTCAACCCCTTCGAGGCGCTGCTGACCGGATCGCCGTGGTGGCTCGTCTTCGCCGTAGGCGTGGCGGTCGCGCTGCTGGTGGGCAGCGTGCGGGCGGCTCTCGTGACCGCCGCGGGGCTGCTCGTGCTCGTGCTGCTCGGCCTTTGGCAGGACAGCATGGTGACGCTGGCCTCGACGCTCGTCGCCACGATCCTCGTCATGGTGCTCGGCGTGGTGCTGGGTGTGTGGATGGGGCGCAGCGACAGGGTCGACACGATGCTCAGGCCCGTGCTCGACGCGGGTCAGACCATGCCCGCCTTCGTCTACCTGGTGCCGATCCTCGGCCTGTTCGGCCCGACGCGGTTCACCGCGATCATCGCGGCCGTCGTGTTCGCCGCGCCCATCTCGATCAAGCTGGTGGCCGAAGGCATCAGGAGAGTCTCGCCGACCACCGTGGAGGCCGCCATCTCGGCCGGAACGGGAAAGTGGCAGCTCATCTCCAAAGTCCAGCTCCCGATGGCGCGCAGCGGTGTGACGCTGGCGGCCAGCCAGGGACTGATCTACGTGCTGTCGATGGTGGTCGTCGGCGGCCTGGTGGGAGCCGGAGCCCTCGGTTACGACGTGGTGGCCGGCTTCTCCCAGCACCAGCTCCGCGGCAAGGGGCTGGCCGCCGGGCTCGCGATCGTCGTGCTCGGCATCGTGCTCGACCGTGTCATGTGCGCGGCCACGCAGCGGGCCGACGCAGCGGCGCACGGCGGGCTCGCACGGAAGTGACAACTGGAAACCGGTCGATCAGGCCGAAGAAATCTCAGGAGGACCAGGTGGCTTTGAAGAGGAGTGGAAGGGTCAGGGCGATCGTGCTCGTGACCGGCACCGGCCTCCTGCTCACCGCTTGCGGCGGAGCGAAGGTCGGAGAGACACAGCAGCCCGCGGCCGGTGGCCAGGGCAAGAGCTGCGGCACGTTCAACCTGGCGGTCAACCCGTGGGTGGGATACGAGGCCAACGCCGCGGTCATCGCGCACGTTGCGGAGAAGAACCTCGGCTGCAAGGTGGTGAAGAAGGACCTCAAGGAAGAGGTGGCGTGGCAGGGCTTCGCCACCGGCGAGGTCGACGCGATCGTGGAGAACTGGGCCCACGACGACCTCAAGAAGAAGTACATCGAGGACCAGAAGGTCGCCGTGTCGGCGGGCCCGACGGGCAACAAGGGCGTCATCGGCTGGTACGTGGCGCCGTGGATGGCTCAGAAGTACCCCGACATCACCGACTGGAACAACCTCAACAAGTACGCCTCGCTGTTCAAGACCTCCGAGTCCGAGGGCAAGGGCCAGCTGCTCGACGGCGACCCCTCGTTCGTCACCAACGACGCAGCCCTGGTGAAGAACCTCAAGCTCGACTACAAGGTCGTCTACGCGGGCAGCGAGACCGCGCTCATCACCGCCTTCCGCCAGTCGGAGAAGCAGCAGAAGCCCATCATCGGCTACTTCTACGAACCGCAGTGGTTCATGTCGGAGCTCAAGCTGGTCAAGGTCAACCTGCCCCCCTACAAGGAGGGGTGTGACGCGGACGCGGCCAAGGTGGCGTGCGACTACCCGCCGTACGAGCTCGACAAGATCGTGAGCAAGAAGTTCGCCGACTCCGGCAGCCCGGCCTACACGCTGGTCAAGAACTTCACCTGGACCAACGACGACCAGAACCTCGTGGCGAAGTACATCTCCGAGGACAAGATGACGGCGGAGGAAGCGGCGGCCAAGTGGGTGGCCGACAACCCCGACAAGGTCAAGGCCTGGGTGCCCCAGAGCTGACGGTCCACCAGCCCGATCGCCTGACCCCGCGATCGGGCTGGTGCTTGGGGGTCATTGGAACGTTCTAATCCGGCGTAAAGCCGTACGGAATAAGACAGAACACCTATTGACACCCGGAAGGCAGCGAGCGACGCTTGTTGCGGTAAACGCGTTTGGTTGCATATGTCGCAACAACGGAGGTGGCTATGACGGGCCCGAGCGTCGTCATCATCGGGGCGGGCGTGGTCGGCGCGGCCCTCGCCGACGAGTTGTCCGCCAGAGGCTGGACCGAGGTCACCGTGGTCGACCAAGGAGACGTGCCCGCCACCGGCGGCTCATCCTCACACGCCCCCGGCCTCGTGTTCCAGACCAACGGGTCGAAGACCATGACCGAGATGGCCAGATACACGGTCGAGAAGTTCGTCGCCCTCGACAGCTTCCTCCAGGTGGGCGGGCTCGAAGTGGCCACCACCCCCGAACGGCTGGCCGAGCTGCACCGCAGGTACGGCTGGGCGGTCGCGTGGGGGATCGAGGCGCACCTGCTGTCGCCCGAGGAGTGCGTGGCCAAGCACTCGCTCCTGGACGGCTCCAAGGTCCTCGGCGGCCTGTTCCTGCCCGCCGACGGTCTCGCCAAGGCGGTCAAGGCGGTCGACGCCCAGCTCACTAGGGCGCGCGAGCGCGGCGTGCGGGTGCTGCCCAGGCACGAGGTGCTCGACATCAGGACCGAGAACGGCAGGGTCGCCTCCGTGGTGACCGACCAGGGCGAGATCCCCGCCGACATCGTCGTCTGCTGCGCCGGCATCTGGGGGCCGAAGGTCGCCCGCATGGTGGGCATGAACCTCCCGCTCACCCCGCTGGCCCACCAGCTGGCGTGGACGGGTCAGGTGCAGGACCTGGCGGGACAGACCGAGGAGGCCACCAGGCCGATCCTGCGGCACCAGGACGCAGACCTCTACTACCGCGAGCGCTACGACACGCTGGGCATCGGCTACTACGGCCACCGGCCCATGCCGATCAGCGCCGACGACATCCTGTCGGTCGACGCCGCCGAGGTGATGCCCTCGGTGCTGACCTTCACCCCCGACGACTTCGCCGAGGCGTGGTCCGCGACCCAGGACCTGCTGCCCTCCACCCAGTCGGCCAAGGTCGAGGAAGGCATCAACGGACTGTTCTCCTTCACCACCGACCACCTGCCGCTGATGGGCGAGTCGCCGAAGGTCAAGGGCTTCTGGGTGGCCGAGGCCGTCTGGGTCACCCACTCCGCGGGCGTCGGCCTGGCGATGGCCGAGTGGCTGGTCGACGGCCACTGCTCCTCCTTCGACCTGCACGAGTGCGACGTCAACAGGTTCGAGCCGCACCAGCTCGCCCCCGACTACGTGACGGCCAGGGGCTGCCAGAACTACGTCGAGGTCTACGACATCATCCACCCCCTGCAGCCCATGGAGGAGCCGCGCCCGCTGCGCACCAGCCCCTTCCACCCGCGCCAGCAGGATCTCGGCGCGGTCTTCCTCGAGGCCTCGGGGTGGGAGCGGCCGCAGTGGTACGGCGGCAACGCGGGACTCCTCAAGGGCAGGGACATCCCCACCCCCGGCGACTGGGCCGCGCAGTACTGGTCCCCGATCGTCGGAGCGGAGGCCCAGGCCACCCGCGAGACCGTCGCCATGTACGACATGACCGCGCTCAAGCGCCTCGAGGTCAGCGGTCCCGGCGCCGTCGCCTTCCTGCAGTCCCTGACCACGGGAGACGT
Source organism: Nonomuraea sp. NPDC049152 (assembly GCF_040648355.1). NCBI lineage: Bacteria > Bacillati > Actinomycetota > Actinomycetes > Streptosporangiales > Streptosporangiaceae > Nonomuraea > Nonomuraea sp. NPDC049152. The sequence goes on along the minus strand of NZ_JBEZDO010000051.1, from coordinate 7,235 downwards.
GGACAAGTCGGTCGGCTCGGTGACCTACTGCCTCCTGCTCGACACCGACGGCGGCATCCGCAGCGACGTCACCGTCGCCCGCCTCGGCGCCGAGGAGTTCCAGATCGGCGCGAACGGCAACCTCGACCTCGACTGGTTCGACCGGCACCGCCCCCGCGACGGCTCGGTGCAGGTCCGTGACATCACCGCGGGCACCTGCTGCGTCGGCGTATGGGGCCCGCGGGCCCGCGACCTGGTCCAGCCGCTGACCAGCACCGACCTGACGGCCCTGCGCTACTTCCGCGGCACCCGCGCCTTCATCGGCAACGTGCCCGTCACGATGCTGCGCCTGTCCTACGTCGGCGAGCTGGGCTGGGAGATCTACACCACCAGCGACATGGGGCTCAAGCTCTGGGACACGCTGTGGGAGGCGGGCCAGGACCTCGGCGTCGTCGCCGGCGGCAGGGGCGCCTTCACCAGCCTGCGCCTGGAGAAGGGGTACCGCTCGTTCGGCACCGACATGACCTACGAGCACGACCCATACGAGGCGGGCCTCGGCTTCGCGGTGAAGCTGGACAAGGGTGACTTCGTCGGCCGCGAGGCCCTGCTCGCCCGCAAGGAGTCGGTGAAGCGCAGGCTCACCTGCCTGCTCACCGACGAGGTGGTCATGGGCAAGGAGCCGGTCTACGACGGCGACCGCGTCGTCGGCTACGTCACCAGCGCCGCCTATGGTTACACGATCGGCAAGGGGATCGCCTACGCGTGGCTGCCCGCCTCGCTCGCGACCCCAGGCCAGACGGTCGACCTCGGGTACTTCGACCGGAGGGTCGGGGCCGTGGTCGCCGAGGAGCCCCTGTTCGACCCGGCGATGCAGCGCCTGCGCGGCTAGAAAGGACCCCAGATGATCGACACCCCGCTGGACGTTGTGGACCCCGAGGTGCACGCCGCCATCGGCGACGAGCTCACGCGTCAGCGCTCGACGCTGGAGATGATCGCCTCGGAGAACTTCGCGCCCGCCGCCGTCATGGCCGCCCAGGGCTCGGTCCTCACCAACAAGTACGCCGAGGGCTACCCGGGCAAGCGCTACTACGGCGGCTGCGAACACGTCGACGTGATCGAGCAGCTCGCCATCGACAGGGTGAAGGCGCTGTTCGGCGCCGAGGCGGCCAACGTGCAGCCGCACTCGGGCGCCCAGGCCAACGCCGCCGCGATGGCCGCGCTGCTCGAACCGGGCGACACCATCCTCGGCCTCGACCTGGCCCACGGCGGCCACCTCACGCACGGCATGCGCATCAACTTCTCCGGACGCCTGTACAAGGTGGCCGCCTACCACGTGCGCGAGAGCGACTACCGGGTGGACATGGAGGAGGTCGAGCGCCTGGCCCGCGAGCACCGGCCCAGGCTCATCATCGCGGGCTGGTCGGCCTACCCCCGCCAGCTGGACTTCGCCGCCTTCCGCCGGATCGCCGACGAGGTGGGCGCCTACCTCATGGTCGACATGGCGCACTTCGCCGGCCTGGTGGCCGCGGGCCTGCACCCCTCTCCCGTGCCGCACGCCCACGTCGTCACCACCACCACGCACAAGACTCTGGGCGGCCCCAGAGGCGGCGTGATCCTCTCCACCGAGGAACTCGCCAAGAAGATCAACTCGGCGGTCTTCCCCGGACAGCAGGGCGGTCCGCTGGAGCACGTCATCGCCGCCAAGGCCGTCGCCTTCAAGATCGCCGCCGAGGAGGCGTTCCGCGACCGGCAGCGGCGCACCCTGGAAGGGGCGCGCATCCTCGCCGAGCGCCTGCTGGCCCCCGACGCGGTCGCCTCGGGCGTGCGGGTGCTGACCGGAGGTACCGACGTGCACCTCGTCCTGGTCGACCTGCGCGACTCGGAGCTGGACGGCAAGCAGGCCGAGGACCGGCTGCACGAGGTCGGCATCACGGTGAACCGCAACGCCGTGCCGTTCGACCCGCGGCCCCCGATGGTCACCTCGGGGCTGCGCATCGGCACCCCCGCACTCGCCACCCGCGGTTTCGGCGCCGCCGACTTCACCGAGGTGGCCGACATCATCGCCACCGCGCTGTCGCCGCAGGCCGACCTCTCGTTCCTGCGCGGCAGGGTCGAGGCCCTGGCCGGCAAGCACCCGCTCTACGGAGAGGCCCGATGAGCCCGCGCACACCCGGCGCCGACCTGCCCGAGCACCCCGACCGGCTGTGGAGCGCCGCCGAGCCGAAGTCCTCCTACGACGTCGTGATCGTCGGCGGCGGCGGACACGGCCTGGCCACCGCCTACTACCTGGCCAAGAACCACGGCATCACCAACGTGGCGGTGCTGGAGCGCGGCTGGCTCGCCGGCGGCAACATGGCGCGCAACACCACCATCATCAGGTCCAACTACCTGTGGGACGAGAGCGCGGGGATCTACGAGCACGCGCTCAAGCTGTGGGAGGGGCTGGAGGAGGAGCTCGACTACCCGCTGCTGTTCAGCCAGCGCGGAGTCCTCAACCTCGCCCACAGCCTGCAGGACGTCCGCGACAGCGTACGGCGGGTGCACGCCAACAACCTCAACGGCGTCGACGCCGAGTGGCTCGACCCCCAGCAGGTGAAGGAGGTCTGCCCGATCGTCAACATCTCGCCCGACGTGCGCTATCCGGTGCTGGGCGGCACCTTCCAGCCCAGGGCCGGCATCGCCAAGCACGACCACGTCGCGTGGGGCCTGGCCAGAGCCGCCGCGGCGCTCGGCGTGGACTTCATCGAGCACTGCGAGGTCACCGGGCTGAAGGTGCGCGACGGCAGGGTGACCGGCGTGGAGACCACGCGGGGGACGATCAATGCGGGCAAGGTGGCGCTGTGCGCCGCCGGGCACACCTCGGTCGTGGCCGCAACCGCGGGCATCGACCTGCCGATCCAGAGCCACCCCCTGCAGGCGCTGGTGTCCGAGCTGCTGGAGCCGGTCCACCCGACGGTCGTCATGTCCAACGCCGTGCACGTGTACGTCAGCCAGGCGCACAAGGGCGAGCTGGTCATGGGCGCGGGAATCGACGCGGCCAACTCCTACCGCCAGCGCGGCGCCTTCCACATCATCGAACGGCAGATGGCCGCGGCCCTCGAGCTGTTCCCCGTCTTCGCCAGGGCGCACGTGCTGCGGACCTGGGGCGGGGTCGTGGACGTCTCGCCCGACGCCTCACCGATCGTCGGGCTGACCCCCGTCGACGGCCTGTACCTCAACTGCGGGTGGGGCACCGGCGGCTTCAAGGCGACCCCCGGCGTGGGCTGGTGCATGGCCCACACGGTGGCCAACGACGAGCCGCACCCGCTCAACGCCCCCTTCTCCCTTGACCGATTCACCACCGGGGCGCTCGTCGACGAGCACGGCGCCGCCGCGGTCGCGCACTGAGGACCACACGATGTTGCTGATCCCATGCCCATGGTGCGGCCCACGCGATGAGGCCGAGTTCCACTACGGCGGGCAGGCGCACGTCGCCTATCCGGACAACCCCTCGGCGCTGTCCGACGAGGAGTGGGCCCGCTACCTGTTCTTCAGGGACAACCCCAAGGGTCGCTTCGCCGAGCGCTGGAGCCACTCGGCGGGCTGCCGCCGCTGGTTCAACGCCGTGCGTGACACCGCGACCAACGAGATCCACGCCGTCTACCGGGCGGGCGAAGCAAGGCCGGTGAGCTCATGAGGCGCGAGAACGGCGGGCGGATCGACCGCGACACCACGCTGCGTTTCACCTTCGACGGCCGGGAGTACACCGGCCACCCGGGCGACACCCTCGCCTCCGCGCTGCTGGCCAACGGCGTGCGCCAGGTCGCGACGAGCGTCAAGCTCGGCCGCCCGCGCGGGATCGTCTCCGCCGGCGGCGAGGAGCCGAGCGCGGTCGTGCAGATCGAGGCGCCGTTCCCCGAGCCGATGCTGCCCGCCACCACCGTCGAGCTGTACGACGGCCTGGTCGCCACCAGCCTCCCCGGTCAGGGCAGGCTGGCCACCGAGCCCGACCCCGCCCGCTACGACGCCGTCCACGCCCACTGCGACGTCCTGGTCATCGGGGCGGGCCCGGCCGGCCTGGCCGCGGCGCGCGCGGCGGCGAGCACGGGCGCTCGAGTGATCCTCGCCGACGAGCGCTCCGAACCGGGCGGCAGCCTGCTCGGCACCGGAGAGTCGGTGACCGAGCCGGAGACGGACGACGTGCTGGGGCCGCAGGAGGTGAGCCCCGGCGCCGAGTGGGCCGCCGCGACCGCGACCCTGCTCGACGGCCTGCCCGAGGTCAGGGTCCTGCGCAGGACCACCGCGATCGGCTACTACGACGACAACTACGTCGTCGCCGTCGAGCGGCGCACCAACCACCTGGGCGCCTCCGCGCCCGCGGACGTCGCCCGCGAACGCGTCTGGCGGATCCGCGCCAAGCGCGTCGTGCTGGCCACCGGCGCCCACGAGCGGTCGATCGCCTTCGCGGGCAACGACCTGCCCGGCGTGATGCTGGCCGGTTCGGCCCGCGTCTACGTCAACAGGTACGGCGTGCTCCCAGGCCGCCGCGCGGTGGTCTTCACCGCCAACGACGGCGCCTACGCCGCCGCCTTCGACCTGGCCGACGCGGGCGTCGAGATCGCCGCCATCGTCGACGTCAGGCCCTCGCCCGGAGCCGCATGGTCGGCGGGCGCGCGCGAGCGCGGCATCGAGGTGCTGACCGGGCACGTGGTGACCGCCGCCCAAGGTGACGGCCAGGTCTCCGCCGTGCTGGCCGGACGGCACAGGAGCGAGGCCGACGTCGCGGTCGGGGAGCGGGAGTTCGCCGCCGACCTGCTACTCGTGTCCGGCGGCTGGAACCCGGTCGTGCACCTGTTCAGCCAGTCGGGCGGCACGCTCCGCTACGACGACGCGCTCGGCACGATCGTGCCCGACGACTCGCGCCAGGCCGTCGAGACGGCCGGAGCGGCGAAGGGCGTCTTCACGCTGACCGGCTGCCTGGCCGACGGCGCCGCCGCGGGCTACCGCGCACTGGAGGCGGTGCTCGGCAGGGCTGTGGAGCGCGCGTCCGCGCCACGGGCCACGGCGGAGACGCCGACGTCCGCCGGACCGGCGTTCTGGCTGGTCCCCGCCAACGACTACACCTCCCACTTCGTCGACACGCAGCGGGACGTGACCGCGGCCGACGTGCTGAGGGCGACGGGCGCCGGGTTGCGTTCCGTCGAGCACATCAAGCGCTACACGACCGCGGGCACCGCCCACGACCAGGGCAAGACCTCGGGGCTGCTCACCACGGCGATCGTGGCCCACGCCCTCGGCGTCCCCGTGGGCGAGCTGGGCAGCACCACGTTCCGCGCGCCGTTCGCGCCGGTGAGCTTCGCCGCCCTCGCCGGCAGGGACCGCGGCGTCCTGCATGATCCGGTCAGGGTCACCCCGCTGCACGAGTGGCACGTCGCCAACGGCGCGCTGTTCGAGAACGTCGGGCAGTGGAAGCGCCCGTGGTACTACCCCCGCGAGGGCGAGGACATGGAGGCCGCCGTCCTGCGCGAGTGCGCCGCCGCCCGTGAGGGCGTCGCCGCCATGGACGCCTCGACGCTCGGCAAGATCGACGTGATCGGCCCCGACGCGGGCGAGTTCCTCGACCGGCTCTACACCAACCTGATGAGCTCGCTGGCCGTCGGCGCGGTCCGCTACGGCGTGATGTGCAAGCCGGACGGCATGGTCTTCGACGACGGCACCGTCATCAGGCTGGCCGAGGAGCACTTCCTGGTCACCACGACGACCGGCAACGCGGCGGCCGTGCTCGACTGGATGGAGGAGTGGCTGCAGACCGAGTGGCCCTCGCTGCGGGTGCACTTCACCTCGGTCACCGAGCAGTGGGCCACGGTCGCGCTGGTCGGGCCGAGGTCCCGTGAGGTCCTCGCCGGGCTGGCCCCGGAACTCGCCGTGGGCGTCGAGGACTTCCCCTTCATGACCTGGCGGGAGACGGAGGTCGCCGGCATCCCCGCCAGGGTGTGCAGGATCAGCTTCTCCGGCGAGCTGGCCTACGAGATCAACGTGACCTCGTGGGACGGTCTGCGCCTGTGGAGCACGATCATGGACACCGGGCTCGTCACACCGTACGGGACCGAGACCATGCACGTGCTGCGCGCGGAGAAGGGCTACCCGATCGTCGGCCAGGACACCGACGGCACGATCACCCCGCAGGACCTGGGTATGTCATGGGTGGTGTCCAAGAAGAAGCCCGACTTCGTCGGCAAGCGCTCCTTCGCGCGGGCCGACACCTCCAGGGCGGACCGCAAGCAGCTCGTCGGCCTGCTGCCGGACGATCCGGGCTTCCTGCTGCCCGAGGGCGCGCACCTGGTCGCCGAGGCCGAACTGCCCGCGCCGCCCGTGCCCATGCTCGGCCACGTGACCTCCAGCTACCGCAGCGCCGCCCTCGGCCGTACGTTCGCGCTGGCGCTGGTCCGCGGCGGGCAGAGCCGGGTGGGCGAGCGGCTCTACGCACCCGTCGACGGGCAGATCGTGCCCGTCACCGTCACCTCTCACGTCCTGTACGACCCGGAAGGAGCGCGCCGCGATGGCTGAACGCAGGAGTCCCGCAGCGGCCTTCGCCGACCGGTTCGAGGCCGCCTCGGCGAGCGGGGTGCTCGAGCTGGCGGAGATCCCGTTTCTCACCCACGTCAACGTGCGGGTGGACCCGGCCGGCCAGGCCGCTGAGGAGGTCGGGGCCGCCCTGGGCGTGCCGCTGCCCACCGAGCCCTGCACCGCCGCGGGCTCCGGCGAGCTGACCGTGGCCTGGCTCGGTCCCGACGAGTGGCTGGTGATCGGCCCCGAGGGCTTCAGGTCCGAGCTGCTGCGCAAGGCCGTGGACGGCGGCCAGGGCTCGGTGGTCGACGTGTCGGCCCAGCGGACCACGCTGCTGGTCGCCGGGCCGAAGGCGCGCGACCTGCTGTCCCACGGTTGCACGATCGACCTGCACCCGAGCGTGTTCGGGCCGGGCGCCTGCGCCCAGACCACGCTGGCGCGCACGCAGGTCGTGCTGCTCGCGCGGGAGGACGGCTTCCTCGTGCTCGTCCGCTCCTCCTTCGCCGGCTACCTCGCCGATTGGCTGCTCGACGCCGCGACGGAGTACCTGCGATGAGCATCGGCGTCTTCGACCTCTTCAAGATCGGTATCGGTCCGTCGAGTTCCCACACCGGTGGGCCGATGGCCGCCGCGCACAAGTTCGCCCGTGGGTTGCAGGCCGATGGGCTGTTGGAGCGGGTCGCGCGGGTGGAGGCGATCTTGTACGGCTC